>CAZNWG010000024.1:0-13177 GCA_964576905.1 uncultured Candidatus Saccharibacteria bacterium
GCAATCTTTTTTGTCGCAAACATCGTGAGCATTATTCGCGTGGTAGGTACAGCACTCTCAAAACCCCATTTGCTCACCGCGTTTGGCACAGCCATTTTCCTTATTCTGTGGGTATTTGGTGTTGCGCCCGAGGAGTGGCAGAGTCTCCTCTTTGTCGCATGGATGCTCGTATTCAGTTTCGGCTCATACATTGTCTACATGACGACGAGGGAGAGGATTCCATTTTATGTGTATGGGGGGACAAGTGTGGCACTTCTCGCTGCCGCGACTACCGCAGAGCTCAGTGGCGCGGTGCTCACGATTGCGTATGTATTTGAGGTGGCAGTACTCGTGATAATTGCGGAAGCAATCAATCTCGAGCAGAGAGTGGTCAACACACTCAGTATTCTTTTTGCCGTCCCAATGGCACTGTCACTTCAAAATATTGGTGCGCAATCATGGAGTACCGGTATTTTGCATGAAGATTTTTTCGTGGTCTTACTCTGCGGACTCGTACTCGCGCTCGTGGGACTTTTCGTGTACGAAAAAAGTAATAGGGAAGAAACATTTTCGGAATCTGGAAAGATGTGCGGAAGCACCCTGATTATTTTCGGTATCCTCTACGGGCTCACGCTCATTTGGCTTGTACTCCACGCACTGCTCCCGGAGGACATCGCGACAATGTGCTCACTCGTCATCTATACAATTCTCGGATTAGCCATCCTTTTTAAGGGGAGAGCTCGGGACAACAAAGAACTCACCGTTGCGGGATGGGCGCTCCTCGCGCTCGTCGTCGTACGACTGCTCCTGGTGGATGTGTGGGCGATGGATTTGTTTGGACGCATTATAACCTTCCTCAGTATTGGCGTACTACTCGTCTCGACCGCCTTTATGGGAAGAGGAAAAAATATTCAACAAGCGGGCGTAATTGAATAAATACCATGAAACAAATACTCAACATTCTCTTGGTTACGATACTCTGCATCGCGCAGAGTACATTTGCTCAAGTACACAATGACATTACGAGTGCATTCCGTCAGATGAAAACAATTTCACCGGTACCGATTGTCGTCCCAACGGTCGTCGAATTACCGATTGAAACCTCACCGTATGAACGAGGTACCTTTGCGGTGTATGATGTCAATCGCAAAGAGTTTACACCGTACCTCCTTCAAGAGACGTATGCAGAAATTCCTGTCCCCGTACAGATTGACTCTGAGCCCGCAAGTAGTAATCGTGATCCACAGGTGCTCGTTGATAATAATTCTGAGACGAGCGCTGAATATTTTCTCCAGGAAGAGCGTGAGAGCATGGTTCGGTTTACAATCAATGCCAATGTGCCATTCATATCTTCATCATTATTTCTTGAACTCGACCAATATGTAGCACTTCCGACGACGATAAGTATTTCTGCGTTCGTAGATGGTATCGAGAGGACCATTGTTGCGAAGCGACCACTGAACGATAGGATAGTGCATTTCCCACAGACATTTGCGAGTAATTGGGTGGTCACACTTACCTACGCGCAGCCTCTCCGTATTAATGAATTGCACATAGTGCAGGATTCAGCTGTACAGACGTGGGAACGTAGTGTGCGGTTTCTCGCACAACCAGGATCTTCATATGTGTTTTACCATGATGCAGATAGGAATGTTCTTGTACCAACAATTGAATCGGGCAATCTCGGTGATGATACAGGAGTCTTACAAATCAATGCTATTCCTTCTACACAAAATCGGTCTTTCACGGAGTCAGATAGTGATGGAGATGGCATCATCGATGCCCGCGACAACTGTGTTTCTGTCGCAAACAGCGATCAGCTCGATATTGATAAGAATGGAAAGGGAGATGCGTGTGATGATTACGATCGGGACGGACTCATGCAGAGTCAAGATAATTGCCCAATGATTCCAAATGTGAGACAGGAAGACACCGACGGGGATGGGATAGGAGATGTCTGTGATAGAGAAGAGAGTCGGCTTACGGAAAAGTATACGTGGGTGCCATGGGCGGGAATGGGGGTAGCATTGTTTGTCCTCGTCATCCTCTTCATACTCGTTGCAACTGCTCCAAAGAAGAATGAAGAAGGTGAGGTGAAGAGTGGGGAGTAGGATATAGTGAAGTGAAAAATGTAACCCAACATCCCCCGCGCCTTTGGCGCGGGGGATTTGGTTTGTTTTTCACTCTAGAAAAAACCCTCCGTATAGATGTGGGTTTGGGGGATGTTTGCTTCGCGGAGGAGTGACCACATACTTTTAGTGAAGTCGATTGAACCACAGATGAAGAAGTCGGTGTCGTGAGGGTGCGGAATGTGTGAGAGGGTACTTTTGTCGATGCGCGCGTTGTGGAGGTGCTCGGTTGCTTCGATTGTTTCGCGCGTGATGAAGTGGTGCACGGTGAGCGAGGGAAATTGCTCAGCGAGGAGCGCGAGCTCATCGCGGAAGATAATACCCTCGCGCGTCCGGCTCGAGTAGAACAGCGTGACCTGTGGCGCAGACTCTCCGTGGGTGAGGTCGCGAATGATGCTCATGCAGGGTGTGATGCCGATACCGCCCGCGATGAATGTGAGGTGTAGAGGGAGCGGGGTGTCGGGGTAGAAAAAACCGTACGGGAGCGAGGTGGTGAGCTCAGTGCCGACTTCGCGCGCGAGTATCGCGCGCGAAAAATTTCCCATTTCTTTTACGGTGAGCGTGAGGTACGTTTCGTACGGCGAGCTACTGATGCTGTAGCTCTTGCCCTCCGCGGGCTCGAAGCCGGGGAGGCGGACCGTGAGGTATTGGCCGGCGATGAAGTCGGGGCGCGTGCCCTTCGCCTCAAGGACGAGCGAATACACCCCAGGCACCTCGGGAGTTTTTTCGATAATCGTCCATGTGCAGGTGTTGTTTTGCATATCTATTGATTCAGTGTACTGGGGAAATCTCAGCCAAGGTGCCGTTTTTAAACCCAGACCTACCCCCGCCTTTTAAAAACGGCACCTTGGCGGAGATTTTTGAATTATACTGTCCCATCTTCTTTGAGCGATGATTCATAATCCAAAATCGCCTCGCGGAGTGCTTGGTGTCCGAGTACCGAGCAGTGGTACTTGCGGTCGGGGAGCCCACCGAGGCGCTCGAGTATTGCTTCGGGAGTGATGTGCTTCGCTTCGCGAAGGGTCATGCCACCGTTCTCGGTCGCCATGACCGACATCATCGAGGTGGAGGCAATTGCCGAGGCACACCCGAAGGTGCGCCACACGCATTCTGAAATACGATTCGTTTCTTTATTTACCTTAATCCACACCACCATCATGTCGCCACACGCGGGACTGCCCACGATGCCGATGCCGTCACCTTCGTAGCTCGAATCCTCGATGAGGATATTTCGTGGATTGAAGAAGTGGTCTTTCACAATATCACTGTAGAGCCACGAGGTATCGGTGTTGCACGCGGTGACGTCTGGAATGTTATTTTTGTTTGTCATAAGTTGAGTGGAAGTGGTGAGAGTGCTCGTAATCGGGAGGCAGAGGCGATGAGTGTCGATACGGTGAAATCCAATTCTTCTTTTGTCGTGTGCATACCGAGCGAGAAACGAATGCTCCCGTGCATGAGGTTGTCGGATTGCTGTATCGCGCGAAGCACATGGGAGGGGAGGAGGTCGTGCGCGTTGCACGCAGAGCCGGTTGAAGCACAGATGCCGTGCATATCGAGGAGGAGCACGAGTGACTCACCCTCAATGTACGGGAAGGAAAAGTGAATGTTGTTGGGGAGGCGATTTGTTTCGTGACCGTTCAACACTGCACCCAAACCTTCCATTCGAATGGAAGAAATGAAGTCGTCTCTGAGTGAAGTGAGGCGTTCTTTTGTTCCATGTTCCTCCACAAGCGCAAGCGAGAGCGCTTTCGCAAAACCGACAATCCCCGCTACGTTCTCGGTACCCGCGCGCAGATGGTGTTCTTGCTCACCTCCCGTAATCTGTGGGGTGAGTTGCACTCCTTCGCGTACGTAGAGCATTCCGACACCCTTCGGCCCGTATATTTTTCCACTGTTTATCGTCATGAGGTCGACACCGAGTTCGGTTACGTTGGTGGGAATTTGCCCGACCGCTTGGCAGGCATCGGTGTGGAGGAGGGGGCGATTTTCTCCGAAGCGGTCTTTGAGCGCGCGCGCGATTTCGGCAATGGGCTCTATAGTACCGATTTCATTGTTGGCGTACATGATGGAAATGAGTGCAGTGTCAGCGCGCGAGAGAGAGAGTACGTCGGCGACACTCACCGTACCATCTCTATCGACGGGGATGTACTCAACCTCAAACCCATCCGCCTTGAGCGCTTCTGCTGTTTCGAGCACGGAAACGTGCTCAATTGTGGAAACGAGCATGTGCGACTTAAGTATACCTATGAGCGACTTACGATGTCGCTCATACATCCCGACACCTCGGAGGGCGAGGTTGTTGGCTTCGGTGCCACCGCTCGTGAAAACAATTTCTGAAGCGCGCGCGCCTACGGCGCTCGCGACATCTCCTCGTGCGCGTTCGAGTGCACCTTTCGCCTCACGCCCCTTGTGGTGGATTGATGACGGGTTTCCGTAAGTGCCTTCGAGGTACGGGAGCATCGCAGAGAGCACCTCATCGCGAATGGGAGTTGTGGCGGCGTGATCGAGGTAGATGGTTTTTGCCGGATTACCGGATGGTGCAGGTGCTGACATAGGTACCCATCATTGTACGCATTTCTTCAAATTCTGCATCTGTGTAGGTGGTCTTTCGGAGAAAAGCGGGATTGAGGGTTTTTGTCGGCACGAATTTTTGCAGGTAGTATGTTCGCGCTCCGTTGATGTCCTCACCAATAGCACGAATGTCTTCGGGAGAGAGAAGTGTCTTTACGACGGTGGTACGGAATTCGTATGGAGTCGTTCCATTCATAATGAGCGCGATACTCTTTCTGATAGCGTCTGCATTGACCGGTCGTCCCACTGTTTTCTCATACGAATTTACGGGAGCTTTGATGTCCATTGCGATGTAGTCCACCAGATTTTCATTTTGTACCGTTTCAATAACATCAGGATTGGTACCGTTGGTATCAAGTTTTACGAGGAATCCCAATGCTTTAATCTTCCGTATGAAGGGGATGAGATCGCCGTGCATGGTGGGTTCTCCACCGGTAATCGTAACCGCATCGAGAAGATTTTTTCTCCGTTCTAAAAAATCAAAAATTGCATCTTCAGACATTTCTTCCGAAGTTTCATCCACGAGCTCTGGGTTGTGACAGTACGGACAGCGAAAGTTGCATCCGATAGTGAATACAATCGCAGAAATTTTTCCGGGGTAATCTATGAGCGAACATTTTTGTAGTCCGCCAATCTTCATACCTTACACTCAATAGGTGCACCGACTGACTTTGCATCTATGTGCGCACGGTTACCGTACTCTGCGCGTTTGCCCTTGTTCCATTGCTCCACGGGGCGAAGGTAGCCCACGATGCGCGTGTACACTTCGCACTCGCTCTGGCACGTTGGACAGGTGAATGCTTCGCCGTGGATGTACCCGTGGTTTTTGCAGACACTGAAGGTTGGCGAAATGGTGAAGTAGGGGAGGTGGTACTCGTTGCAGATTTTCTTCACGAGGTTTTTGACCGCGTTCACGTCCTGCACACGTTCGCCGAGGAAGAAGTGTATGACCGTGCCACCCGTGTACTTCGTCTGGAGGGTGTCCTGCAATTCGAGAATTTCAAAGATGTCTTCACTGTGCTGTACGGGGAGGTGTGTGGAGTTGGTGTAGTAGGGGTCTACCGCATCTTGCCCGACGCCATTTGCAAAAATCATATCATCAAACTTTTTCTGGTCGATGAGTGCGAGACGGTATGAGGTGCCCTCTGCGGGCGTGGCTTCGAGGTTGTAGTTGTTACCGGTCGCTTCCTGATAGTCAGACATCCTGCTACGCATGAAGTCGAGTACATCTGCAGCAAACACTTGTCCTTCTTCTGTTGCAATAGTGGTGTGGAGAAGGTTTTGGATTGCCTCATTCATACCCACAAGGCCAATCGTGGAGAAGTGATTCTTCCAGTAGGTGCCGTACGCGGTCTTGATGTTTTCAAGGTAGTACTTTGTGTACGGATAGAGGTTTTTGTCGGTCAGTTGCTCAAGTATTTTGCGCTTGATTTCAAGACTATCGCGCGCGCTGTCCATGAGTACAGCGAGTTTCTCGAGAAAGTCAGCTTTGTTTTTTGAGGTCTTGCCGAGGCGGGGGAGGTTCATGGTGACAACACCAATAGAGCCGGTGAGTGGGTTCGCACCAAAGAGTCCACCACCGCGCTTTTGGAGTTCGCGGTTGTCGATGCGAAGGCGACAGCACATTGAGCGCGCGTCGTCCGGGCTCATGTCTGAGTTCACAAAGTTGGAGAAGTATGGAATGCCGTACTTTGCCGCTGCTTCCCACAAGGACACGATGTTTTCATCATCCCAGTCGAAATCCTTGGTGATGTTGTATGTAGGGATGGGGAAGGTGAACACACGCCCTGAAGCATCACCCTCGCTCATCACCTCGAGGAACGCGCGGTTGAACATCGCCATCTCTTTTTTAAATTCGCCGTACGTTTCTTTCATCTCTTTACCTCCCACGATGACGCGCATCTTCTCGTAGTGCGCGGGGATGGTGAGATCGAGGGTGATGTTGGTGAACGGAGTTTGGAAGCCCACGCGGGTCGGAATGTTTACATTGAACACGAATTCTTGAATTGCCTGTTTCACCTCATCGTAGGAGAGATGATCATACCAGATGAATGGTGCGAGGAGTGTGTCCACATTTGAGAATGCCTGTGCACCCGCTGCTTCGCCTTGGAGCGTGTAGAAGAAGTTCACGACCTGCCCGAGAGCGGTCTTCAAATGCTTTGCGGGCTTGCTCTGCACCTTGCCCGGTACGCCACCGAAGCCACGCTTCAAGAGGTCGTAGAGGTCCCACCCGACACAGTACACCGAGAGGAGGTTGAGGTCGTGAATGTGGTAGTCACCGGCTTGGTGCGCATCACGGATTTCGGGCGGATAGATTTTGTTGAGCCAGTAGTTTTTCGAGACCTCCGAGGCGATATAGTTGTTGAGGCCTTGGAGAGAAAACGCCATGTTGCTGTTCTCCTTCACCTGCCAGTCTGCCGATGCGAGGTACTGGTCCACCAAGTCGATTGATTCGGTTTGAATCATGCGACGAATTTGCGCGTGTTGCTCGCGGTAGAGAATATACGCCTTTGCCGTTTCAAGGTAGCCAACCTCCATCAGGGTGCGCTCAATCACATCCTGCACCTCCTCCACCGAGGGAATGAACACGGGGTCTGACTTGTGGAGGGAGTTGAGCTCGGCGATGACCGCCTTGGTGATTTTTTCCGCGGTACCCGCTTTGTACACACCTGTCGCGTGGAGCGCCTTTTCTATTGCGCGGGTTATCTTGCCTTTATTGAAGGGGACTTTACGTCCTGATCGCTTGATAACGTGGGTCAGTGTTGCGTGTTCTGTGGCATTTGGCATGGTGTTGTAAAAAGGCGTTGCTCCGCGAAGGCAACATTGTTATGATTGATAGATAATTGCCTATACATAATATATAGACAACCGCCTATATAATTTTTACGACTGTGGAAAAAAAGAAAAAAGCACAAAAAGACACTCATTCCGAAACACGAACGTACCCTCGTCCAGCGTGGGTGAAAAGATCAGTGATGAGTGAAGCGGAACTCTGCCCCGACTGCTTCAAAGTGGTGGGTGTGGAGAGTCGGTACAAACTCGTATGTTTCCTCGGGAAAGCAAAAGAAGGGGAGACTGTGGGGAAACTCACTGAGCGCTTAGGCCTGAAGCAACCCACGATTACCCACCACCTCAACGTGCTCAAATCAGTGGACGCCGTCTCCGTGCGCGACGAGGGCCGTGAGCGCATCTACACCCTCAACCGCGACGCCCACTGCTTCGAGGAGTGCAAGATTCCGTACTAAATTCACTCAATGTTGGGTTTACGAAACCCAACATGATTATTCTTACTCGTACTCGTTACTCGAGGAAAAGTTTTGCTGGTATGGCAGTTCGTTTGTCTGAAATACTCTGAAGATATTTCTCTGTACTCCTCTGTACATCCCCAAGTCTTTCTTGAAACAGTGTTGTGGTGAGTATGGAAGGAAAGTTTTTCTTACCGAGGTAATCTTGATAGCTACTCCACCTGTACTGATGCAGGTATTTTTGGAGTTGTGAAAACCCTACCCCAGCAGTTTTTGAGGCATCTCGCACTCGCCATTCTTGCGCTCCCTCAAGGTAGTCGAGTGGGTTGAGGTGTATGTAGTGGAGGATGTATAAAAAATAGGCGTCTGTCTCGATATGAATCTTCTTTGTTCGCCCCTGAAATAGGGTGCCACTTCTTTGGTATCGTTCATTAAAATAATTTGCGTACCCGACATTAAGCTTTCGCATGAAAAGAGAGATACCACCCTCTCTGCGCTCGGAGAGAAGTAGATGATAATGATTGCGCATGAGTACCCACGCGTGCACATCAACCAAAATCTCACGTTCTTTAATTGTCTTTTCGGTAATATCATTAGGACGTCGATTTGATTGTGGTACTGGGTTTGCGTCGTTAAATTCATACATGTTGTGTATGAATCGGACATAGTCGCCAGAGTCTTTAAAAAGAATACGACCATCAACCCCTCTGTTCAAAACATGAAATAATTCCATATCACATAAGTATACATGTTGGGTTTACGAAACCCAACATCTACTTCATTTGCTCGAGCATGAGGTGGGCGATTTTTTCGAAGACTTTGAAATGATGGATTGATTCGAAGCCGTGAATTTGGGGTGACTTGTTGACCTCGAGGACAATCGGTCCCTCTTCGGTGTGTATCATGTCGACACCCGCCACGTCGGTGCCGCATATCTGTGCAGAGCGAATCGCCACCTCCTTTTCCACATCGGTGAGTGTGTACACCTCGGGCACCGCGCCCTGTGCGATGTTGTTGAGGTAGCCAGTTGTGCGCGTGCGCTTGATACTGCCGAGCACTTCTCCGAATGCGACTATCGTGCGTGTGTCAAATGTGTTGGGGATGAATGGCTGTACAAGGGCAAGTATCTCCGGTTGTTTTTTGGCAATGAGCGCGCGGAGTTCTTCTACGTTTTCTACAAAGTGTACATTTCTCCCTCGACTTCCATCAGTCTTGTAGACGAGGGGGAAGGTGAGGTGCTCTTCTATGTACGCTTGGTTTTTCGCATACGATTCTTCACGGAAGATAAAGGACTCTGGCACGCGGATACCATTCATGGCGAGAAGGGACATCTGAGAGATTTTTTCAGCACTGTTTTCGTAGGAACGATTTATGGGGTCGCTTGCGGGAATGTGATGGTATGCAAAATAGTCATAGAGAATTCCACAGAACTGGTTGTCAGAACCACGGAGGCGTGTGAAAACGCGAGCACCTGTCCAGTCAATCTGTTTATTTTTTCGGAGAAAAATTACCTCGCCTTTGGCTGAAATGTGGAGCGCGATATTCTTCGTGTGGTACCACTTGTAGGGGGTGTCTCCGATACCCGCAAGGAACGCCTTGCGCGTCTCGGTGCCAGCGTTTAAAAATATGACTTTTACGGATGTTTCCATGGGAGACATCATAGTCTATGGCAAGAAAAGCACAATAGAGCATGTCCAAAAACCTTTCATACTGCGTTGCCCTGCGCTCGAAAACACTCATCATATATTGAATATGCCTCGCATTTTCTCACTTGTGCGCCTTGTTTGAAAGGTTTTTGACCACGCTCTGGATAATATTGTATGGAATTTCATTTAGACTCTAGGTGTTCCTGTACAAGGAAGAGTCACCGTGGTATAGTCTTCGACACTAATTATTCTACATCATCATCTGTGTGACCCATTTCTTGTGTTGCACGCACTCTCATGAAAAAACCAGAACGAAACATCATTGTGTACGTTTCACTGTTGCCTTCTGGAACGATAGAGAGCATTCGTGCGTATGAAAAGCGGGAGAAGCGGAAGTTTCGTGTCATGCTCATTCGTGATACACGTGACGGTTCTCACAAAAAGAAGGAGGCATACAAAGATCTCGATATACTCCTCGAGTGTGATTTTGGGATTCCTGCCAACATTGCAGAAACATTGGCTCCATACCAAAATGAGCTCTGCGCGATTACCTCTCGCTCGGAATCGCACATGGCCCGATTTATTGAGGTTATTCCGCACGTACCGTACCTTCGTACCCCGACAACCGAGTCACTCAGATGGGCAACCGATAAGCTTGAAATGCGTCGACGCTTTAAGTTGCTCGCGCCACGATTTTCACCAAAGTATACGATTGTCAAAGGTAATACTGTTGAGGAACGGAAGCGCATTATCGGAAAAATTGGTTTTCCGATGATTGTGAAGCCCACCAATCTCGCGCAGAGTCTCCTCGTGTCACTCTGCTACCATGAGGATGAGCTCAAGAGGGCACTCACGCAGATGGAAAAAAAGATTTGTGAGATATACCGCGAAAACAAGCGTACCGAAGAACCGCGCATGATGGTGGAGGCATTCATGGAGGGTGACATGTACTCGGTGGAAGCGTACGTGAACTCGCGGGGGAAGGTGTACTTCTGTCCGATGGTGCGTGTGCTCACGGGACACAACATCGGCCACGAAGATTTTTTCAATTACCTCCACATGAGTCCGACGAGCTTGAAATCTGCATCCATCGAGCGCGCGCACGTGGCTGCGGAGGCGGGTATCCATGCGCTCGGACTCAGGAACACAACAGCTCACGTCGAACTCATGAAGATTGATGACGATTGGAAGATAATCGAAATCGGTCCGCGCGTCGGTGGTTTTCGTGTCGAATTACACCGTCTCTCGTGTGATATTGACCACTCACTGAACGACATGCTCATCCGTCTGCCGAAGAGACCGGTTATCCCAAAAAAGTGTAAGGGGTACGCGGCGGCGCTCAAGTGGTACTCAAAGAAAGAGGGAAAGATTGTCGCACTCAAAGGAATAAAAAAATGTCAGGAACTCGCATCTTTTGTTGACATTTCACTGAACAGAAAGATTGGTGACCGAGCGCAATTTGCACGGAATGGTGGAAAGGCGATTTTTTCTCTCACCCTGTTCAATACTGAACGTCCCAAATTGCTCGCAGACATCAAGCGCGTGGAGAAACTCATAGAGGTGCAGGTGAAATAGTGGTACGAGCGTGGACATACTCACACCCGCGGGGGCGAAGCCCCCGCGGGTGTTGTACTATGGAGTGATGTTTCGTACTCGAGATTTACTCATTGTCATGACCTCGCTCATACTCACGTTCCTCGTGGTGGTAATTGCGCTCATGCTCTCACCGGAAGAAGATACTGGAGTACGCACCCAGCCACGTGAGGTTATTCTCGGTGAGCCGAAAGAATCCTATGAAGTAGTGCCGTATGAAGATAAGAATTCGCTCCGCGACGAACGGGATGCATTCATCGAGAAGGTGAAGCGCTCGTACGTGCCACCACCACTTAACGATACCGAACCGATACCACAACCCGAGGATGTGGTCGTGGTTGAACCAGATACACCGCCACCAATTACAGTACCAACACCACCGGTACCACTTCCTCCAACACCCATCTCCGTCGAAATACCGAGGCCCACCGATACGGCAACTGTAACTCCATATGGCAACACTGGTTTTTGACATTGAGACCGTCGGTGAATCGTGGGATGCGCTCGACGATACCACCAGAGAAATACTCTCTCGGTGGGTGCTCCGCACCGCAAAGAGTGAGGCGGAGCGCGAGATTGAGCTGAAAGACCTCCGCGAAGGGCTCGGCTTTTCTCCGCTCACGGGGCAGATTGTCGCAATTGGGCTCTACGACCTCGAGCGAAAGCAGGGAGTGGTGTACTACCAGAGTGACCATGGAGAGGAGACTCAAGATGGTGAGTACACGCTCAAACCGAGGACGGAGAAAGACATGCTCGAGGATTTTTGGGAGGGAGCGAAGTCATACGATACGTTTGTGACTTTCAACGGACGCGGTTTCGACGTACCGTTTCTCAACCTCCGCTCTGCAATTCATGGAATACGACCGACCCACGACCTCATGGACGGGCGGTACCTCTACCAGCAGAAAACTGCTCGGCACGTCGACCTCCAAGATCAGATGACGTTCTATGGTGCGATGATGCGCCGTCCGTCCTTACATCTCTTCTGTCGCGCGTTCGGCATAGAGAGCCCAAAGGCCGAGGGGGTAGCGGGGGATGATGTCGCGGAACTTTTTCATGCGAAAAAGTTCCGCGACATCGCGCACTACAACGCACGCGATGTCATCGCTACCACCGCGCTCTACCAAAAATGGCTTTCATATCTCGCACCGCGGAGTTTTTTGAACACACTTGAGTAGTTGGGATTTTTGTGACGTGGACATAACTCCCCACGAACACCACCCAGCCCGAGCATTCGGGCTGGTTTTGTTTGTGGTATAGTATTTCCTAATGTCTGAACTAAAAAAATTCCCCGAGGGTTTTTCGTGGGGTGCAGCGACTGCGTCGTATCAGGTAGAGGGGGGAATCGAAAATACCGACTGGGCAGAAGCGGGGCGAGCGGGGCGCGTGCCGGTCTGTGGTATTGCCTGCGACCACTACCATCGCTATGAAGAGGATTTTGATATTGCGAAGTCTTTGGGACACAATGCGCATCGCCTTTCCGTAGAGTGGGCACGTATCGAGCCCGAGGAAGGGAAGTTTAATGAAAAGGAAATTGAGCACTATAGGAAGGTACTCATGGCGCTCCACGCTCGTGGGATGAAGCCGTATGTCACCCTCTGGCACTTCACCTTGCCAACATGGTTTGCAAAGTATGGTGGGTTTGAGCGCGCCGATGCGCCACAGATATTCGCGCGGTACTGTGCCTTTGTCGCGTCACGGCTTGGGGACCTCTGTACTGATTTTTCGACTATGAATGAGCCCAATGTGTTTGGGTCGAACGGTTGGCTCCGTGGGAGCTGGCCTCCTTTCAAGCGATTTACGCTCACCGACTTCATCGCAATAACCAATTCTGGTCGCACCTATGAGTCACAGCCACAGAAAGGATTTACACCGCTCCAACTCTACTTCCGAGTGATGAAAAATCTTGCGAAAGCACATAATCTCGCATACGACGCAATCAAGAAAGCATCTCCAAAAGCAGATGTGAGTGTGGTGAAGCACATCATTCTCTTTCATGCGAACTGGAATCCCC
>CAZNWG010000025.1:0-12498 GCA_964576905.1 uncultured Candidatus Saccharibacteria bacterium
ACCGAGTTCCTTCCTGAGCCCTGCGAGGAGGAGGTGCGTGGCAGTGTGGTACATCACCACCTTATCTGAATGGTCTGCAAGTCCACCCTTAAACTTTTGCTCTGCGCCAGCGCGTGATACTTCTTTGTGCTTTTCCATGAGCGCTTTGAATTCTCCGAGCGCGACAGTCATACCACGCTCTTTTGCAATTTCTTCTGTGAGTTCAATGGGGAAACCATAGGTGGTAAAGAGATTGAACGCATTTTCGCCGGTGATGAACTTGTGTGGCGTTATTTTCTGGCTTTTATCTACTACTATCTTCCCCTCCTCACGCTTTACGGGGAGTGTAATTTTAAGAGCGATTTTGTTGAATTCTTTGAGGCCATTTTCGAGTGTTTTGCGGAACTGTATTTCCTCACCGTATATGGTGTCGATAATGTCTGCTTCGTGCTCCGCTATCTTTTCATAGTGCCCCTTGTACATGTCTATAACGCTCTTCGCGAGGAGTTTGAGCTCACCATGAGGAATTCCCACAATATCTGCGTAGCGTATCGCACGGCGAAGCAAGCGACGTGTGAAGTACCCCTGTTCACTATTACTCGGATATATTGCTTCGCTAATCATAAATACTACACCGCGGATGTGGTCGGTAATGACGCGGAATGCGTATTGATGCTCTGCGTACTTTTTTCCTGAGAGTTTTTCAATCTGTACGATGACATTTTGAAGGAGATCAATGGTAAACACATCCCCATTCCCATTTGCTGCTGCAGCGATACGCTCAAGTCCTCCACCAAAATCCACATTTTTCTTGGGGAGTTTTTGAAAGGTGCCACCTTCAGCTTTTATGTACTCAATGAACACGGAATTGCCAATCTCGAGAAAACGCCCGCAATCACAGTTGGGATGGCAGTGTGGTCCAAATTTTTCATCGTGTGGGGTGCCAAAGTCATAAAACATTTCCGTGTCGGGACCACCGATTTCTCCTATGGGCATTTTCTCCGGTTTCCCTGCTCGACTCCACCAGTTCTTTGACGCATCGTAGAAGAAAATGCGTTCGCCATCTCGCATGCCTCGTTCCCCGCCTTCTTTCTCGGATCCCATGTATGCAATGCCATTGGTAACCCCGCGCCCTGTAAATAATTCCTGCCAGAGCTCCGCTGAGACGGTATCGCGTGGGACATTGTTTGTCTCATCACCTGCAAATGCGGTGACGTAGATGTTTTCTGGCTTTAGGCCAACTTCATCAACGAGAAAGCCGTAAATCCATGGAATTTGTTCATTTTTGAAATAATCACCCAAGGACCAGTTGCCGAGCATCTCAAATACAGTCGTGTGACGATTATCACCGACTTCCTCGATATCTTCTGCGCGGAAGCACTTCTGTGAGTCTACAAGACGAGTCCCCATCGGGTGTACCTCTCCCATGAGAAATGGCACGAGTGGTTGCATCCCACTACCGGTAAAGAGTGTTGTGGGGTCATTCTCAGGAATAAGCGCAGACGATGGAATAATCGCATGTCCCCGCTTCTCCATGTACGCAAGGTACCTTGCTCTAATTTCATTTCCAGACATAGAGTGACACTATACAAGATTTGTAGAGTTTTTTCTAGAACCAGTTATGGTACACTACACACACAGCGTACCGTACACTCTGTTTACAAGGAGAACGTCATGGAACTCGAAAAACCGAATGGTGATGGCTGAAAACAGCCTACAAAGGCGACCCGCGGGTCGCCTTTTCTATATCACTGTGTTTCCAAAGGTTTTGAGAATTTCCGATTTGAGTTTTGATACTGGTCCTGCTCCTGAAATGACAACCGGTTTTCCACCGAGGTGGGTGAGAAGAGCGCGGTTCACCTCCTTCACGGTGAGTGCATCGAGATGTGCTATGTAGGCAGTATAGCGAGTGTCGTCGATATCAGCTGTGTGGCGGGCGTGTGTGCTTGCGAGTACACGTAAGAGTGAATCTTGTTCTAGAATGCGACGTGTGCGCATGATGGTTTTAAAGCGAGCGAGCTCATCACCGGTAATACCCTCATGGACAAACAATCGTACTTCACGGAGTGTTGATTGTATTGCCTGAACAGTATTTTGAGGATTGAAAAAGGTCATGATGCGCCAGTACCCCTCATCGTAACGACTGATGTCCTCAATGCGACTGTAGATACCGTAGGTGAGTCCTTCTTTCTCACGTACGGTACTCATGAGTCGACCAGTGAAGCCACCGTACATACCGAGAACGTTCATGCCGAGTGTGAGTGCAGGAATGTCTTCATGGTCGAATGTAATCGGGAGCATACCCCCGATACTGAATTCAATATTTTGCTTTCCCGGTATGTCGATGAGCGATATATGCGTTTTTTCAAGTGGAGAAACAGCCGTGGTAATGAACTCTTCTGGTCCCGAGAGTTTTATGGTACAGGATTCGAGGTTTTTTGTGATGAGGGTACATGCAGAAGAATTTCCACCGCAGGTATGTTTCCATGGTCGTTCAAAGATAGCAGTATGGAGGCGGAGGAGGTCAGCGCGAGTTACGTTCTCGACTGCGTGAATGTACTCGTCTATTTCGTACGAAAAGCGCCAATCACGCTTACTCACTGCGCTATTCACAAATGCATCATGGGCTCGGCCTTTTGCATCTTCACGTGCGAGCATGAGTGTATTTTTGAGATATTCCTTGACACGTGAAAGTTCTTTTGCTTGGAATGCGGGGGCAGTGATAAATGTCTTGTACAGTGATAACACTTTCTTGAGTACATCATTCCGTGCCTCGAGGTGAAAGGTAAATATGTTTCCAGAATCAGAGACACCCAGCTGGGCGCCGAGCGTGTGGAGCGTATCTTGGAACGCTTCACGCGAGAGCGTGCCACACCCTGCTCGCACCATTTCGGTAAAGACCATGCGGACAGCTTCTTCATGGCACGTGTGTTCGGAAGGGACATCAACAGAAAAACGACTCGCGACAAATTCTTCCCCTTCTCGCACTATGGTGCGTGTATCAATGTGTGTATTCATGGCTTATTTTTGATCACTTTGACCGATAAAGTAACCGATGGTCATTTGTTCTTCTGTGAAGAGGGTTTGCAAGCGAGTGTGTAGTGCTTTTGGGGTGATATTTTTGAGAATTGCTTCTGATGCAAAAAAATGCTCCCATGCTTCTGCACTCACATACTCGACTAATTCTTGCGCAAGAGAAAGACTGCTACTACGAGTACGTGCTTCGTTCATGAGTAGCTTTGCGGTTGTTTTTTTGAGATAGGGCGCAATGTCCTTCGGTGTAAGTGCACGAACTGTTTCGAGCAGATTTTTTTCAAGTTTTTCATGGTTTGTCTTTTGGGTAAGGGTACAAAAAATAACCGCAAGGTTTGAGTCCTTTGATTGTTCGAGGGAAGTGTCGATGTGCGATACAAGACCTGTATCAACAAAACGTTTCGTGAGTACACTATCTTCACCACCCGCGAGCATGTCAAAAATAGCGAGCGTTTCGAACCACGCTATATTCGGGAATGCGTCATGCTTCACCCCGATGCCGAGTACATTTTTTGTGGAAGGACGAGAGACGGTGACGGTGCGTTTCCCATTCTGCTCTGGCTCACGAAAAAGATGTTCTTTCGGGATATGAGTCATAGGAAGCATGGCAAAGTGCGCGAGCACTTCTCGTTTCATCACCGCTTCTGTGCAATCACCAACAATGATGAGAGTAGCATTATTTGGCGTATAATAATCCTCATAATACGAACGAATTTTTGATGCTGTGTAGTCTTCAATGTCTTCTCGGTAGCCAATGGTTTCGTGTCCGTACGGATGATTGCGAATTGCTACATCGTACATTTCTGTTGAAAGTAGAAACAACTCATCTCCCGCATACATATCGTACTCACTGAGTACGTTTGCCTTTTCAGGAGCAAGAGACTCATCAGTAATGACCACACCACGCATGCGCTCTGCTTCTATTTTGAGTGCTTGCGGAAAGTGTACTTTGGGGTATGAAAAAAAATAACTCGTTCTGTCGCGCCATGTGTTCGCGTTGAGTATAACGCCAAACTCTTTTTCAAATTCTGTTGATGCAGAATCATGTTTTCGAGCGATATCCTGTTTCGTTGGTTTAAAGAGCATGTGTTCGAGCATGTGTGCGATGCCAGTTTCGCCACGTGCCTCATGTCGGGAACCAATTTTGTATACAATGTTTGATGTAATTACTCCGGTACCTTTGCGTGGAAGAAAAAGCACCCGCATACCATTACTCGTGAGGACGTATTCTGAGATTGCTTCAATTGTCTTTTTTTTCAAAAGACGGGGTTGTGTACTAGTATTCGTTTCGCTTTTTTTCGACATCTTGGAGAAAATTTTTATATTCAGTGAATACGCTGTTAAACTCTGAAAGAATAGTGTTTTTGAGCCGTCGGTTGAGAATATTGCTGATTTCCTGATACGTGCGCATTCTGTCTTCGATGTGTGGCCCAAAATGTGAGAGGAATGAAGAGTGGTCTTCGTAGTATTCTTCTACGATAGAGCGCATATTGTGTATTTTGTCCGCTGCAGCCACAATGAGCGCACGTTCTGAAGCGTCTTTGAGTTGCTTTATGTACTGGCTTTTTTGCGAAAAAATATTTTTGCGGTCATGCTCATGCTCTACAATTTCTGGTTCAGTGAGTGCAGTAACAATATCTCGGACTGCACCACCGAAGTCCTCCTCGAGTTCTTTCTCTGTGTAGTCGGTGTCTTCGAGCGTGTCATGGAGGAGCGCAGCGACAATGGTGTCTTCATCGGTTGTGTAGTCAGCTACTATCGTCGCCACAGCAAAAAGGTGTGTGATATACGGATACGGCACACTTCCCTTCCGCACTTGGTCCTTATGAAGCACAGACGCAGCGCGGATTGCTTGTTCTATGGCGTACGAATAGGCCATGGTTACTTCTTTGCTGAAACTTTTGCTTTGAGTGCAGCTTCTTTTTCTTCACCAACACGTCTTGAGAGCTCAGCTATTTTTTGAGAAACATCTGCTTGTTGACGAGAAAAATCAGCACTTTTCCCTCGCATTTGAGTGAGATCATGTGCCTTAGGAAGTAATTCTCTTTCTATTCTTGTAACTTCTGCTTCCTTTGTACTTACATCTTTTTCAAGTTGAGCAATTCTTGTTTTTAATTCTTCAAAATCTCGGTCAATTTTCTTCTTTTTCTCTGTTTCTCTTTCAAGTTCGATTTCTGTTGGTGACTTCATAGTATTATATTTTTATTTAATGTCCTGATACCTTCATATTTGATTATACGTTAAGGCATTAATTTTGTACAAACAATGTAAACATGGAAATTGGATTATTTTATGTTTTTGTGTATTGCTTGAAGCTTTTTTCCACATGCCTCGCGGTATGGACAATATTCGCATCCCTCTCCCGACTTTGGGAATACATCAGATTCCAGGCACTCCTTAATCTGTACAAGTGTTGGTTCCAACCACGCATTTTCCCCTTTACAGGGCACGAGAGTTGTTTCAAAGTGAAGGGTGTCATGAAAACCATCTCCATCACTCTGTCCATTCGCATACACGAAATAGCCAATCTCATCGACTTCGAAGCCATTTTTTGCGAGGAGCCACTGGTACACACCAATCTGTCGCTTGTATTGATCCTCCCACGAAGAATCAGCGAGCGTTTCAATGGTGCCGTCTTTTGCTGTCGCCTTGTAGTCAACCACAATGAGCTTCCCATCGCGTTTGAGCCAGATATCGTCAACAGCACCCGAGATGGTAAGTTTAGTTTTTGGATCCACATAGGAAAGTCCTTCGAAATTATCTCTCCATATATCTATGTGTTTGTGTGCAAAAGGAACCGCATCGATATGATACTGTTCCATAAGTGGATGAGCAGTCTGTGATTTTCTATATACGTCAAATTCCTTTTTAAAAAGAACATCAACTGCAACATTGAGAGTAAATGCGGGACCTCGTGGGCGCGCGGTGCCGAGCTTGTTGTCGATGTAAAAACACCGAGGACACTCGAGAAATAAATCGATTTTTGAACGGGACAACCGCCACTTTGCACCCCCGTAGTTCCAATCAGCACTCCTGTTTGGATTGTACTTTTTTACAAATGTTCCCATCGGATTAGTATACCACCTCGCGGAGAGGTACAAAAAATCCCGCTCATGCGGGATTTTTTGTACATAAGGTATCTTTGGTCCTTAGTTCGCCTTGAATGTTACTGCTGTACCGTCAATCACTTTGTCTTCTCCAAGTGCAAATCCCTTATTACCTTCATTTGTGAAGAAAGATGCTTGGTACGTGTTGTCCTTTGTGGTTGCTCGCATGAGCTCTACCGATGTAGGAATGAGTCCCTCGTCAACTGAATATCGGGCAGCTCCGAGTATATTGCCCGCAACGCCATCTTTGAAATCACGAACAACTACCCATCCGTTTTTGGTTGGGAGCTCAAGTGTGCCAAGAGTGACTGACCCACCTGCTTTCTGATCGGTTATTGCAATTGAACCCTTACCAGTGACCACAACATCACTCGCTGTGTTATCTGTATTTTTTCCTCCCTCACTCTCTGTAGATGCTTCTTTTGAGTCGTCTGTCTTCTCAACTTGTTCTGTGTCGGTTCCTTCATCTTTTGGTTCCTCCTTTTTCTCTGGTGTTGATGAGAATACCCACACAAGCAAACCACCAATGAGTAACCCAGTAATAAATGCTACAACGGTCTTCTTACTTTCCTGTGTTTCTACTTCTGACATATTTTTCTAACGAATTTCTATGACACCTTGTAATGAGGTTTGATTATACCACGTAGAAGTAATGGTAAAATGAGCCAGATTGTTGGACATCATTGGGCCTTTTTTGTCAAAATCAACCTTGTTTCCCACAGAGTGAGCCAGCTTCATGGAGAATAGCATCAAATTTTTGCTTTGAGAGACCAAGTTCGTGAAGGATTGTTGGGTTTTTTGATATATCGGAACAGAGAATAATACCTTTGCTGAGCAAGAACTGTTTTTGGTGTGTATTGAGACGAGTGAGTACCGTGATTGGGTACGTGCCCAGGCGTTCTATCTTGTCATGGAGCGAGTTATTCTTTGGATAATCCCAACTCAGAAGTTTTATACCGGAACATTCAGCGTACTTCTCTGCAGCTTGAGTAAACTTTGTGTTGGTGATGAGATACAGAGAGATGATACCGCGCTGATCTTTCTTACTGATGCGTGCAGACTCAAGGTCGAGATACCGCGCATATGAGTACATTGCAACCTGGAGGTCTGACTTGATGCCAGGGCTCGCATGAAACTTGGCTTCTGCAATGAATGTATGGTTAGGTGAATATGCAGCAAGGTCAATCTCATGAACAGCACATTTCCCTCGCAATGTGAGTCGACGCTTTGTGGTGTATCCTTCAGCTTCGAAAATTTTTCCGAGGAAATCCTCAAAAGGAAATCCTGTAGGTCCTAAGCTAAACACTGCGCGACGGAGCGAGTATTTGGCAGCAATTGGTGCATCACTTTCTCTGAGTAGCTGGAATGCTTTTTGGTATATCATCTGTGTTTTCATACCATCCTCCAAGGATTGCTCAACATTCTGGAGAATACGCATAATCTCTTCCTGTTTTGCACCTGCTTTTTTGAGTGAAGAAATAAGCTTTTTCGGTTTAAACTCCTCGGTTTCGCCGTCTGCTTTTGTTATGATCATAGGTATTCATTGATTATGCCTCCCCCGAGACAGTGTGTGCCACTGTAGAGCACACACGATTGCCCCAATGAGGGCAAATCGATGTTCGGGTCGAGTACGGTAAGCATAACACAATCTCCATTACGCTTTTCAATCTTGACGCGGAAAGGTTTTTGTCGGTAGCGAAATTGCGCCTCACACACGTCGGGTAAAGTTGGTGCGAGAAGGTTTGTACGTGAAAGTACAATGTGTGTACCGGTACACGTACGCGCACGGTGGGAGACAGTGAGTGTATTTGCATGTATATCCTTTTCAACGACATAGTACGGGAGTGTGGTGTCGATAGAAGGTGCAATAGTGAAGCCGTGTCGCTGTCCGAGCGTGTAGAAGAGCGCCCCCTCATGAGAACCGACACACTTTCCATCTTCGTCGTACACATCCCCCGGAATCGAAGTGATGTAATGTGACAAGAACTGCTTCATATCGATATCACCAAGGAAGCAGATACCTTGACTATCGTGCTTTGCAAACGTAGGCAAACCATAGCGCTCTGCTTCGTCACGCACTCGTGCTTTTTCACTATCACCGATAGGAAAGAAAATGTGTGAAAGTTCATCGTGGGTCAGTGTCCACAAAAAGTAACTTTGATCCTTTTGCGTATCAGTACCTCGGTGGAGTTCGAAGGAATTGCCTCTCTGCACCACCTGCGCGTAGTGACCGGTCGCTACCTGTGTCGCCCCGCTCTCAAGTGCAAACCGTAAAAACGCACCAAATTTTACTTCATGATTGCACATTACATCAGGATTTGGGGTGCGTCCAGCTTCGTATTCATGAATCATGTAGTCTGCGACACCATTTTTGTATGCAGAAACGGCATCAAAGGTAAGAAAGGGCACTCCAATATGCGCTGAAACGCGCATTGCATCGAGGCGCTCGCGCTCCCATGTGCACGGTACAAAATCAGGTTGCCATGTTTTGATGAATACTGCGGTAACGTCAAAACCGGCACGCGAAAGTCGTGCGAGCGCTACACTCGAGTCAACACCTCCGGATACTCCTACATAGACCTTCCCTTTCTTATGCATTGTGTTCTCAAACTATCATAGCAGGCCATAATTGGCTACCGGAGGTAGCGCGCTTTGTTGACCTTGTGTTCATCAAACGTTTTTGCGTAATGAAAAGTGCCATCGCTATCGGTGAGATAGTAGAAGTAGTCTGATGCTTCTGGATAGAGCACGGCTTCTATAGACTCAATCCCTGGATTGGATATTGGTGTTGGCGGTAAACCAGTATTCCTATAAGTATTATAGGGAGAGTCAGTGTATAGGTCGTCCATAGTGAGCTCAGCACTTGTTTTTTCAAGAATGTAATTGAAGGTTGCATCGACTTGAAGTGGCATATCATTTCTGAGTCGATTTTGAAGTATCCCCGATACGATACGCTTTGATTCTAGACTTTTTGCTTCTCGCTCAATAATTGAAGCGAGAATAATCACTTCTTGCTCACTAAAACCAGACGCTTTTATCGCTTCACTATACTCTCCTAGGCGTTTTTCTGTAGTACTGGTGAGAAGAATTCGTATATCATCCGGTGTTGCGGATGGTGACACAAAATAGGTGTCGGGGAACAGATATCCCTCAAATGGTATAAACGTATCAGCAGTAAAATTGGGGAAATGGTCCTCAAGATACTCGGTGATATCGCGTGCTTGAAAGCCTTCGGGTAACGTAATGCTCACTTCTGGTTTTCTCAGGGTACCTTCTACAAGTGCCGAAGCTACTTCGCGTGTTGTCTTTTGAGTATCAAATGAGTATGTACCAGCTTGCACGACTATGTCTTCATGACCGTAGAGCAAAAGCACATAGAGATATAGTCCCGAGCGAACAAGATTCTGTTCTGCACAGAGGTCAGTTATATCACTTACTGTTGAGCCTTCTGTAATGACAAACTCAGTATTGACCGGAAAATTGGGAGGTGGTGTATTGAGAAAAAAGGTTATACCGAGAATAAGGGATACGCATACACAGATAAAAACAATAGTACGTACAACGTACGAAAGTATATTCTGTGTATGTAATTTTTGACTATATTCCTCAATATCCATACTGCATTATCCGACAGGAAGATTTGGTGGTGCTTCGCCACGCTTTGAGGGGATACGTGCAAGTGTTGGTGTAGACACAACCCTACCCGGTATATGAAAGACGGTAGCAAGCTCTTCGGTTGTCATGACCTTTCTTGTATCCTTCACAACTCTATTAATATATACACGACGTTTATATTCAGAGAGCTCCTGTCGCTTTGCAGATCTTCTCCGTGAACCGGTTGGGTCTTGCCACCAATTCCAGTCAAAGTCTGTTCGCCACAGCGGAGCGATGATGTTGCGGTTCAAATCATCATAACTGCGCCACCCCGTGATGAGTGCACCGACACGTTCACCGGGGTCGAATTTTTCTTTGGTAGCGATGTACATCCCTCGGATAGCTACGTCAAATGCATTTTTTGCAAGACTGCGCTCTATTGCTTTGATTGTGTCTTTTTGTGCATCAGTGAGCAACATCATGACGTTGCCACCGGGTTGCTCAACACCCCGCTCCTTCACTGCGGTGTCGATGATGTTCTTAATCTCCGCACGCGCCTGCAGTTTCCAGTCAGGCCGTAAGCTGAGTGAGCCATCTTTGAATGTCAATTCTTTATTTGCGTTGATAAGTATTTGAACCCAATAAAATTCATCGGGTCCAAGGTTACCGAGCATTTCGAGCATTGAGCTGATGGGGTCAATTTTTTCTTCTTCCTTCGGCATTTTATCGAGCCCGTACTCGATGTATGTTTTGATTGGGTATGCATCGGGTTTTCGAAGACCAAAGTGAATTGAAAAAATTTCGTATTTGTTTGAATCCCACGAAACTTCAGCAGTGTAGTCGAGTGGAAGTTCATGTACCTCGACGCCAGGGTACTGCGCGTACAGCTGTGTTTCAACAATGTTTTTGAATTTTTTTCGTGGAGTGTTGATATAGAAGCGGACATCACCACCGCGTGATACGAGCTCAAGACTATACACTGGCGCATGCTTCCCGTCCCAGTATGTTTGCACGTGGTTGTCAGGAGATGCAGTCTGAAACATCTGTATGAGCACGAGCTCCATCGCCTCTGGTGATTTGAAAACATCTTGTGGAAGTTTAATCTCGAGGGTTACCCTTCCCTGTGCAATATCATACTGTTTACGAACAAAGTAAAGCCAATACTCAAAAAAAAGCGAAAAACTGACAATTGGCATCCACACAGGAAACGAGAGCACCATGAACTCATAGACGAGATTTGATCTGATATCGAGCGCAAAAAAGAGGTATGTCAGAATACTAAAGCCAATACAGACATACATCCAAGCGGGGTTTACACCAAACTTTTCAAAAAAGCCAACAAAACCTTTGATCATGTGTTTCTATTGTACAATAGTTTTATACAGACACACCCCTGTTGTCACGGGGACAACAGGGGTGTGTGTAATGTATCGTTACTCTGCAAGTATGTAGTTTCCGTCTGGAAGTCGTTTGAAGAGCGAAGTGTCTTGGAGGTTTACAATAATCGTATTGTCTTTCACGTATCGTTCCTTTCTGACTTTATCGATTATTTCTTCTCGGGTGAGTGGGCCGTGAGTGGTGATGATGTCGCGGAGTACGTCCTTCACAACACCTGTCGAGTACCCCCACTCAGAGAGTGCATAGAGGCCACGACCGACGAGTACAAATCGCTTGTCTTTGATGAGCTCGTTGTGCGTTGTGGCAATGTGTGCACTCTTATCAAAGAGACTCTTGATTGCGTCTGCCACCTCTTTGAAATGCATTGGTGAACCATGTCGCTTGACCGCAAGGTACGCATAGTCACGAATTCCCTTTGCGTGCACATTTGGACTATGCGCATGTCCCCACTCGCCGAGCGGGTTGCGATCTATCTGTTTTGAAATTGAAAGCCATCGGCGGAGGATTTTTTCATCACGATATCGTTCCTCTATCTCTCCGAGGCGCTCTTTGAGACGACCGAGAATATCATCCTCCGATACGAGCTCATCCTCTTCGATGCTTTCAAAGATATGTACGAGCGCACGCTCAACTGTTTCCGCAATATTCTTCTCAACATACCAGCGGTGCTTGAACGCATTATTCTCCTTGATGCGTGTGAACGGATCTCCAATGACGAGGAGGAAGTAGATATGGTTGCGAAGTGACTGATCTTTTGAGAGTTCTGAGAGAAGCTCATCTTCGTTTATGACGCCACCGAGTGAATGGAGCGCGCTCTGGAGTTCATCAAAAACCGCCTGAAATTCTTTGTACACATCTGATTTTTGGATTGCTTGAATACCATAGTTCTCAATCTGACGAACTCGCTCACGCGTAATCCCATAGGTTTGGCCAATGGATTCGAGTGTGCAGGTATCTGCTTCAGTACCAAGACCATAGCGCTTTTCGAGCACATCCCGAGCACGCTCAGGGAGGACTGAAAGAAGCTTTTTGGTTACTTGTTTTGGTTTAAATGTAATCATAATGTGTTGTAATTATTGGTTTTTTGAATGAATGTGTGTTCTTATTTGTATCACGGCAATGCAATTACGTCAAGCACTGCAAATGATGTTAATAATTTTATTCGGGACATGGATAATGCGCTCTTGCGATCCCGAAATTTTTCCGATAAAATCTGGTGAGTTACTCACCACTTCAAACACCTCTTCTTTTGTTGCATTTACTCGAGTTTTTACAGTCCCACGCATTTTTCCATTGATTTGCACGCTCAAAACAACGGTACTTTCTTGGAAAAACTCAGCCTTTGCCATAGGCCAAGTACTCACATGAATAGAGTCACTCTTCCCCG
>CAZNWG010000026.1:0-12334 GCA_964576905.1 uncultured Candidatus Saccharibacteria bacterium
GATAATAGAAAATAGAAAAAAATACATAGGGCTACCCTATGAGAAAACAGAAAACTACATCCGTCAAACAACCGAGCGAGCAGGGTGAAAAAAATACATAGGGCTACCCTATGAGAAAACAGAAAATTACACTCGTCAAACAACCGAGCGAGCAGGGTGTCCACCCCATTGCCAAAACACCCGCCACACGGTATAGTAGCGCCCACATATGGCAATCACAAAGAATGCAAAGAAAGCAGAGCGCGCATCACAAAACAAGCGCGTCTATAACATCCGAAAGAAGGTAATTCTTCATGATGCAGTAAAGTCGTTCCGCACAGAGGTAGGAAAGGGAAATGCAAAAGAAGCAGAAGCCCTTCTCCCTTCAGTATTCAAAGCTCTCGACAAGTCTGCAAAGAAAGGAGTCATCAAAGACAATACCGCAGACAGACGGAAGTCACGACTGGTGGCGTCACTCAGGAAAGTGGGGAAATAGTTAGAATATAAATACTAAAACATAAAATTTAAAAACCCTCGCAACCTATGGTTGCGAGGGTTTTTGTTATACACACAAATATATTCATAAACATGTGGGGGGGGAGTACAATATATGCATATTAAGTAGCATTTTTGTATGTTAGATATATTTAAGCCCGAGAACGATAAAAAGCGACTCATTGTCCTCCTCATAGTGTTTGTCATCGTCGCAGTACTCTCTTTGGTGTATAGGAATGTTTTCCTCTCGCACGTTGAGGCCCCTGTGGCTCAAAATGGTGACAACTTACAGAAAACAGCATCTGTAAGTGACGCTACTAAGGGAACACTTAGTGGAGAAGTTCCAATAACACAAGCTCCTGAAGATATTCAGAAAAGAATTGATGAACAAAAAGCGTCATTACCACAACCCCCCCCACTACCAACTCCAGAAGATCTGAAAAAGATGTCAGAGGAGGTTAACAAGAATAATACCCAAACTGTGAAACAATAAACATATATGAATATGAAATCACTCAGTACATACATAAAGTTTGGTATCCCCGGCATCATCGTGGGAGGAGTTGTCGCCACAGGATTTCAATTTGTCCTTGCGTGGACAGCACCCACGGGAGCGCCACCGAGCAACAATACACCCACTCCACTCAACGTGAGCGCGACCAATCAAACAAAGGCCGGCTCTCTTATTCTCCCCTCAGTTGTTGATTACAACGATGGTACGTATACAGTAGATCCAAATGGAGTGAGCTACCTTAACGATGTACGATCAAACATTTACTACGATAAGCAAAATACGGGATACTATGTTGATCCAAACAATACGAGCAACATGGCGTATAGCCTTATTCAGGGGTACATACAGAGCCCACTGTATTATGATTTGAATAATACTGCGTTTTATGTTGACCCAGCTGGCACAAATGCGTTCACAAACACGTACAACTACGGATATATTCAGAGCACTGCTGACAACTGGGGTCTACTCACGTACGGACCGGGTTGGTCGGCAAATTCAGCGCCACAAAGTTACGTCGGTTCCGTTTATACGAATGACGTATACTTGCGATCTATTGGAAAATGGGCGAGTCAGTTGAATGGAAAAGCACCATGCCCACAAGGAGCGCCACCAAATTATTTTGGATTGTCACATGGACAAATGTCGGCTTATGATAATAGCGGTCTTGGCTTTGCAACTACACTATATCTTTGTCTTGACGGTTCTATTACTTCTGTTGGTCTCATGTATAATGCTGGTGCCCCAACATGTTTCCCTAAGGGTACCCCCGTCCTCATGGCATCGGGTGAGTACAAATCAATTGATGCAATCAAGACAGGGGAGAAGGTTATGGGTATGAATGGCTCAACAAATACTGTGCGCGGCCTCTGGCGTCCAAAGCTCGGTGACCGCACACTCTACAGTGTAAATGGCGATTTCATGACAACGGGTGACCACATGATTCTTGCACGTAGTGGAGATGAACTTACATGGGGAAGTATTGAACCAGCACTTTACAAGGAACGCCGTTACATGAAGCCAGCTGTTGTGCAAGATTCCACCGGTGGCAAATTGTTGATTAGTAATTCGAATATCGCACCCGAGGCACTCATGAAACTCAGTGAGGGAGCCTCATTGATTGATTACCGTGGCGATACTGTTACACTTAATTCACTCGAAAAGGTTGCTGGAACATCACCTGATGACCAGTTGTATACCCTCTATACTGATAACACAGGATCATTCGTCGTAAACGGTGGGTATGTGGTTGACGGTATGCCACAGCGTCCTCTGAGTGAGGTACTCGAAGATTCTGATTCACAGAAACAGTAAGACATGTACAAATTCACAAAACCCCGCGCCGGAGGCGCGGGGTTTTGTGAATGACCGATTGCACATCGCTCAATTTTTTCACAACATGCACATCGTGTGGTCTAGTTGCATAGTCGTAGTGCCATTTTTGTAACCTTGTGATACTTTTGGTATGTTATTACCAATATGAAAATTGGATTTATTGGACAGGGATGGATTGGCAAACATTTTGCAGATGACTTTGAGAACCGTGGGTATGAGACGGTGCGATACAGCTTGGAAGCACCATACAGTGCGAATAAGGAAAAAATTTCAGAGTGTGACGTTGTACTGATTGCGGTACCCACACCCACAACGCCTGAAGGATTTGATGTATCGATTGTTCGCTCCGTGCTCTCACTCATAGGAAAAGGGAAAATTGCAGTAATCAAATCGACCATTCCGCCGGGCACCACCGAGATGCTCCAAAATGAGTTTTCTAATATCTACGTCTTCCATAGCCCTGAGTTTCTTGTTGAAAAAACTGCAGCACATGACGCAGCATACCCAAATAGAAACATTATTGGAATACCGAGACATTCAGAAGAGTTCTTTGAACGTGCACGGCTCGTGCTTTCGGTGCTTCCCACAGCACCGTACCAGTCTATTATGAATGCGCGCGACGCTGAGTTTGTAAAATATGCGGGCAATTGTTTTTTGTTTACCAAGGTCATCTACATGAACTTGCTCTATGACCTCGTTGCACAAATGGGAGGTGACTGGGCACACATTAAGGATGCGCTTATTCATGACCCACGCATCGGCACGAGTCACACAGAGCCTGTTTTTGATAATGGACGCGGTGCGGGCGGGCACTGCCTCATCAAAGATTTTGAAGCGTTTCGAAACATGTATGATGCGTACATGCAGGATGCTACGGGGAGTGACCTTATGAAAACGATGGTGTATAAGAACATTCAACTGCTCGTCGATACAAATAAAGATGTCGATTTGCTCAGTGGTGTGTACGGAAACCTCAATAAACACCGCGTGTGGAAGAACGTGCATGACGTTGAATTATAGCTGTTGGTAATAGTGAAAAAGCGAAGGGTGCGCATGATACACTATGCTCATGACAAAGATCCGAGTGGCTGTGCTTCGAGGTGGCTTTAGTGACGAATATAAAGCGTCGCTCTGGACAGGTGCAGCAGTTTTGGAACACATCGACAGACAACATTTCGAACCAATTGATATCATCATCACCAAAAATGGTGAATGGCTCGTTGAAGGTATCGTCCGTCTTCCAGAGCAGATTCTCCACTCAGTCGATGTGGTTTTTAATGCACTTCACGGTATGTACGGCGAAGATGGGACCGTGCAACGCCTCCTCGACCGGTACGCAGTCCCCTATACCGGAAGTCGTTCACTTGCCTCTGGAATAGCCATGAATAAAAATGCGACAAAGCAATGCCTCCGTAACACGGACATTAAGATGCCTGAATCAGTGCATGTCACCCGTGAATCGCGCAATGATATCGGACGCACCGTCCAAAAAATAATTGATACCTTTGGCCCACAGTACATCATCAAGCCGGTTAACTCGGGCTCATCAGTGGGCACCATGTCGGTACGAAACCCGCTTCTCCTCCACCAAGCACTCACCGACGCGCTCTCGCGGTACGACGAGGTGCTCGTCGAAGCAAAGATACAGGGACGAGAAGCTACCTGTGGTGTCATCGAGCGCTACCGTGACAAGGACATGTACACATTACCTCCGATTGAGATTGTCTTACCTCCTGATACTGACTTCTTCTCAAACGAGCTCAAGTACAGTGGCGAGACACGTGAATACTGCCCATCGCGTTTCAACAGAGAGACAAAAGCAGAGCTTGAACATCTTGCATCTCAAGTCCACACCACACTGAATCTTTCCCAGTATTCACGTGCAGACTTCATCGTTGCCGATGACGGTGTGTACTTCCTCGAAATAAATTCACTCCCCGGTCTCACCACACAATCGCTCTTCCCAAAGGCACTCGAGGCAGTGGGGGCATCGTTCACCGATTTTATTACTCACACACTTTATGATGCTATGAGTACACATAAGAGATACGGATGGTAGAATATACACATACATTATGGCAACTATAAAAAAACTTACAAACACCGACGTGACAAAACAGCTTCTCAAAATATCTGGCTGGAATGTAAATACAAAAATGACAGAGCTCTCAAAGTCGTTTGAGGTACCCACCTTTGTGACCGGACTTGCGCTCGCTGCAAAAATTGCAGTTCATGCAGAGGTGATGGGTCACCACCCAATAGTCGAGCTCTCAGCTGAAAAGATAAAGGTAAAGCTCACTACACACGATGTAAAAGGACTCTCAAAACTCGATTTTGAGCTCGCACGGCGTATCGATGGTCTAAACCCGGTTTAGCTTTTTTAGACATACTACCCGTGACATACGTACCGAGGTGTACATATGTCTTTTGCAATCATGTGCTGTTTCGTATCGCTCTAGCTCCACTCCGCGTACATCAAATCAAAATGGAAATCGGTTTGCATTATGTCTACGCATTCTGGAGTAACACGGCGAATTCGGACTACACGGGAAGTGCCCCCACACTTCCCGACAAATGCAGAGTCGGGCTACCGAGTGAGAAGTGACACAAAGTCACTTCACAAGAGGTTGTCGACGGTTTCGACTGGATAAGGAGAAAACGTCATACAACCTGAACAGCGACTGTAAGTCGACGAACTCGGTCTACACAGGAAGTGCCCCACACTTCCCGAAAAAATGCAAAGTCGGGGTGCCGAGAATCGAACTCGGACTATATCCACCCCATGGATACGTACTGCCACTATACTACACCCCGACTTTACTTTTTTTCCCCGACATGGGCGCGTACTACCGGTATACTATAGCCCGACTCTGCATTTGTCTCTTCAATGCGCACTCAACACTCGGCACCAACCGTGATGATAGCAATACATCATAGTATGAAAGGTGCTGAGAATCCAGTTGCGCTATTCTAAGCTCAAAAAGTGCTCCTTGAGCACACGGTACGTGTGGAGGTGGTTAAGGACGGGGAAGGTGTCAATGACACCAATGACCGTCTCATCATTCCCACCGGGGAAGATGGCATCGCCGAAGTACATGCACGCATCTTTCTCCCAACCCATGTGCTCGATGAGGCGCGCAACGTTGTACCCTTTGTGCTTACCCTTTTGGAAATAGTCGAAGCACGTTGTACCACCGATTTTTACCTCAAGTGCTTCGTGCTCGAAGGGCACCTTTTCAAGGAGAGAGAGCCGTACACGTCGGTCAGGGTCACACTGTTTCTTCTTTTCAAGCGCTTCGTGGTGGCCGATAAGACTGTATGACATCTGCGCACCGCGGTGCTCGATGAGGTCATCCTCGTGTGCCACCTCAGCGCCATGGAGCGCGCGCATGTTCATAATGTGCTCACGAATGTACTGTGCATGCTCGTCACTCAAAAACTCGTTCCAGAGTTGCCGACCGGAAGGGTCGACCGCTTCGTTCCCATTCTGACCGAGTCGGTACACGGGCAGACTTCGAATTTGGTAATCGATTTGGCTCACCTTTGCTCCTGAAACCACGATGATGTCGTGGGTGAGCGATGCGTAGAGCGCATGCACCTCGTCTTCCATAGCGGTTCGAGATGGTGACACGGTATCGTCCATGTCAAAAAAAAGATGTTTTTTGTGGGTGTACATGGGTGACATTTTATCACAGGTACCCTGATAGCAAAGGGGGGCGCTATGTTGTCGTGAGCGCTGATTGCTCTGGGAGTTGTTCCTTCTTGAAGACAATGGGGGCGTCGAGGAGTCGCGTAAGCTCTCGCTGTCTGTATCGCATATCACTATTTTTGAAACCAATCGTCGCGAGCGCTTCCCAGATAAACACCCACCCGCCAATGAAGAAGCCCTCAGTGACAATCTTGATAGCAAAAAAATCATATTGTTGCGACTCAATGGCAAACGCGAGGCAGAGGAGCAGAATGCCGATTGCCGTATTCCGGAGCACATTCACCATGACCTCTCGCTCGTCTTTATCGAGCACGTGTTTCATGTACGCAAAGTGAGTGCGTATGCCGTCTATGCAAATGGCCTCCTTTTCTGGAGTATGTTCACTCCTTGGCATGTAGAACACAATCGCAAGCGGGTGTCTGATGGAGATGTCGTTTGAGCACTCATCGATAAAGTACTGCAGTTCGGGATTGAGACTGCGACGCTTGAAAGGCGCTGGGTCCCACTCATTGAAAATGTCATTGTAGTTATCAATCGCAATTTCAATCGCGTACCTGTTTGTCGATTCAAACGTGCGGTACACGTGTGAGGTGTGCATGGTCTGTTTTTTCATACGTACATAAGTATAGCAAAGTGTGCTTTAAAAATTGAAATCTCATTTTCACTCTGCTCAGAAGTTTATGAATTATTCATAAAATGGTACTATCAGCTCTGTATGAAACAATCACTTTACACGGCGGTATCGATGATTCTTGCAGTGGTTTTTTGTGTACAACCCCTTTATGCAGATACACTCACCGCATCACCACTGCGTAGCGCGAAACTGGTTTCTCAGGAAGGTGCCGACTACAAAAAGACAACAAGTATTGTGCAAAGTCAAGAGACTGTATCTGGAGACAGTGCGATCGCGGATTTACTACAAGCACCCATAGTAGCCGATCTACAAACCGACGAGAAAAATTCTCTCAAGTACGCGGAAGATGAAGTCCTCGTAAAATACAAAGAAACCAAAATCGACCTCAGTTCAAAAGAGGGAAGAGCGAAAGCGCTCAATTTTGCCGACGTACTTTCACTAAACCAGATAGAGCGTCTTCCCGAAGAGAATATTTCTGTGTTGAAAATTCTTGATGGAGATACGGTAGAGGAGACTGTTGAGCAACTTGAGCGCAATTCGAATGTAGAATACGCCCAGCCCAATTTTCAATACGAAATAGCAACAAATGACACTGACTTTTCTAAACTGTGGTCGCTCGAAAATACTGGGCAGATGGTTAATACCGTTTCAGGTACGAGCGATGCAGACATTGATATTCCCGAAGCTTGGGTAATAGATGAGGGAACAAACGCTACCAACTCGGTGATTGTCGCAGTTATCGACATTGGTGTGGCATACAATCATCCTGATTTGCTCGCCAACATGTGGGATGGCACCAACTGTGTGAGTGATACCAACGCAGTACTTGGCAACTGCAATCACGGCTACGACTATGATGACAATGACAAGACACCCCTACCGACAAATTCTTCCCATGGGACACACATCGCAGGCACTATTGCGTCGATTAAGAACAACGCCAAAGGTATTACGGGCGTGGCACCCAATGCAAAAATAATGGCACTTCGTACCTCTCTGACCACTGCCGATAACATTAAGTCAATCAACTTTGCAAAACACAACGGAGCGAAAGTAATAAACGCGAGTTGGGCTGGCTCAGCGTATGATCAAGCCCTCAAGGATGCCATTGATGCCTTCCCGGGTATTTTTGTTGCAGCTGCAGGGAATAATAATCGAGATAATGAAACTTCCCACCTGTACCCTTCTGATTTCACCTCCGCAAACATTATTTCTGTGACTGCCACTGATCAAAACGACATACTCGCATCCTTTTCTAATTTTGGAACGACCTCTGTGGACGTGGGAGCACCGGGGACAAATATATTCAGTGCTATTGCAAACACGACTGTACTCAGTGAGTTATTTGAAGGGGTTGCACCGCCGGCTGTACCTGCTGGGTGGGTGAAAGGAGGTGCAGGAAACAATTGGGGCACCTACGACCTTGGTGGAGATTGGGGAAAGGTACTGTATGCCGATACGGCAATTCCGTACGCCAATAATGCAAGTACAAGTATTACGTCACCCACATACGATGTGAGTGGTACGGGCGCTTCATTAGACTTTTGGACTCAGTGCGATACCGAATACAGTGAAGACGAGTGGCGAGACTATATGACGCTCGAGGTGAGCGGAGATGGTAGCAGTTATACAGAACTCGAACGGTGGGATGAGGCAGAACTCGATACGCTGAACGATGAATTCCCCATGAGCGGTACGGGTTCAGCCGAATACCATTTCACCGATGTCGCTATTCCGACGGAATTCCTGACTGCAAACTTCTCATTCCGTTTTCGCTGGGTGAGTAATGCTTCAGATAGTAACTATGACAGTTGCCTTGTTGATGATGTGCAGGTATCACGTTTTACAGATGGTGCTGATGAACAGTATGGCTTTATGCAAGGCACCTCAATGGCGACGCCACACGTCGCGGGGCTCACCGCACTCCTCATGGGGTACAATCCTGCACTCACCACAGCAGAGGTGAAAAACATCATACTCACTTCAGGAGACAGTCTCGTGAGCCTCTCCGGGAAGACTGTTTCAGGGAAACGTATCAACGCAGAGAGTGCACTCCTCGCGTCAACTCCGCAAAAAGCAATCACCACATTCAACTTTTCAAGTCCAAGTGTAACGGGAGTTGTGAACGAAAGCGCAAAGACCGTCATACTCACCGTCCCGTATGGGACGTCCCTCACCGCGCTTGTTCCTGCCATCACCGTATCTCCCGGTGCCTCGGTGAGTCCCGCGTCACTCATTGCGCATGATTTTACTGCATCGAGCACCTACACGGTGACTGCTCTCGATGGCACTACACAGGCGTATGATGTGGCAGTTGTTGTTGCACCAAATTCTGCAAAAGCTATTTCGTCATTCAGTTTTCCCGAAGGTACGGGAATTATTTCGGGGACGAATATTTCTGTTACCGTTCCATATGGGACGAGCATCACCGCGCTCACACCCACAGTCGGCATTACCGGTGTATCAGTAAGTCCTCTCTCGGGAGTTGCACAAAATTTCAGCACTCCAGTCACCTACACGGTGACCGCATCAGATAGTTCTACGCAAGCATACGTTGTTACGGTGAATGTGCTTTCAGGAGGGGGTGGTGGAGGAGGAGGTGGGGGTGGAGGCTCGTCAAAGACTAAAAAGCCGGTTGTTCCGTCGATTCCTCCGGTCATTATAGCCTCACCACCACTCACACCCACATCGTCAACTTCAACCGCAGTACCCGCAAGCACTTCAGTTACACCCGCAGTGAGTAATTATAAGTTCCTTGTTGACCTCACCGTAGGTGCACAGGGTGTGGATGTCACCGAGCTTCAAAAACGACTTACAAAAGAAGGTGTCTATACAGAAACTATTTCCGGCTATTTTGGCCCACTCACCGCTCGTGGAGTAAGAGCGTATCAGAGCAAAGTGGGTATTATGGTAACGGGGTATGTAGGACCACAGACGAGAGAAAAACTGAACGCAGAACAAACGGTTTCGAGTACCCCGGTGCAAAATGCATCCATCACTGCACTCATTGCATCACTGAAAGCACAGCTTGCAGTACTCCTCCTCGAGCTCACAAAATTACTGAAGGAAGAACCATCGGTGAGCGAAATATAGGAGCGTTTTTTGAATTAAATTCTGCAACGAAAATTAATGCCTGTACATACACAAATGAAAAATCAAGCGTATACTTACTGTATTATTCATAACACTTACATTTATGAAAAATCTTATTTTAGGCACCGTATTACTCATCATGTGCTCTTTTGGTGTTGTGGTGCCCCAAAAAGCGGAAGCTTCGTGTAGCTGGAACGGCTACTACAACTCAGGGGGAGCGTGTGCTTCCTCATACAAAAACAAGGACAATAAGCATTCATTTGATAATAGGTACTGGTATGGGGATGGTTGGAATCGTGATTATCGTAATACCAATGACCTTGAGTACTTGAATGCATATCTCTATCAGCTTCTACTAATTCTGGCTCGATACGATGTTACTCCCGGGTATTCATCGAGTTATGGTGATGATGCCGATGTAGACGTACGCACACAGAGCGCAACAAATATTGATGAAGACAGCGCTACACTCCGTGCAATTGTTGATATGGACAGTGAAGATGAGGCCGAACTCTACTTTGAGTATGGGCGTTCATCCGGTAACCTCACACTCAAGACGACGCGTGAAGAGCTCGACGACACAGATGATGGCGACACGCTGGAAACCGATGTCACTGGCTTGAATGACGGCACACGCTACTACTTCCGCGCTATTGCGGTGGATGAAGATGGCGACAAGGACTACGGAAACGTGCTCAGTTTTGTGACCGGTGGTGACAGTGGTAACGATGACGAGGACCCCGTGGTGACGACGCGAAGCGCAACCAATATCGATGACGAGAGCGCAGAGCTCCGTGGCACAGTGGATATGAATGACTTTGACAACGGCACTGCATTCTTTGTGTACGGTGAGGATGAGGACGCAGTGTACGACGTGGAGAGTGACTTTGACTCGTACGACGACGTGGATGAGGATGGTGATAACCTTCAGAAGGTGGTCGTCGATTCAGACGTCGATGATTCGGAGGACATGAGCGAGTACATCTCTGGTCTCGACGATAGTACCGACATCTTCTTCTCACTCTGCGTGGAGTACGACGACGCCGACGATGACGCAACTCTCTCCTGTGGTGCAGTCCGTGAGTTCACGACGGAGTAGAAGATCTCGACTCACTAAAAAACAAGGCCGTCTCAGGGGACGGCTTTTGTGTATGGCTACGAGGAGCTACACGTTCTCGTTGATGTGCCGGATGAGGATATTTGCAACAGCGATTGCCAGCATGAACTCATCAAGATGATGATTTCGTTTTACAATATCCACTCGGGTTTCCGTCATCAGATCACCCGGGATTGCGGAGTAGATCGCCTCGGCCTCATCTTCAGGAAATCCAGACCACAGAAGTTGATTGATAACAAGACATCGCACAGCATAAGCATGCTTGTCTGCTGTGAAAAAAGTCGCTATGTCGATCAAGTCTATTGCATCCTCACGGATACCGACAATTCTCATACGTCTACGAACAATTCGTCTCACCTCTTTTTCGGCTTGTGTTCGAGTCAGATACTCATAGAAAGGTATATGGCGTGGCATTTGGTCACCTCTAATTGTGGTTGAAAAAATAACTTCGAATTCTCTGCATTTATATAGCGGTAATACGAATCTGTCAACACCCACGCTTCGCGCGGTTGATTGTTGTTCCATGAGAAATGAATAATCAAATCCCTCGTGCAAAAAGAAGTACCTTTATGGTACGGAGTAAAATTTTCACATCAAAGAGGAACACTTTGTACTACGGATTACTCGCACAGTACTCTATGTAAAAGTGATCAAGTTCTTCTTGGGTTCCACCGCTATTATTGACCTTCCGGGTCGCTTGGTAGTTTCCGGTGATGCCTGCCCGTATTCTGTCTTTGTCACTTAGACCAACTTTGGCGAGTTGAGCACGTACTTCTGTATTGACAGGCCGTGGACCAACCATACTCATGTCGCCAATGAGCACATTCCACAGTTGCGGAAGTTCATCCAGGTATATTTGCTTCAGTACCCACCCAATGTGGAGAAGCGAGCCATTGTGCTCTAGCCGTTTGGTATAGATCGTCTCACCTCGACTACGCATACTCTCGATCACATCTTGTTTGAAGATGTTAAATTTATGGAGTGAAAATGGCTTTCCCTCAGACCAACGTGTTTCGCTGTAAAAGAGTGGATCGCATGGGCGAAGTCTCAGGCAATGCTCTAAAAATATGAGCACAAGAAAAAGTATGGTGATCGGGAGAAAGAAAGTGAGTACCGCGGTACTCACAACTAAATCAAAAACGCGTTTTGCGTGGTGAATGGGGACTGAGCTCATTACGTGTATGTATACCACAGAGTTGTTGTTTTTGAAATGAAGTGGTGTTGCTAGCGTATACACAATTTGCTATCTGTATTCTCGCGCGAAGGCCTTCGTCTTCATACAAAAAGAGCTGTTGTCCATTTGGGTGAAAATGCGTATTATATTCGGGTTCAAGAAGATGCTTGAACTTTGGAGGTGGTAACTCAATTTCGGGCTATTGCTTTTTACTTTTAGGATCTTTTATTTTTTTTGTGGGCCCGTAGCTCAGTTGGCTAGAGCGTCTGTTTTGCACTCAGAAG
>CAZNWG010000027.1:0-2123 GCA_964576905.1 uncultured Candidatus Saccharibacteria bacterium
TATACGTCCTTATCGGTCGCTCTGTTCGCAGATTGGTGATAACACGCATACGCACAAAAAGTACGCTTCAAGAACCTCAAGGCGACGCCTTGAGGTGTACAAAAAAGAGCACGTCTCTGACAAGACATGCTCTCTGATGTACTTCTGATGTGCTCCGTTAGAACCAATGTACCTCTTCGAAAGTCGGCATTCGAATGTGTCCGCGCATGAACGGTGACCGTCCAATTACTCTCCACTCTTGGAGGGCATGAACGTGCGTTTCTGCAAAAACGTAGAAGAAGAATGGTACTCTTTCTCTTTTTACGTGCACTCGTGCGACGCGGAGTAGCATACCACGCTCTGTTTCAAAGGCGTGACTGCACGTCATACGGTCAACCATGCCACGCTCGTCGCGAGGTATGGAAAAGACGCACTCATGTACAGTGTTTGCAAAACCACCGTACTCATCACTTCCAGCATATCCACGCTTGAGTACATTTTTCACGCACAAATCAAATCGCAAAGAACTGATAGTCATAACAATCTCCGATCAACGGATTTTCCATAACAGGCCATCCTGCTACAGGCACCACTTCTGTAGTGCCAAAGCACAGTAGCATCATTTTTACCTTCAGACAACAAACTTCCATTGGCTCATCACCGTTGCGGTTTTTACTCCCCCTTTTTACTCCACGAACTCAATCTCAAAGGGATACATACCCATGCCACAGCTCCCCTCGAGGGGGCCTTTTTGGTTGATGCCGATATCGATGTCGGTTGTACCGGTTTGCGGGAGCACCTGTGATACGTCGCGAGTCGGGATGCGCACCGAGGCGGAGCAGTCGAAGGTGCCGGTGGTATTAAAACGCACGATAGTCGGCACTCCTGCCTTTGCCACACTCACCTCGGGAAGGTATCCGCCCTTCGCGTTTATAGCTACTATTTGTTTCTCCCCCTCCATGGAAACGTTACTCGTAATATCCGTGGGAACTACTTTTACCGTATCTACCTGCTTTTCACGCATGAGGAATGCACCCACAATAATGAGCACTCCCACTCCTACCGCAACAATGAGATTTTTCTGCATAGGTTAAAAATTAAAAATGGGTTTGATGAGTCCGATGATGACAAGACTATTGATGATATTGAGAAACGCAAAGGCAAGTACGATAAGCCCCGCGGTTTTGTAGAACACACTCGCGTAGCGACTCTCCGCAAGCGACACTGAACCCACACTCATGAGCGCAAGCATGGGAAGAGTACCGAGTGCAAAAGCGAGCATCGTAAGTCCACCAGCTATAAATCCTCCCGTACTCAGCGTGTAGAGTTGCATCGACTGAGTGAAGCCACACGGCATAAAGAACGTAGCGATACCTACAAAAAGTGGTGTGAGTGTTGAATTTATCGTCCGCACACCCTCCACGTGCGTACGAAATATTTTTGGAAATGAAATGCGTATACCGCTCACCGCCTCAAGACCAAGAAGTTTGAGTCCTAAAATCGCCATTACCAGACCAATGATGAAATTGAGTACAAAGGTCATAATCGTATTGAGCGTAAAAGCTGTACCAAGAATGCCAATTATCCCGCCGAGTATGAAAAATCCACCAAGTCGCCCCACATGGAAATAAAATTGGGGTGCAAACCCTCCCCCCGACTGTGCAAATGTCGCCGAGAGTGAAAGCACAATACCTCCCACCACCGCCATGCAGGTAGAGAGTGAGGCAATGACGCCAATGAGCAGTACAGCACCGTAGTCCATTTCGCCTCCGCCCACCATATGCACCAATCCTACTTTTTGGAGCAGTACAAAAAGCCCCAGTATGAGGACTGCTATAGGAACCGCGATGGACATATCGCGAATACTTTTTTCAATATGCATGAATATCATAATACTACATGTACGGAAAATCGTTCAAACATAACATGAATTAATAATGCGCATTCCGACGCCACCCGCCACGCTTCAATCCAAAAATCTCGAAAACGCCGTCCTCCATTTCACCCGCGAGGAAAACCTTGTCACCCACCTTGAGGTTCGTCGTCGTCGCATGCGTCTCATCTGCTATCACCGCAACAAACTCCTTGCTGGTGAATACGTCACGTACCACAAAGTGTTCTCGGTCGGTGATTGCGACTACCTC
>CAZNWG010000027.1:2223-12180 GCA_964576905.1 uncultured Candidatus Saccharibacteria bacterium
CGCGCGCGCCGGAGACGAACTCCCACTGTCCCTATAGGAATATGGAGCACTTCCGCTATCTCGTCGTAGGAAAGCTCTTCAAAATAATGGAGTACAATGACCTCACGATACTTCGGTGCGAGTTCAGAGAGGTGTTCCTCTATTATTTTTTCAAGCTTTGCCGACTCTGCTTCAACTTCGCGTGGTTCCGAAAATGAGAGTGGGGAGACAAAAGTATCAAAATCAAAAAATTCAAAGGTACGGTGCTTGTGCTTTCGGAGCACATTCACAAACGCGTTGTGCGCGATGCGGTATACCCACGGAGAGAAGCGGTATGCGGGATTGTATGACTGCATATTTTGGTATGTCTTAAGAAATACGTCTTGGATGACGTCTTCTATGTCTTCGTCGCGCGCTAGGTAGCGCCTGCCGTACCGAGTGAGACGCGAAGCGTATCGCTCCATTATGGTGCCAAACGCCGTTCCATCCCCTTCCTGTACCCTGCGCGCGAGTTCCTCGTCGCTCACTATTGCTTCGCTTTCTGCCATTCCCCTATAATACACCGATTAACGTACTTTATTTCACCACCCGCACTGCTCTATGCGCTCACCAACTTCTATGCAAAAATGTACCTATGTTTGCACTTCCCTCCCGCAATACTCTCTATACTTCTATTCGTGCACATCGCATCCTCATTTTGAGTCTTTTGTTTTTTATTATCCTCTCAGCACTGGGCACCTTTTTCATCGCACAGAGGGCAACACAAATCTACGAAACGCTTCTCTCAGATGCGGTATATGATAGGAATGGTATTCCACTCAGTATCAAAACGAACAGCAAAGGGCTCTACAATTATCCTTTGACAAGCATAGATTCTGATTTTACGTCACTCCTCATTGCGAAAGAAGATCGTTTTTTTTACTACCACCCCGGTGTCAATCCATTCAGTACGCTTCGTGCGCTGTACCATTACCTACGCTATGGAGATGCGGGTGGTGCGAGCACCATTACCCAACAACTTGCGAAAAACATTTTGGGGACAGAACATACACGCACCGTAAAAAACAAATTGAAAGAGACTCTATACGCGATGAGCATCGAACTCTATACCAATAAAGACGACATTCTCCTCATGTACGCAAATACTGTTTCACTGGGGAACCAAGTGCAGGGTTTTGAAGCGGGTAGCCGTGCATATTTTGGAAAATCACTCAATGACACCACACGCTATGAACGCATTGCACTCCTCGCGACACTTGCAAACCCCTCGAAGAGAAATCCGTGGGAAAAAGAAAATGAAGCCTACGCGACCGCACTCTACACAACACTTACACTTCCCGGACAGTATGTTACACCTCCCATAACCGATGGGTATACATTTCAAAGTCCGAGTATGTTTGAAATCGCATCTCTTGGTATTACCTGTGCGCATTCGTGCAACACGACACTCGACAGTACCGTAAACGAAAATCTCCGTGCTATCCTCGCACGACACATCGCGCGAGAGCGCTCCCGTGGCGCACGAAATGGCGCAATTGCGGTCATCAATGCACACACCGAGGAACTCATTGCGCTCGTCGGAAGCCCTGACCCGGAAGATGAGGCACATGGCGGTAAAATAAACATGGCGCTCGAGCCGAGACCCATTGGCTCCACCATAAAGCCATTCATATACCTGAAGGGGTTTATGGAAGGACTCCGTCCCTATTCGCGGGTCGACGATCGTGAGTACAAATACCCGATTGCCACAGGGTATGCACTCTATCCGAAGAACTTCGATGGTGTATACCATGGTGAAGTGACGCTCCACAAAGCACTGAGCAACAGTCTCAACGTTCCTTCAGTAAAAATTCTTGAGTACATCGGTCTTGGTCACTTTTATCGCTTTCTCGGTGATACACTTTCATTCACCCCTATTCAACCCTTCGATAGTTACCAGTACGGCATTGCACTCGGTGGGCTCGAGATGGACCTCCTCACGCTCACACACTACTTCACGCTTTTTCCGCGCGAAGGCACACTCGCTCCACTTATTGTCATGCACAGTGGTGGTACAACAACTCATTCACTTCCCCCGCAGTCGCACATAGAAAATGTGCGCGAAGTTGCCGAACCAAAGTACACCGCACTTGTGACAACTATTTTGAGTGACCGGCTCACCGGTGTCGATCAATTTGGTCTAAAAAGTAATCTCAATCTCAGCTTTTCCCCATATGCAGTCAAGACAGGTACCTCGAGAGATTTTCATGATAGTTGGGTCGTGGGATATACACCCGATTTCGTAGTAGGTGTATGGCTTGGCAACAGTGAAAATGAACCCCTCCTTCAAGTAACGGGGCAATCCGGAGCGGGAACCATATGGCATGACGTCATGGAATACCTCAAGGAGACCCCGTATCATACCAACACTCCATTTAGCAACACAGGACTTTCACACATTCCTATCGGACTCTCATTAGAATGGGGTCTTATGGGAGATATCGTAGACGAACACGAAACCCTTTTGCTCAAAGAGACGCTCATCAGTAGCCCACACGAGAATGATACATTCGCATTCTCACCTGCAAGCGTCATCCCCCTTCACGCAACACAATCCGTGCTCTGGAGTGTGAATGGTGTAGCTATCGGAGAAGGTACGGAAGCAACATTTGTCCCCCCAACACTCGGTACCTATGAACTCGGCGCCCATGACCCTAAGTCGGCGCGTACCGAATACGTGACTATTCACGTCGTCACTAGTCCGTCCAGTATTCCTCAATAAAATATGCTTTCAGCACTTTTATTGAGGATGAATGGACAACGAAATAGTAACGGCGGAGCCGTTTCTTCTGCTAGAAAAAACACCCGGATTCCGCCCGCATAATTTCCCGTCGGCTTTGCAACAGGGTACTGTGGGTAGATGTTTTTACTCAGTCACCGTAATACGACTGCCACTCGTCCGTCCAAAGATTTCAGGGAAATAGAGTTCTTCTGCGCGCGCGGGAAGGTGTGCGAATGTCCCTGGCACGAGTGCGCGAAGGTAATACTCATAGGTGTACACTCCCGGTTGGAGTGAATCGACATAGAGAAAGACTCTGTCGTCATGTGCTTCTACATGTGAAGGATAGAGTGTTTCTGAGTTTAACCCCCACCCATCATATGCATCCGCGGGTGAATCTACACCCCATTCATACGCACTACCACTATATGTTTGAGCGAGTTGCGTATCAAGACCAAAGTATGAACTAACCTGTGAAAGCGCTCGCGCAAAGAAACCCTTCGCTTCATCACGTCTCGGCGATATGAACGCACCGTCTTTATAATTACCTGAATCATTTTCAACCACACCACGCTCGGTATCGAGATTTTGATTCACTATCTCAAAGCCCGCAGGAATAAAATCTTCAATCGCGACATGTGCGTATGCGCTCGGAACAGTGACGGTTATTTTTCCTTTCACGATATCCCCGACTTTTGCTTCAGTGAGTGGTTTCTCCTCTTCAGTATCAGATAGTGCAAACAAGTCGCGTACCACGGTAATACCCTCATCGCGCGGTGGGAGTGATTCAACGGGCAAGAAATATTTGAGTGTCATATCGTAGTACAGCGTGTTCTTTTGACCAGCGCTGTCCTCCCTTGTGAAGGTAAGCGGGAGGAGTGTACTCCGCGTGAGTGCGTCAATGGGGGTTGTGTGAGTGAATGTCTCAAAGATATTTGTGCTCTTCCATGCATGTTCAAAGAGTGTCTCCCCCGCAAGTGCTCCCGTGAGCGTAAATTCTGCTTCAGTCTCATGGGTGAACGCGAGGTATCGTGTCATCGCGTCAATGACCACAAACGTGTTCTGCGTTGAACCCCAGACACCGCGTGTATCGCGACTCGCGAGAAGCCAGCGAAGCACATTCGCTATTTGTGGATGTCTCTCTCCGTGTGCGACAAACGCTTTGAGGAGGAGCGCGGTATCTTTGATGGTCGTCTCAAAGTACTCTGACATTTCGTATACAGATGGTTTAAGGTACGCGCCCCGTCCATCGATACTCATACGACTGAGGAGTGTGTCATACACGTATGTACTTTCCTTTTCATCCCACCCACGCGCGGTAAGAATTGCGAGATACGCGAGTGTCATACTGCTCATTTCTTCTTGCACAAATCCATCCACAGTGAGTATCTCGGATACACGTGGAGTAAGGATTGTTGGACTATTTTCATTTGCTTGCCGAAGTGCATATTCTGCAAGGATAACGAGTTCGCGATATGCATCTGGATACTGCTGATATTTTTGCTCTGTTTCAAATGCCACGTAGGTGAGTGCGTTCGCAAGGACATCTTCCCGCACGGGAAATCCAGCACGTTTCAGTTCGGTGAGTGCGGTGAGTATATGTATACTGAGCCAGATATCCGGCTGAAGCCCCTTATAGTATGAGAAGCCACCTTCAATATTTTGTGTTTCATATATCTTTGCAAGTCCTTTCTGTACCACATCGTCGACTCCATACGTGATACCCTCATACTCGATTGTCTCAAAACTCCCTCCGACATTCGGTGTCTTGAGAGCACTCTGGAGGAGTGCGATGGTACTGAGTGCACTTGCGAGTTGTTCGCTACACCCGTACGGATATGTCGCCATATAAGTGAGCGTGTCGGTCATAAATGCAGCGAGTGTTGCGTTGGTATGGATAGTGAGTCCTCCGTCACCACTCGCCACCTCATCGGGTACATAGAGATATTCTGTCACACTGCTATCAGTCGTCATCCCTGCGGTCGCTACGGTTTCATAGGTGAGGTTTGAAGTAATGGGAATTGTGCGCTCGACCGTATCAGCATACGCTCCATATGAAGCGCTAAAGGTAAAGAGGTGCTCTCCCGCTTTTTTGTTCTCGGGTGCTTTCACTTCAAAGTACACTGTCTTCGTCTCACCCTTCCCAATCGTAATTGTTTCGGTGTGCGCATCAATAAAGGTGAGCGAATCACTCGTGAGGTTTACCGTCACCTCCGCTGTAGCATCGGTTTCGTTGAACACTTTCGCGCCGAGTTTGAATGTATCCCCCGGGACAATAAATCGTGGTGCGAGCGGAACCGCCATGAGGTCTTTCTGTGTGGTGAACTCTTGGTAGTCTACGCCGAGCTTTGTATCTTTCGTAACACCGATTGATTCAACCCGCCACGTGGTGAGGTTGTCGGGGAGTGTGAACGATACCTGTGCATGACCACTCGTATCGGTGGTCACTTCGGCGCTCCAGTACGCGGTGTCCTTAAAGAGTCCACGCTTCTTTGTCGCTAAATCATTCGGGTCACCGCCACCTCCCTTTGTACCGAGTGGAATATCCATTTCATAGAGAATGTTTTTGATGTTACTCCCCGTCGTGACAGAGAGTGGAAAACCGTCATAGAAGTATGTGAGTGGATCTCTTTTTGGATTTCCCTTGAGCGCCAAAACTGAGAGATCCGCAACCGCGACAGAGACTTCGGCAGGCGTCGCATTTCCTCTGTAATCTTTTGTGGTTATATCGAGAGTCACCTGTTCACCCGGAAGGTACGTCTTCTTGTTTGAGACGACATCAATAGCAAGCGCATGCTCTTCCTTATTGATAGCAAATTCTACATTTCCGTACTTCACCTCAGGTGTGTCGGAGAGGAGGAGTGCTGAAAAATATACATTCGGAGCATACTCACTCTTCACGGGAAATTCATGCGCCAAGAAACCGTTATTGATATCTTTCACCCAGTAGTCGAAGAGTGTACCCCGCTCAGCAGAAATGAGTACTTTCGCGTGTGTGTACGGTGACTTAATGAGTAGTGAACCGGTGTCGCCAACATTCAAGTCGTTACGCACGACTTCCATATCGAGGTCATAGTTGTTGTTTGGAGGTACAACGACGTGTGCACCATAGATGTACACGGAGGTTGTCGTATCAATCAAATTTCCCTTTTCGTCGTGCTTCGATACCACTATTTCGAACTCACCCTCGGTGGGGAATGTGAGGACCGCTTCACCGTTTCCCTTCTCATCCGTGTTGAGTGTTGCTTCATTCACCAGTGCGCGTTTCTTTTCGTATCGATAATAGAAACCACCATCCACTTCTTGTCGCTTGAAAATGTCCCAGTCAATCTTATACGTGGTTGTCTTTACCCCTTCGAGTGCAATCGGTACTCCCTGTGTGTCAACCGTTTTCACTTTGAGTGTGACTGGTGTATTCATACCGGTGTAGTATTCGCTCGTCACCGCGCCAATGTAGAACTGTCCTTTGTGCACAATGACCGTCCGCTGTGCTGTTACCGCACGACCATTCAGATCTTTCGCGGTAATCGTGAATGTCACCAATTTGCTCCCCATCGATTCATTGTCTTTGAAGAAATCTTTCAGATTAATCGTACGAGAGATGCGCGCTCTACCCTCTGTATCAAGACGTGCTTCTCCGCGGAAGAGGAACGAGTCACCATATCCGCAGTCGTAGCAGGAGTACCAGCCACTGCCAAAATTGAAATACTCATCGGTGTACCGGTCAAAGTAATAGTCCTGTGCTGTCGCGCTATAGCTCACCAATCCGCCACTCACCGGTACACCAAAGTAGTAATCTGCCTGTACATCAAAAGTAATCTCCTCACCATTCTCATACTCCTCTTTATCTCCTTTAAGTTCCACCTTAAATGGAGCGGGTACATACTCTTCGACATCAAACCATGTGCTCTGGTTGAACACATCAATACGGTACGTCCCAAGTGGCGCATCAGAAGCCAGCTCAAATGCTGTATTGAATGTGCCATACGGATTTATAGTGACCATGGTGTCGTAGACACGATTTCCCATTGCGTCAAATACCTCAAGGGGAACATTTTTTTGTTGCCACACCTCATACGCACCATCAAACCCCACACGGTCTATACCCCGCATATAGACCGTATGTCCGGGACGGTATATTGGTCTATCCGTGTAGAGGTAGGTGCGTGAACTATTTCCGGCAGACTGTGTGTACCAGCCAAGTGTGTCGGCCCAGTCACTCACCACCGCAACATCTCCATTATACGAAATGATGGCAGAATCAACATCACGTTCAGTTGCCACACGCGCGATACCCTCTCCATCGGTAATACCAACCGCCCCGCGCGTTGCTACTTTCTTCCCACGATACTGCACAACGGTCGCACCTGTAACGGGAGTAAGTGTTGTGCTGTCATTTACCCAATAGAGATTCTTGCTTGAACCGAGTGATTTTGTAAGCACGGTATCGGCAAGTGGATTCGCTGATCCCCAGTAATACTCATTGTCTTCATATTTAACCTCTTTCTTTCCCACCGCGAGTCCGGTCACACTGAGGTACGTCACGTCATACAATTGCTTCTTCGTGTACGAATCAAGGTACAGTGGGTTACTGAAAGTGAGTACGTATTGCCCACGGGTATCCGTAAAGTAGGTATGGAGGTCGACTTGGAAATAGTTATTCACCCAGTACCGTGGTGGGAGCGTAATGCGGTCAGTCTTCACCTCGGTACACCCTGCTGATATGGGTCCGTCTGTACTCTCTCTGTCATCGTTCAATCTTCCAATAAATGACTCGGCGGGAAGTTTGCAGATATGGAGATCGACGTATTCGAGATTTTCAACTGCGTAGGTGAGCTTTGTGTGGTCGGGCTTGGTGACATTGTACTGCTTCTGCATATTGTGGAAGCGTGTGTACTTTTCACTTGGCACTGTGGTCGTAAAAGACACCGTGCCCTGTGCGGTATCGCCAAATGCACTCACGGGGGCAAGCGAGAGCGTGTATGGTGTTGTCGGCAAAAGACCGTAGCGAATTTCTGTTTCGTACTCACCTACATTACACACATGCTGGTACCAATAGGTATCGTCAGGTCTTTCAACCAAATATGAATCAGACCACTGCCCATACACTATGTAATTTTCTGTCTGTACATACGATCTCATCCCTGCCTCCCCTGGGTCACGCAGTGGCGCATTCGAACATATATAGAGGTTCTCAAGTGATGCATCCTGTGCACCACTTGCGGGTACTGTGCGCAAAATCGAGAGCGTCGGGTACACGCGAATATCACGCGTCAGTGGATCCTTGTTCGCAACAAAACCATCGCGCGTGTAGATTTTTTCAAGGGTGAGTGTAAACACCTCATTGGGACGGAATGCTTCTGCGTCAAATGAGAGCACGAGCGTTGTTGGGTCTTCTTCTTTTTCACACTCGTTCCCAAACGGTATTTCCTCACCACGGGAGTCTCGCTTGCACCGTTCACCATACCGCACCTCACGGAGTCCCTTCGCTTCTATCTTCGAACCATCTTTATCGATATCATCATGAAAATGAATGACGAGCGTTCCCTGTGGGTCAAAGAGTTCAGACGACGCAAATTGACTTCTCTCGGAAGTGGCAGTGATTTCTGCAACTATGTGTGGAATCTGTACTGACACGGTACGCTCCTCTTCAAGCATAATGTCTCCTTCCAGTGGTACTGCGCCTCGCACTCTGAGTGTATAGTTTGTCTCAAAGTCCCAAATATTTTTTCGTCCGTATGCGTCTTTCTTTTGGTATATAAACAGCTTACTCCTATCTTCTTTGGTTGTTGGTTCACCGGTCACTCTATCGTAGGTGGTAGTCTCGCCATAGACGACGTTCACCGCGACGGTGTTCCCCTCACTGTTCGTCACTTGAATCTTGTTGAGTGTTTCTTCAAGAGCAACAGGCTGGTTGAACGCGATGACCATCGGTGCGCGATACCCTATCTCTCCCTCACTCAGCGATACATAGCGAAGTGGGCGCGTCGTAAATGTGTATGTTTCGGGAGTGACACGGAGACCATCGATTGAGGTGAATCCGTCCTCAATACTGACGGTATACTGTGTTGATGGATGTAGCTGTGTGTCTGGAATGAATTGCATATTGCGCGTGCTTATCCACTTGAATCGGCCCGGGGTTTCTGGAGTAATAGTGACCGGTATTTCTTCGGATTCTAACTCTGTGAGTGTTGTGAGTGGGACCATTGGGCGATTGAAGAGGATGGTTATTTTGGAGTGCTCATCTGCCTCACTTCCCTCACGGGGAAATACTGCTTCCACCCGTGGGTCAGCATCCACCAAAAAATCACCCGACATGCGCATCGTCCCCGTATCCATGTGCACAGCATAGTAGGTACCCAGAAGCAGTTCCTGTTTTGGCTTGAAGGTCACTCGTTCGGGAATTGTATCATCAATCCACTCTCCTTCGAGCGTGGGAGAAAATGAAATACTTTTCACCGCATCTTCCTCACTCACACCCTTCGGGAGTGAGATAGGGACCATCGCACTCTTTGATATTTTTTCAGGTACAAATGTATACACACTGGTAAACTGTTTCGGAGAAGCGCCATCTCTGAATACCATATTTCCATATACAATGAGAAGTGATACGACAAGAATGCCAAGGCCAAGACCTATGAGTACTCGCGTATGCGTATGTACAAATGTCCGGAAGGTAGTAACCCATGTGCTGAGTTTTTTTGGTTGCGTAACAGGGATAGGCGTCGCTGTAGCCGAAGGTTCTTCACCCGAAGGCACAACGGGCTGTGGTACATCACTACTCTGAACAACCTCTCCACCAACAGGTGCCTCTTCATTCATATGTGTAACAAATGAGTTAAATAATTACCTCAAGTGTACCATGGTCATGCATGGAATACTTTTTCCACTGCGTGCAGAAAGAATAGAAAAAAGACAAAATCACGCGCGCCAAGGGCGTGCGTGATTTTGTCTCGTCGATCACAAGAATTATATTTAATTACTCTCAAGCGCTTCAGGCAAATCTGTCATGATGCGCTCTGCAGTCACCGTCGTACCATCCACATCACCGTGGATACCGATGCGACTTCCCTCTTTAATATCACTCACAGAGCCTTCGACTGTGCGCAATACCTCTGCCTCAGTAGCATTCACGGTATAGGTCTTTCCGTTACGGCCTTCCACGGTAATGGTGTTGCCGTCGACCTTCGTCACCTCACCCATCACCCCGCGACCTCCGC
>CAZNWG010000028.1:0-1942 GCA_964576905.1 uncultured Candidatus Saccharibacteria bacterium
AAGATTCAATTCCTGTGAGGCATTCTGGAGAACGATAAGCAAAGCTTTCTTGAACTGCACTCGCATCACAAATCCAAGCAAGCTTTGATTTAGATACTCGTTTGTTCAAGTAAGCAAAGCTTTCTTGAACTGCACTTAAATCGTAATTGAAAATAGATTTTATTGTATATACTCATCTGTTTAAAAAATAAAAATCACCACGCCTTCGGTCACGAAGGCGGGTGTTTTTTGCTGCCAGCTCGTCTGGCTTGGCTACAACGCAGTCACAAAGACGACAGAACAATCATATCCGTAGCATTTGTCGTAATCAACAGCAAGCGGTCCTCGGAGATGTCCAATGTCAGGCCAGTGATAAACGTCGACATGCGATTTTCGAGAAGTCCCGAACACAACGTGATCATTCTCGAAGACTCGAGAATGACTCGACATCTTCCAGAACAGATACCCCAGTGCAAAAGGAGTTTCCTGGAGGTCTGCAACTCGGCCGAATGCGAAATCATTGTTGCGGTCTGAACCAGAGCAATCAAACTTCGATCTCAGCATCACCACACAACGACGATTGTTGGTGTCAGGCAGTCCAAGTTGATTGAACTCTAACCGAATGCGTTTCGCAACACTGAGGGCACGCTCCTCGATATCACGCATCTCCTTTGGAGTTATTTCATCATGGGAGCGCTCTCCAATGAAGAGGTCAAGGTGTTCATTAACCAATTCCTTCATGGTGGTTGCTGCCACTGATTCAAAATGTGTCAGCGGATAGACCCTGCAGATATCAAAGCCTCCACCATAGCGATTGCAGACCACCAGTTGTCTGTTGTTTTCGAGGTTGGGTGGTGTGATGCCAAGCTCGGTTTCCCCCTGTTTAATTTGCTCGACTGCTCTTTCCCGTGTACTTGTGTACAAATTACGAGCGCGAGTATCGAGCTCAATCGCTTCACGAAATACATCAGGGTGAAGACCGAAGTCATATTCGCTATAACCTCTTTCTGCGTTGATCTGCAGAAAAAAGCGGCGATTCTTGATGAGGTCGAGTACAACTCGTTGGGCATGAGTCGCTTGTTGAGGAGTGAAGATTAGGTTGTCATAGTACGACATTTTTTGGTGTTCCTTTCTGGATTACCAAGTTGTTGAAAGACCAAGGGCGTTGCAGTGTGCAGTGCCACGGATACTATGAACCAAAAATACTCAATAATCAAGCTACAAAATAAACTCACAACCAAAAAATAGTACTGTCTGAGCGTGAAAAATAAATCTACTGAAATGATTCCTTATTACTAATCATCACCAGCAGGTGGTGGTGTATCCTCACGATTTGAGGTGGTTGAAGAGGTGTGAGCGGGTGCGGGGTCTGCGGTACGAAAATTGCGGATATGGGGAATGCGGGGAATGAGTACGGAGGCGATACCTGCAATGATTGCAATTTCATGATACCCAAAGCCGATTGCCATGCCGATAGCTCCTGCATACCACACGCTCGCTGCGGTCGTGAGGTTTTTCACATTCGCCCCCTCCTTGAGTATAAGTCCAGCACCGAGGAAACCGATACCGGAGACGATCTGCGCGGCAATACGCGTTTTTGACGCGGGGTCGACGGTCATTGAGATGTAGGTGAAGAGCATGGCGCCACAGATGACAAACACGTGTGTGCTCATGCCCGCATCCTTGTTGCGGAGCTCTCGCTCAGCACCGATGAATGAACCAATTAAAATAGCAATAAAGAGGTCTACGAGAAACATCACCACCAATGGGTCGGTGAAGTCAAAAAATGTTAGATATTCCATAATTGCAATTCTACATAAATCAGCGAGTATTGTCATTATGCACGATCTTCTATCATTTTCGCTTATTTTTGGTTCACATAGGGAGTTTGTATATAGTTTCACAACCTGTGTGTAATTCCTTTATTTTCCGTGACATTTCTGTTATGATTCGCCCGAAATGA
>CAZNWG010000028.1:2042-9080 GCA_964576905.1 uncultured Candidatus Saccharibacteria bacterium
TCGCCACTCAACTTCCTCATCGGTATCATTGAACTCTTCAGTGAGCTCGCGCGACTCATCTCATTCTCATTCCGTCTTTTTGGGAACATTTTCGCGGGGAAGACACTCATTGTGATTGCAATTTTCTTCGTGCCTTTTTTCCTCCCCGTTCCGTTGCTCGCGTTTGAGATGTTTGTCGGGTTCATTCAAGCCTTCATATTCGCAGCGCTCACGCTCTTTTTCATCAAACTCGCCATTGCAGACCCGCACGCGCATTAGTTAGTGTGTAGCTGAGAGCTTGTACACCGGGTATCGGCTCTCAGTTATCCATTAATAGTAATCAGATAACACCATTTTCATCATATGGAAAACTTAGAAGCAATGAAGGCGCTGAGCATGGCGCTCGTCGTCGGGCTCGGCATGATCGGTCCCGCATTTGGTATCGGTATTCTCGTATCAAAGGCGCTTGAGGCAATTGGCCGAAATCCTGAAGCATCAGGAAAAATTCAGACAACGATGTTTATCGGTATCGCCTTTACCGAGGCACTCGCGATTTTTGCGATTGTGGTGGGCTTTATCATCAAGTTCGGCTAATTATTTTTAAAATGGCGACCTACTTCGTTGCATTCCTCGCGTGTAGTGTCATCGTATAGCACATACGCCTCCACTCCACACTTGTTTGCGCCTCGTATCTCACCATTTTAATTAATAATTTTCATTCTTACTTAACTTTAACTCACTATGCAAGAAATACTTCACGCCTTTGGCATCGACTGGCGACTCATCGTCATTCAGATATTCAACTTCTCCATTCTCATGGGAGTGTTGTGGTATTTCTTGTATACGCCGGTATTGAAGATGCTCGCTGACCGTGAAGCAAAGATTAAGAAAGGTGTTGAAGATGCAGAGAAAGCGGGAGAGGCACTTGCGCACGCGGATGTGGAGCGGACTGCTATCATCAAGGAAGCGCACAGTGAAGCGGGACAAATAGTCACTCGTGCCACCCAGCATGGCGAGGAGAAAGGAAAGATGCTTATCTCCGAAGCACAAGCAAAGATTGAACGAGAGATTGAGTCTGCAAAGAAGCTCGGCGAGGAAATCAAAGCACAGGCGCTCAAAGAGAGTGAGGCAGAAATTGCAAAGCTCTCCATGCTCGCCACAGAGAAGGTACTGAATGCACAACTTTCAAAATAATTATGCGCGCGAAGGACTACATAGAAGCAGGATATACACAGATTGCACAGGGCAAGGAAGTTGGTGTTGTGCTCCACAATGTGAAAGCTCTCCTCGTGCGGAAAGGTCTTCTCAAGCTGTACCCCCGCGTACTCCGTGGACTTTCGGAAAAGGTCTCTCGAAAAAACAAGACCGAGAGCACGGTACTCGTCGTCGCTCGAGACATTGATGTTGAACGGCACAAAGACGAGATTGAGACAGCTCTCTCACATATAGGCGGAAGCGAAGGATACACAACACTCATTGACCCCACGGTTATCGGAGGATTCATGGTCACCGGAAGAGGACGACGCATTGATCACACGCACAAGAGCACCCTATTACACGTTTATCAAAAAGTAGCTGAGTAACACTATGAGCACAATCATTGAACGAATTAAAAAAGAACTTGAGACGATTACTCCTGAGACCGGAGTCGAGGAGGTGGGCACCGTGGTCGCCGTTGGCGATGGTGTTGCCGAGATAGAGGGTATCCGTGATGCCCGCATGATGGAAATGGTGCTCTTTGATGATACCGAGGGTACATCGCTCAAAGAGAGTATGGAACACAGTGGTGTGCTTTTTGGACTCGTGCTCAACCTGGAAGAGGAATCAGTGAAAGTGGTGGTGCTCGGCGATGCGAATCGTGTGAAGGAGGGAATGCTTGTGCGCCGTACGGGGAAGCTCCTCAGTATTCCCGTCGGTGAAGGTATTATAGGCCGTGTGGTGACCCCACTCGGTGAAGTGCTCGATGGTAAGGCGATGTATGCGACAGAGCGCGACATGGCTATCGAGCGTGTCGCGTACGGTGTGATGGATCGCTCGGGTGTGAATGAGCCGATTCATACCGGTATCAAGGCAATCGACTCAATGATTCCAATCGGTCGTGGACAGCGTGAGCTCATCATTGGCGACCGAGCAACGGGGAAGACGACAGTCGCAATCGACACCATCATCAACCAAAAGTATGAGCCAAAGGAGAAGCGTCCAATTTGTATTTATGTTGCTATCGGCCAGAAGGAGTCAAAGACTGCGCGTATCGTGCAGACCTTGAAAGAAAATGGCGCAATGGACTACACCATTGTGGTTTCTACCTCAGCTGCCGACCCATCACCACTTCAGTTCCTCGCACCATTTGCGGGAGCTGCTATTGGTGAGTTTTTTATGGAAAAAGGGCAGGATGCACTCATCGTGTTTGACGACTTGAGCAAGCACGCGGTGGCATACCGACAGATGTCACTCCTCCTCCGCCGACCACCGGGGCGAGAAGCGTACCCGGGAGACATCTTTTACCTTCACTCTCGTCTCCTCGAGCGTTCTGCGAAGCTTTCGAAGGAGCTCGGTGGCGGTTCGCTCACCGCACTCCCCATTATCGAGACGCAGGAAGGCGATGTATCCGCATACATTCCAACCAATGTGATTTCGATTACTGATGGACAGATTTTTCTCGAGACCGACCTTTTCAACAAGGGTATTCGTCCCGCACTCAACGTGGGTATCTCGGTATCGCGTGTGGGGTCTTCTGCACAGACAAAGGCGATGAAGAAAGTCGCGGGTAAGATTCGACTCGAGCTCGCACAGTTCCGTGAGCTCGAGGCCTTCATGCAGTTTGCCGGTGATCTCGATGAAGATACCAAGAAGCGTATTGAGAGTGGTCGTAGGTACACGGAGCTCTTGAAGCAAGACCAGCACTACACCATGCCATTCTTCGTGCAGGTCATCTCTATCTTCTCTGTGAACGCAGGTATCCTCGACGGTGCTCCCGTCGAAAACGTACACGCAATCGAGACAGAATTCCTCGCAATGATTGAGCGCGACAAGGCACCACTCATGAAGGCAATTGAAGTTGAGCGCGCGCTCTCAGATGAGTCAGTCGCAGGGCTCAACGATGCGATAGTAGAGTTCAAGGAATCGTACGCACACCTCTACGCATAATCCACTATGGCACTCAAGCTGATTAAAAACAAAATAAAATCAACCGAGCGCACGAGCAAGGTGACCAAGGCTATGGAGGCGGTTTCTGCGGTGAAGATGCGTAAGAGCCAAGAGCGAGCGCTCAAGGGGCGACCCTTTGCCGAGGCATCACTCCGTATTCTCGAAAACATCTCACACAGTCTCGACATACAGCACCACTCGTTCCTCACGAGCGATGTGGGTACCCACGACTGTCTCGTTGTCGTCACCGCTGATAAGGGTCTTGCAGGGAGCCTCAATAGTGCCGTACTCAAGGAGGCAACGCAGTTCCTCTCTACTCGAGAGAAAGACTCTGTTGAGATAGTGTGCTTTGGAAAGAAAGCGTATGAGTTTTTCCTCCGTCGTGGCTACACGGTGCCACAGCACTACATCAACATGAGCGATGATGTGAATGTGAGCGATATGGAGGAGGTTGTCTCGTTCCTCACCAGTGAGTTTAAAAATGGAAAGTACAAAAATGTACACCTCATCTACCAGCACTTCAAGTCGACCTTTGAGCAGAACGCGACCACGCGTCAGGTGCTCCCCATCAACTATGATGATGTCCGCCTCATGATTCGCGACATTCTCCCGAAGCACGGAAAGTACAGCGACCGCACAAAGATCAAATTTTCACCCGTGTACACGATAGAACAGAACTACGAAACGCTCTTTGACTCCATATTCATTTCACTCGTCGAGATTATGCTCTACCACGCACTCCTCGAGTCGAAGGCGAGCGAGCACTCGGCCCGCATGGTCGCGATGAAGAATGCGACCGACAAAGCAAAGGACGTTACCAAAATTCTCACGCTCAAGTACAACAAAGAGCGACAGAGTGTGATTACGGCAGAAGTATCGGAGATTACCGGCGGGATAGAAGCGATGAAAAATTAGTAATTTTAATATTTAACACCATGAGCACCACACACACAAACGGAAAAGTAACGCAAATCATCGGCCCCATTATTGACGTCTTCTTTGGCGAGGATATTCCAGCACTTGGGAACGCTCTCAAGGTAAAAACTGATGACGGGAATACCATCACCCTCGAGGTAGCACAGCACTTGGGGGGCAACCGCGTGCGCACCATTGCGATGCAGGACACTGCCGGGATGACCCGTGGGCTCATGGTACAAAACACCGGTGCGCCTATCAGCGTGCCTGTGGGTGAGAAAGCGCTTGGGCGCCTCATGAATGTGCTCGGTGAGACGCTCGATGGTGCAGGTGAAATAAAAGACGCGCCGAAGCTTCCGATTCTACGAAAAGCTCCACACTTCACCGAGCAATCGACAAAGACCGAAGTGTTTGAGACCGGTATCAAATCGGTCGACCTCCTCGCACCGTTCATCAAGGGTGGAAAGGTGGGACTCTTCGGAGGTGCGGGTGTGGGGAAGACCGTCATCATCCAGGAGCTCATTCGCAACATCGCGACAGAGCACGGTGGGTACTCGGTGTTCGCCGGTGTGGGAGAGCGTGTGCGCGAAGGAAATGACCTCTACCATGAGATGAAGGACTCGGGCGTGCTCGCAAAGACCGCGCTCGTTTTTGGACAGATGAACGAGGTACCCGGCGCGCGTGCGCGTATTGGCCTCACAGGACTCACCATGGCGGAGTACTTCCGCGATGAGGGAGGAAAGGACGTGCTCTTTTTCATGGACAACGTGTTCCGCTTCACACAGGCGGGACAGGAGGTGTCGTCGCTCCTCGGGCGCGTGTCTTCCGCGGTGGGGTACCAGCCGACACTCGCGGAGGAGATGGGTCAGATGCAAGAGCGCATCACCTCAACCACGAAGGGATCCATCACCTCCGTGCAGGCCATCTACGTGCCTGCCGACGACCTCACCGACCCAGCACCAGCCACCACTTTCTCGCACCTCGACTCAAAGGTGGTGCTCTCTCGCGCGCTCGCTTCTCTCGGCATCTACCCCGCAATCGACCCGCTCGAGAGTAACTCTTCAGCGCTCGACCCGTACGTCGTGGGGAAGGAGCACTACGAAGTAGCACAGGGGGTGAAGCTCGTGCTCCAGCGGTACAAAGACCTTCAAGACATCATTGCAATTCTTGGTATTGAAGAGCTTTCTGAAAATGACAAGCAGACCGTGTACCGCGCGCGCAAGATACAGCGCTTCCTCTCCCAGCCGTTCTTCGTTGGGGAAGTGTTCACCGGTACGCCGGGTGCGTACGTTCCTCTCAAGGAGACGATTCGTGGCTTCAAGGAGATTCTCGAGGGTAAGCACGATGATAAGAATGAGCAAGCGTTCTACATGAAGGGAAATATTGATGAGGTTACTGCGTAAATATGAAGCAAGAACCTTTATTCACACTCACCATATCACGCGTCGACGAGCAACTTTTTAATGGTGAGGCACGCTCCGTGACCATTCCCGCGGAGCGTGGGCAGATGACCGTCCTCGCTCACCATGAGCCCTTAATAACCCTGCTGAAAGAAGGTATAATAACCGTGCGCACCGAAGCTGGTGAACAGACTTTTCCTGTAAAGCGTGGAATGTGTGAGATAAGCAACAACCAAGCAACTGTTCTGGTGCAATTATAAAATATAATTATTTCAATATGTTTGATAAAGCGAAAGGTTTTATGATGCGAAAGTTGCTCGAAAAGCAACTCAAAGATGCTCCGCCAGAACAGAGAGAGTTGATAATGACACTCCTCGAAAAAGATCCAAAACTATTTGAAAAAATCGCAGGTGAAATGCAAGCGGAGATAAAGGCGGGGAAGACACAGATGGCTGCAGCGATGAAAGTGATGCCCAAGTATCAGACCGAACTTCGTGCACTCATGGGTGACAAACTCCCCGGTGGAGCACAGAGAAGTGGAACGCAATTCAATCCGAACGGTTCAATTCATCGATAGTTCTACACAGTTTCAAAACAGCGCGTGCTTCGCACGCGCTGTTTTGTGATACGATGCTGATATGAAAAAAATTCTCATATTCATGGGTAATCCAACCAATGATACCTTTTGTGGTACTCTCGCTGATACCTACGAGGCGGAAGCAAAGAGCGCAGGACACGAAATAGAGCGTGTGAATATAGGTGACCTCGCGTTTGACCCAATTCTCCACCGTGGATACAAGGAAGTACAACAGCTCGAACCAGACCTCCTTAAGATGCAAGAAGCAATCCGTTGGGCTGATCACCTCGTTTTCATTTATCCCAATTGGTGGTGTGGTATGCCCGCTATCATGAAAGGTATGTTCGACCGTATGTGGCTCCCGGGGTTTGCGTTCAATTTTGATAAGACCACCAAGTCGCGCTACCAGCACCTCATAGGGAAGACAGCACGGGTGGTGATTGTGAATGGTACCTATAGCCCATTCATGGCATGGTGGCGTTTTGGTGATTATACCAATGAAATAACTCACGGTATTCTCGGATTTGCAGGTATAAAGGCAAAGGTGACCGCATATGGCCCGGTGGAGCGGGTTGATGACAAAAAACGAAATGAGTGGGTTGAACACTTCAGAAAACTGGCAAAAAAAGCTGAGTAATTTAGAAGGTTGGTTGAAATTGTTGACAAGAAATCTCTTCATGCTAATATCGTCAACGCACCTTTGGGTCACGCTGAAGAGTGCGCATCGTGTTCGCCGATTCGTCGAGTACAATTGGCCAAATCGGCCGTCGTAAATCCCTGAGGGAAATCTCCAAAGGGAAGCAGTAAACGCAATGCACCCAAGTTGCGTGCAGTACCCCCCTCAAGCTTCTGCTTGAAGGGGGGTTTATTATTCCACTGATTTGACTATTTTTAATACTCGTGTAAGATTGCTCGGTCCAGCAATGGTGCTGGCATTTTTGTTCCTGAAAAGGAAAAGGAGAATCACCGATGCACAAGAATCACCCGAAGGGCAACAAGTTCACTGTCGGTGGCGTCAAG
>CAZNWG010000028.1:9180-11497 GCA_964576905.1 uncultured Candidatus Saccharibacteria bacterium
ACCGATGCACAAGAATCACCCGAAGGGCAACAAGTTCACTGTCGGTGGCGTCAAGATGACGCGCAGGCAAATCCTCGCGCTCAAGAAACACCCCAGCGCCATCAGTGGCCACGGTGAGTTCGGCAACACCGTTCAGCACTCGCCCATCTACGTCCGTCACGGCGAACACCTGATCACCTTCTCGAACGGCCGTGGGCGCGACAGGATCACGATCGAGCGTTTCGGCCCCGCGATGATCAAGGCAACGCATCTGGTCCGCCAGCACGGCCACGCCAACATCGGCGACTCCACTCCGGCCTAATCGGCCAGTAATACCTCCTTAAAGGGATAACACATCCTTAGAGGAGCGCAGTAGACGCAACCGTACAACGGTGCGTGCAACATCGCCCCGCCAGACACACCAGTCTGAGCGGGGCATTATTAATATACGCAAAGTGTTTAAGTGTTGTATGCTGGTGTATATGCGCAATTCAAGAATTCTCCCCATACTTTTTTTGACCCTTCTTCTCGATACTATTGGTATCGGGATGCTCATTCCTGTCATCCCGTCACTCTTTACCGACCCGTCTTCAGCTTCATTTCTGCTTGCGGGGTACAGTGTCAAAGCGCAGTACTTTGTGGCGGGCCTCGTGACAGCGCTCTTTGGATTCATGCAGTTTGTCGCAGCACCGATTCTCGGTGAGCTTTCCGACATGTACGGGAGGAAGAAGCTTCTTACCATCGGTGTGGGGGTACTCGCGCTCGCTCAGCTCCTCTTCGCTACCGGCATTGCGATTCACTCACTCGGACTCATTTTGATTTCTCGTGCGATTGCGGGCATCGCGGGGGCGAACTTCAGTATTGCACAGGCCACCATCGCCGACATCACCACACCGGAAAATCGCGCGCGAAACTTCGGTCTCATCGGGGCATCGTTTGGGCTCGGCTTCGTGATTGGTCCGTTACTCGGCGGAACGCTCGTGGGCGCGACTGGTAATGCAGCCCTCCCGTTCATCGTTGCGGGCATTCTCGGTATCGTGAACGTACTCTCGGTCACCTTCTTCCTACCAGAGACTCACCACGTCCGCGCTGAAAAGAAAAAAATCACCTTCTTTCGAGCACTCCACAATATCGAGCATGCATTTTCAGACCGCATGCTTCGCCCGCTCTACGTTGCGAGCTTCTCGGTCACCGTCGGCTTCGCGTTCTTCACCTCGTTTATCGCAATCTTGCTCGCGAGGCGGTTCGATTTTTCAGAATCAATGACCGGAGCATACTTTGGGTTTGTCGGTATGTGGATGATTTTCGCGCAGGGGGTGGTCGTGCGGTTACTGAGTCGCAGGTACCGTGATGAAGTACGCTTGCTCTACGCGCTCCCCCTCGTGTCTATCTGCATTCTCTTGCAAGGATTTGTCCACAACTCCATGTATCTGTACTTCATCATACCGATTCTCGCGTGCTCCTTTGCGCTCGTGACGACGAGCATTCCCGCGCTCATCAGCAAGCGCGCCGGTCCCGAAAAGCAGGGAACGACGCTCGGCATCAACGGCTCACTTCAGGCCCTCTCACAGACCATTGCACCGCTCACCGCAGGCCTCATGTCTGGGATACTCGGCATTTCCTCACCGTTTGTCATGGGTGCATTTTTTGTCGCACTCGCATTTGTCATTGTGTACCTCCAACACAAAAATTTTTCTGTTTAGACGTAGCGTGATTAGAGCAGAAACGTGCCGTTCTCAAAAATGAGCACATCATCGGCGTACACCTGAGTCACCTCGGGGAAGAGGTCGACGTGGAAGCGCGTTTTGTCTGCGGTGATTCCCTCTTTTTTATACACGGTATGCTTTTCACCGAGCGAAAAGTGAAGTCCGAGGATGCGCTCAAAGGCAGTGATGTCTTTGAGGTAGTGCTCACGCGTAATGGCGCGGTTGAGCCCAAAGCCAATCTCACGAATAATTGCGCGTTCGTTACTCTCTACGAGCGCAACAATGTTTGAAAATGATTCTGGTGCAGACGTGTCCCACGACGTCACGATGCCATCTTTGATATCAATACGAAACGGTTCGTACATCGCGGTGTGGTAGTCGGTGTCGGCGTACGCGTACACCATGAGTGAGCCATTCATTTTGCTCAATTCCTTCGCCTCGGTGAATACCTCACCGATGGGGAAGGTACCACCCTTGTTTTGCATACCGGTGTAATCGCCGATGTTGAGTTTCGGCACCTCGAGCCCTCCGGTCACGGTGAGTTCGGTGGTGTTTGAAAGCACTCGGAGAGTCTCCGTGGTTTCGAGTACCTCTTTGAGCTTCGTGCCGGTACCTCTATACCACAGTGGGTC
>CAZNWG010000029.1:0-11374 GCA_964576905.1 uncultured Candidatus Saccharibacteria bacterium
GGCGAGGTACCGGTACCCACCGCGAGTGCGATGGTCTTCGGCGCGGTGATGGCGGTCACCCCCTCGTCGGAGAAGAGGGTTCCCGAAATGTAGATTGCCGCGGGTCGGAGCGCCATGGTGACTGCCGCCCAGGAGTTTTGAGCTGTTGTTCCCATGTTTAAGACAAAAGCAGCCGGATTTTCTGCACCTGAAGTCCACGCTTTGTACGCCACTACTGAAGCTGCGGCACCCCCCACATCATCCTGCTTGTATTGATGTGTATATCCCGAGATTGTTGCAAATGCGGCACTTACCGATGCGCCTACCGCACCACCGGCACATACCACATACGCGCCGGTAGTCACCGGTGTTATAACGGGACAATCAATATCTTCATTATTCTGAACGGAAGCTGTTGTCGTCGCTGTGACATCCATAGGATTCGCCCTGTCCACCCCTCGAAAAACCATTGCGGTACACACCGACGAACTCGCACTATTAGCACTTGGGTTACAGGTGACTGATGTAGCAGGAGTTGAAGTAGCGAAAATATAACTTACTGAAGTATTGACGTCATTGGTGTCGTTTACATAGAGATCAGCTACTTCAGTATAGCCGACACTCGCAACCCCGGGGTTGCCATTTGCGATACCGTTGAATGTGTTCGTCACGATGATAATGTCATTCTGTGCGGGAGCGCTCCCGATGCCTCCGGTGAGTGAGGTGAGCGACATGCTGTACGCGGTGTTCGTTCCCGAAGCGGTGGTCGATCCGACAAACTGAATTGATGCTTCGGCTTTTGCCGATGGAACGCACGCGAGTATCAAAAAAAATCCAAACGCGATGAGTGTTGAAACCTTTCTGTTCTGAAGGGTAGTTACATGAGAAAGATACCCAGATAGAAAAAAAACAATCCGTTCCAAAAAGAACCTCGCGCGAATGGTACTCACTGTCGCATTACTCTGTTGCATGTATGAATACATATATTGTATCGAGAATATGAAGCAAAACAGATTTTTTTGCGTGGATAACTTCTCAAGATTTGCAAACAACTCAAGCCAAGCAGACTGTACAGTTTCAACTTCAAAGAACGAGGACATCGGATGTCCTCGTTCTTTGATGGCCGACTTACGATGTCGGCCATCAATTTTTCACTGAATCAAATTACTGAAGAAAAACCTTGACAGCTAAAAACGAGAGCAATGGATGTCCTCGTCTCATTGCCGACTCCGTCTATCCACTTAATGTAGCAGTATACGATGCCAAATACATACCCCTACTCATGCTCATTGAGCTTGATAAATATGAGTATCTCGGGTAAATAGCTACTGTTGATCTATTTCGATTTCGAGGTATGTGCACCCGTAGCACGCCCAGAAAGTACGATTGCCTCGAGTGATACGAGCCGTGACTCGAGTTTGTTGAACTCATCGCGACTTACCTTTTGTTGTAGGCCTATCTTCACATCCTCCATATCAACCATGAGATGTCCTATCATTTCTGTGTGAGTGTTGAGCATTTCAGTATGACTATTGAGTATTTCAGTATGAGCATCAAGTTTCTCATTGAGGCCGAGAAATTGCTCTGCAATTGCGGATACCTGGTGCTGAAAATTTTCTGTCACTGCACCAATATAGCGCTTTATTTCTTCAGTATGTGGATCAGAGGGATCCGTCTTCTTCACTGATACTTTTTTTACTTGTGATACTTCTTTTTTCATAATTATGAGTATATCATATTTTTAAGTACCACAAGAACGATTAATAACGTGTGATCTCTATTACTTAGCAAGGGAATCCTTTATAACAGAAGGAGAGCGCAATAAAAAACTAAGACATCCGATGTCCTCGTTTTGATGTTGGATTTACGATGTCGGCCATTTTCAAAGATCATGGAATGCGGTTTTTGGTACCGCTCAGATTGGATAAAACTGAATTGTGATTTGAACTTTGAGTTAGGTCTGTCAGAGTATGCGTAAGGAAGTACTCGGCTATACACATTGCAATATATAGTTATCTCGGATAGTCGAGAAAGTAAAGGAGCTCACTTTCTTTGAAAGTGAGCTCCTTTACTTTTGTCACATGAGGTTCGTGAGAGAGTAATGTGGAGTGAAGATATTCTCCTAAAACTCTTCCTCTCTATACCTCTCGGTACTCCTTCCTCTGGAGTGTTTTGTGTGTGTATTTTACACTCTTCAATTCTCCAGACCAGTTCCCCTCCACTCTGCTCCGTGCTCCAATTTGACATTGAGTGTAGACACGCTACCATAGTGCAATCAGAAGTTGTGGCGACTACCAACCGCCAGTCCCTTGGGACGCACTCATATGTATGGGTACCTAATCTGAGTAGTGAGAGTCGGAGCTCAAAAATGAGTTTCCGGAAACTCGGTGGAACCGCGGTTTGCAGGAATGCAAAAATCGTCCGAGTAAAGATGTGACATCCTGTGTCGCACCTTTACTCGGACGTTTTTTATTTATACACCTTAACTATCAAAATTATGGAAAAGCACATTGAAGAAAAGCGACACACGCTCGCCCACCTCCTCGCCACCGCGGTGCGCGAACACTTCCCCCACGCGAAGCCGACCATCGGTCCCGCTATCGAGAACGGCTTCTACTACGACTTCGACTTCAGTGAGGGTGCGGTGCCCAAGGATGATGAGCTCAAGGAGATTGAGAAGTCGATGAAAAAAATGCTCTCCTCGTGGAAGTCGTTTTCACATCGTGTAGTGACTCCCGACGAAGCGCGCGCGGTCTTCAAAAACAATCCGTACAAGTGTGAGCTCATCAATGATCTCGAGAAAAATGGTGAGACAATCACCCTCTACACCATAGGCGAGGGCAAAAGTGAGTTCACCGACCTCTGCCGAGGTGGGCACACGGAGTCACCCGCGCGCGACATCGCTCCAGACTCCTTCAAACTCGCTTCTCTCGCGGGAGCGTACTGGCGTGGCGACGAGAAGAATCCGATGCTCACGCGCATTTACGGTCTCGCTTTTGACACGAAAGACGATTTAGTCAAGTACCTCGCAGATGTTGAGGAAGCAAAGAAGCGTGACCACCGCAAACTAGGCCGAGAAATGGACCTTTTTACCTTCTCCGAGCTCGTCGGCCCGGGTCTTCCCCTCTGGACCCCCAAGGGTACCATGGTGCGCACACTCCTCGACGAGTACATCTGGCAACTCCGCGCAAAGCACGGCTACTCGCGCGTGACGATTCCCCACATCACCAAGAAGGACCTCTACATGACCTCCGGACACTGGGAAAAGTTTGCCGATGAGCTCTTTCGCATCACGACCCGTGAGGGAAAGGAGTACGCGCTGAAGCCCATGAACTGCCCGCACCACACACAGATATTTGACCGTCACCCGCACAGCTACCGCGAGATGCCTCAGCGCTACGCAGAGACCACTATGGTGTACCGTGATGAGCAATCGGGTGAGCTCGGAGGACTCACGCGCGTGCTCTCTATCACCCAAGATGACTCACACGTCTTCTGCCGACACAAGCAGGTGAAGGGTGAGTTCTTCAAGGTGTGGGACATCATTGATTCCTTCTACAAGACGTTCGGGTTCAACCTCCGCGTACGACTCTCCTTCCACGAGCCGACAAAGTTTGAGAGCTACCTCGGGACGAAGGAAATTTGGGAGAACGCGGAGAACGCGCTCCGTGAGATTGCGAAGGAGCGAAACGCAGACTACTTTGAAGCGCCCGGAGAAGCTGCCATGTATGGCCCGAAGCTCGACTTCATGGCAAAGGACTCACTCGGGCGCGAGCACCAGGTGGCCACCATCCAGCTCGACATGAACCTCCCCGAGCGCTTCGATTTGACCTGTACGAACGAGCACGGAGAGAAAGAGCGCATTGTGATGATTCACTGTGCCATTATGGGCTCTATAGAGCGTTTTACGGCCGTTCTCATCGAGCACTTGGGTGGTAACTTCCCCGTCTGGCTCTCACCGGAGCAGATACGCATCATACCCGTCGCTGAGGCACACCACGCGTACGCACAGCACGTGTACGAAGAGCTCAAGGCAGTCGGCATACGCGCTACGCTCGACGATACGAACGAGTCCCTCGGGAAGCGCATTCGCTCTGCAAAGACAGACCGACTTCCCTACTTCGCGGTCGTCGGTGACGCGGAGATTGCTGACAAGAATGTGACCCTCGAGTCACGAAAGGGCGAAGCGAAACAAATAACACTCGACAAGCTCGGCAACCACCTCCTCGCGGAGATTGAGGCGAAGGTGTTGTAGATTAGTAGATAATAAATCGTAAAACATAAACAATAAATGATTACACAAAACCACCGCGACGAAAGTCACGGTGGTTTTGTTATTTGTTTATCTATTTTTTATTATTTATTGTCTTACACAAAAAGTGTCTTCACACATTCTTCTGGATCAGTGAAGTGATGAATGTTTGGTACGAAAGTCCTTCACGCGCGGCGGCTGCCTTCACACGGAGCAGATTGCGCTCGGAGATGCGAAGCGTGATCATCTTGTTTCGTGCAAAGGTGTTCTGTGCTATCTGCGCATATCGCTTTTTTTCTTCAGCGAGATTAGGAACTGAAGAATATGCACCATGCTCAATCGCGTTTTCAATCTCCTGTTCTTCTTTTGTTAGTGCAAATGGATCTTTTTTCATAATTTATTTGTTTAAATATTTTTTTGTTTCTTTCCTACTTGGATATGCTGTCTTGAGAAAAACCTTTTCATCATCTTCTACAAACGGCACGCGGTATACATATTCATCAATGGCAACTATAAATACTCGTTGGTGTTCGTACGGTGGATGATTCTCAACAATATCCAGATACGCTTCACTCTGAATAATTTCAACAAGGAGTTCAAAGGAAATGCCACGATTCTCGATGAGCCACACGTTCTTTGTTTCATTCCAGTCAAAATGCTTCATCAATAGGTATGATATACAATGTATGTCATACTGTCAACGGAGGCGTATGGATCAAAAACACCGCGACGAAAGTCACGGTGGTTTTGATATTTGTTTATCTATTTTTTATTATTTCTTGTTCTATTGTCTATCCGCTTACGCAAGGAGTGACATGACACGCTCTTTGTTGAGCACCATCCATTCATTCTCACTTGGATAGTTTCGCTGTGCGAGGTCGATAACTCTATCGAGCGTACCCATATGCTCCGCAACACCGCCCTCTTCGCTCATAATGAGACGGAGTGCGTCACTCGATATGAGTGTGCGATGAATGTGTGCATGTGTTTCAAGAGAGCGAAATTCTTCTTCATCTACCGTTATTTCGGGCATTTCTGCGACTGCAGAAACTGCTTCTACAACGGCATAGGAAGAGGTGGTCGGAGTCACTACTTCAGAAACTTCTCCAGCGGTTACTTTGAGAGCGCTCGGCTCTTTTTTTTTAGTACAAGCACGTATCCGATGACCAATCCCCAGAGGACGATTGCACCATAGAAGAGTGCGGTGAGCATTGGACCTGCGTCAAAGCCGGTGTACGGGACCTGCGAGAGTGAAATACCCTCTACCTTCCCCTTCTTACCTACCTCAACACTGAGCTCACAAGTATTCTTCTTGCTTCCGTTGTATACCTCAAGCGTGTACGTGGTTGATTTGTCCGGGCTTACGGTCATATCATCCTTATCCTCATCCACATCCTTATCTTTCTTGGTGTCGACGAGTGTCTTCGTCCCTTCCTTGAGTACCATACGATCCGCGTACTTATTTACCCATGAGAGAATGACATTCTGGCCAGTGCTAATCGCGTTGTCTGAAATGGTGAACTCGCACTGTGGCTTCTTGCTACTACTGCCACCGCCACCACCGCCACTTGATTTCACATCAACATTCACGGTACAGGTATCGGTTTTTGAACCATCCTTTGCGGTAAGTGTAAATGTGGTGTCACTATTGACCGTCACTTTCTTTGTGCCATCTTCCACAACAGTACCGACTCCCTGATCGATGGTAACCTCATCTGCGTTTGAAGTATTCCACTGTAAGGTAACCTCATCTCCTCTCGAAATATTTGCATCACTTACGGTAAATGCGTCACAGCTCACTTCATTGGTATCATTGTGCTCATCTACGGTAACCGCGATTGCACACGTGTCTACAATATCGCCGTCACGTGCGGTGAGTGTGAACGTCGTGTCTTTGTAGAGGTACACGCGAGTGCTTCCATCAACAGCCACAGTACCAACACCCTGATCAATCGCTACAGAACTTGCACCTGTGGTGCTCCAGTTGAGCTCTACAGAATCACCTTCGTTGATGTTCAGGTCACTTGCCGTGAACGCATCACAGCTCACACTCTCATCTTCATGCTCATGCACGGTCACTGTTTCAGAACATGTAACCGTACCACCAGCACCCGTTGCGGTGAGTTCGTACGTTATTGTCTCTGTGACATACACCGCTTCACTTCCATCAAGTGATGCATCGCCAATGTGTGTAATAGAAACAGAATCTGCGTATTCAGTATCCCAGTTGAGGATTACTTCATCGCCAGACCACCATGATTCTGATGGGTCTGCGGTAAGCGTACAGGTAGGAGCTTCTGGCTCGCTACAGTCGTGATTGTCGCACCAGTCGTAGTCATCATCACACTCTTCATCACATTCGTCGTGATGATCATCACAATCGTCACCACAATCATCCTGATGGTCGTTACAGTCATCGTCACAGTCGTCTTCATCTTCATCCTCATGCCCACAACCATCGTAATGATTGTGCGAATATGAGTAGGTATGTGCAGTACCCCACACATAACTTCCCCACTCCTTGTCATTACGATCATTTGAGTAGGCGTCGTCATCTTCCGTATTTGCATCATCGTCATGATTATCCCACTCATCGCCTTCATTTTCTGAAGACTGCTCGTGTGTACCGGTGTCATATGACCCTTCATCGTCATTTTCATTCGATACATTATCTGCGGTATCTGCTCCAGAAGTGTCTTCGTCTTCTTCATGCTCACCATCAGACTCTGCTTCATTTTGTGTATAATCCTCGCTCCACGCACCACTGTCATACCACTGGTACGCATTTGTTTTTGCAACACCCGGTACAATGAAGAGAAGCGCGATTGGAAGCGCTATGACTGCACTGATGTACGCAATTGAATACTGCTTTTTCATAATAAATGTAATAAGTTTATTTTTATAATTCAAACCTCTCTATATGCTCACCTACGCGACTGGTACGTAAACATATTTAAACTCTGAACTATGGAGTGGGTATAGTACACAAAAAATACATTCTGATAAGAACTATATTTTCTGTTGTGTTTTGGGCATTTTGTGCGTTGTGCCCGCCCTCCACCTGGGGTATAATTCAATACTTATATAATACCCCTAAATAAATTTTTTTTAAAATGGGCCGGTGGGGGGCGCTCTCGCGCGCGCCACTTCCTATTGGATACGTGTCAATCAGTGTCGCTTCTACGATGAAGCGGTCGTCCTTGGTCGCAAATGAGTTGCAGGTGGCGAGCACGAGTTTTGCCTCGTCATGTTGAATCTGTACCTCTGCTCCCGATGCTTTTGTTTCGTATACGCGGTCGACACTGTATAGATACTCGGTGTCTTTTGAACGAAGACGGATGGTGTCACCCCACTTCATTTTCTGAATACCATTGAATGCCTGGTAGTTTTTATTTTTCACATTCGGCAGATAGCTCGAGTGCCCCAGAATGAAAATGGTGCCCTCCTCTCTAAATGAAGCAGAGTCTGGGTGGCGCACTACGCCGGAGAGCAGTGCTGAATCGAGCGCAGTAACCGATGATGACTCTGGGTTGAGCACAGCGACTTCACGCCCATCGAGTGCGTCGAAGATGATGCGCACGGGGTACTGGTTCGAGGCAGAGACGTTTGCTGGCCTACGTTCTGAGGCGGTTGCGGAAGCCGATACGTTCTCGACCGCAGGTTCGTCGGTACGCACTTCGGTTTCGGGTACTGCACTCATGCTCGCATTGTCTATGACCACGTCCTTTGGCGCCTCGGTCGTCGTATCCGGTTTTTCGGGAAGAAAATCTATGATATAGAAAATGGAATAGGTGAGCGCAATGATACCCACGGTCACAAAGAAAAAGACGATATTCCGCTCTCTTTTTGAACTATATGGTGCAAATTCCTGTTCTGGTGTCATAGCAATAGAAAAATGATTATACATCAATAATACCGTATTTATTGCTTTTGTCAATACCCTCAAAAATCATTGTTTTCTTGTGCTTGACATACCCATAATATCATGGTAACATCTCAACATATGAATGAAACACAAACTCTAAAGGGAGCTGTGGTGAAGACACTCGCGATAGTCGGGTTTCTCGTCACTATCGGCTTTTTAATCTTTATCACCGTAGAGGGGGCACGTCGTGCACCCGAGGGCTTCTCTTCCCTTGCAACGCTTGCAGAGAGTATCAATCTCTACAACCGTCCTTCAACAGAGCTCAGTATCGCAACAGAAAAAATAGTTGTGAATTCCAGTGAGCCGTTCCAGATTAGCTGGACCGATATGCACGCGGACGGTGAATACACATTCTCCTATGGGTGTGCAGACGGTGTTTCACTTTCAGTACGGAGCGCGGACGGTTCGTCTGTGCCGATGCGCTGCGAAGAAAAGCTCTCACTCTCAAAAGAAGCGAATGGTCTTTTCCTCACTGCACTCTCAGATGAAATGCGTTTTACCGATGTGACGCTCACCGTCTCATTCAAAAATGCAGCGAGTGACGCGATAAACGAAAACACCACCAAAATAACCGTGGTAAACGCAACGATTCCCGTACAAAATACTGACACTCCAAAAGAGGAACCTGTTACTGAGACTGAACCTCCTCTCACAGAGAATGAAACGACTCCTGAACCTGTACAACCTGAGCCCGAGGTTAAGCCTGAAGGAGAACCAGAAACTCCCGTGGTTGTACCTGTTACCCCAACTCCAAAACCGGCACCAGTTGAAACAGGAACTCCCGATCTTCGCATCTCTGTACTCGGAAACGGTGTTCTCACGAATGGAGTCTTCACGTATACTCAATCTTATGATCCGGTCAAAAACAATGCAATTCGTTTTGACGTACTGAATGCGGGCACGAAGACATCCGGTGCATGGTCATTCAAGACCATTTTCCCAAATGGCGAAGTGTACACATCACCCGTACAAGCTGGACTTGCACCTCAAGCACACGTCGTGTTCACTCTCGGATTTTATCTCGATAGTGTTGCAGGTACACAGGCAACCTTCATTACCACCGTGTATCCGCAGGGTGCAGATGTGACTGTCTCAAACAATACAGCTTCGCAGAGTGTCGTCGTTGAGTAAATCAAAACACGGTACTGAAACTGACCACAAAAAAACCGGCGCCCCCACAGGGGCGCCGGTTTTTTTGTATACCCACCAAAGCTAGGACATCCGTATATGACGGACATCGGATGTCCGTCATTTCCCTTCATTACACGTCGAGGTCTCTTGGGTGTGTTATTTCGAAGGAAATGCGAGGAGTGCGATGTGATATTCTCTAAAATCCAATCTCCTCGGCGCGGAATGGAGAGAAAGCACAAGGAACGCGCAGTTGCATTTTGTGAGGCGTACTCAAATGTACGATGAACAAAATGCAACAAGCGGTGACAAAGTGCTTTCCTTCATTACACGTCGAGGTTGGCCATGTGCGCGTTCGATTGTATAAACGACTTCCGACTCGAGACATCGGTCCCCATCAAAATATCAAACACCTTATCGGCATCGAGCGCGTCGATAATTGATACCTGCTTCAGGACGCGATTTGCGGGATTCATGGTGGTCTCCCAGAGTTCTTCAGCGTTCATTTCACCAAGACCTTTGTAGCGCTGAATGTGAACCTTTTTACTTTTTGTCACCACTTCTTCCTTTTCTTCCGCTTCTCCACTGGGTTCATTATCCTCCTCATCGGATTCAGTTTCTGCAATTTCCGCATCAGCGCCAAGAAGTGTTCTTTTTTCTTCATCTGAATATGCATACATCACCTCCTTACCGCGCTGTATCTTGTAGAGCGGTGGTTGCGCAATGTAGAGGTACCCACCATCAATAATAGGACGGAAGTAGCGGTAGAAAAGTGTAAGGAGGAGCGTTCGAATGTGCGCGCCATCCACATCGGCGTCGGTTGCGATGATGATTTTGTGGTAGCGCAGTTTGCCGAGGTCAAACACATCCCCAATGGCGGTACCGAGCGCCACCACGAGGTTCTTCACCTGCTCTGACGAGAGCATCTTATCGAGTCGCGCACGCTCCACATTCAAGATTTTTCCTCGAAGTGGCAGGATTGCCTGTGTGCGCCTATCGCGACCCATCTTTGCGGAACCACCTGCAGAGTCTCCCTCCACAATGAAGATCTCTGACTCATCCGCGCTCTTCGTCTGACAATCCGCAAGCTTACCGGGGAGAGTCATTCCCTCGAGTGCACCCTTACGGAGCACTGAGTCCTTTGCTGCCTTTGCTGCCTTGCGCGCCTTTACCGCAATCACCACCTTGTTGATGATGGCCTTTGCGTCATCGGGGTTTTCTTCGAGGAATTCATTAAACCCATCACCAAAGACTGTTTCCACGGCGCCACGCGCCTCTACAGAGCCAAGCTTTGCCTTTGTCTGCCCTTCAAACTGTATCTCCGGCATCTTTACCGATACCACAGCGGTGATACCCTCAAGGACATCGTCTCCGGTAAATACACCATCTTTTTCTTTGAAAAAATTGTTTTTCTTGGCGTAGTTGTTGAGCGTACGGGTGAGTGCGGTCTTGAAGCCGGTGACGTGGGTACCCTGCTCAAGGTTGTAGATATTGTTCGCAAATGCGCTGATGCGTGGTGTGATGTCATCTACATACTGGAGTGCAACCTCGACCGAGAGCACCGCGGGATCAACATTGAGTTTTTCAATGTAAAAGATGTTTTTGTGAACCGGTGTCTGGTACTGGTTGTTGAACGCAACGAGTGAACGGAGGCCTCCCTCAAAGAAAAAGTGTGTGTGGGGCACATCGAGGTGTTCGTCAGCGAGATACTGCTTCCCCGCAAGCATAGCGAGAAACTTTTGAATATCCTTCTCGCCCATGTCCTTTGCTTCTTCTTCAGAGGGGCGCGCATCAATAACAGTAAGACGCATACTCTTCACGAGGTATGCTTGCTGGCGAAGGTGCCCGACGATACGCTTCCAATCGTATTTTATTTCTTGAAAAATAGTGGGGTCAGCTCGAAAGGTAATAATGGTGCCCTGGAGTTTTGATGTACTTACTTTTTTCACCTTTGCCTTCGGCTTACCGATGGTGTACTCCTGTATGTGATATCCGCCATCACGATGCACTTCAGCAATCATATGTGTGGAGAGCGCATTTACCACCGATGCACCCACACCGTGAAGACCACCCGACACTTTGTATCCGCC
>CAZNWG010000030.1:0-10858 GCA_964576905.1 uncultured Candidatus Saccharibacteria bacterium
GCGCTCGTCGTTGCAATACTCTGTGAGGTGAGGAGCCAGAAGCGCATGTTGTACGTACCATCCGCTACCGCTACGTTTGCAGCGTTGGTCAGCTTCCCTTGGTAGTTGATTTGATAGTTCGGGGCAGCATCAGTAACGCGAATCAGTGCAAACAAAGCCACAAACACGATACCCACAAGCGTGGTGAATGTAAGAACGTTATGCTGTTGTGCATGAATAATACGCATAGTGTTTATGTGGTCGTCGCGGGCTTTGTGACGGGAACCATAAGGAATCGATAATCCTCTCCGTGTTTACCATCCTTGAAGACCGGTGTAATGATGCCGGTATTTGGATTCTCAGAGTCAACAGAGACCTTGACCGGATCTGAGAATGAATCTTGAATTGCTTCGACTGTCGTCGCGGTAAATACTTCATCAGGCGCGACAATAATCGACGTATGAGTAGTGGTACCAACCACAGATGCGCTCAGTGATTCTTCTTCAATGGTAGTTGAGCTTATGGAAGGTAACTCTGTTCGTTCAATAACGTGCACTGTTGGTTCTGGTGAAAAAAAGGAAAAGAGGGACCGTGCAATTCCTTCAAAAAAACCATACGTACTTTCACGAAGGGACGCTTGCTGTGCATGTATTCCAACAACACTCGTTGCAGAGGCGGAGAGAAAGAGAGTCACTACAAGCACCGCGAGTATTTTAAGCGGTGCATTAGTGTATGAACTTTTTTTTGAAGATTTTTTCTGTGAAGTGTGCAAGCGTGCATGGACACGGAGTTCCGCTTTGCGTTCCAAACTAATTTCCTTTCGACGCACCTCTCGCTTCTCACGTGCAACACGAAAATGCTTTTCTGCTGATGGGATATTTACATACCACTTGTTCCCAATTTTTTGACCCTCAATGTGACCTTGCTTGATGAGCATCAAGAGGTAGTCTTTCGTGTACCCAAAGTGCTTTCCCGCGACAGTCGCTGGTACGTATTCTTTCCCGTCAATGGTTAGGACACTCGTCATGAATAAAAAACTAAAATGTACTTACATTTTATATGTTTTTTACTTCATTTAGAACGAAATTGATGGGTATAACTTTTGTGAAAAATTAAGCAATCTCGGATCAAAAAAATACACCACTCGTTGATGGCGCTCACATAAAATTTTGTGTTCATTTTTGATTTTTCTATCAATGCAAAATAAGAAAACCAACTCAAAAATTAAAATGAGAAAATAAGTATTCTGTTATGATTTCGTTTCAAAATTATAAATGCACGTGATTGCTAAAATTCTGACTTAGCAAATCAACATGACTTATTCATTTCCTAAGAATGAAAAGCATCTGTACAGAGATATTATTTAAATCTAAAATCAATTTTGTATTTAAAAATATAGCTATATCGTTTATCCGATATAGTTATATTTTTAATAGGATCTGATTGATTGTTTCCTTTATATGGAATTCGTAGGTTGTGTGAATATCCATGGAGCCCATACCATTTGGCACATAGCTAGTTGTTCGTACAAGGGTAAGCGCAATCGATGCAATCAGGTAGACGATCAAAATAATGAGCGCACTGGTCGTTCTGGTGATATCGCTTCGCTCTGATACATTGGAGATACCCGCTTCAGCTTCATCTGTAACTACCTCTGTTGTAACTGCTATACTCTCTTCTGTGTCCGTACTTGGTAGTGTTGCGTGCGTCTCTTCAAGGCGTTCTACAAAGGATTTACGGGGAGTGTGTGCTATTTCCTCAAGGTTAATTCCTTTTGGTTTATCTTCGGTGGTTTTTTTGTTGCGGGTCTCACTGTTCCTATCGCTACTGATGACAACATCGCTCGGATGAAGTATGACTGTTTCATCGTCAATTGGACCATCAGTTACGTCGACGACGTTGAGCGCTCCAGACATAATTACTTCCTCTCCTTCGTTCTCAAGGACCATGTCATCGCCCTTCTCTTCTCGAACACGCGTATCAGCTCTCTTTGGTTTTTCAGTCTTAATGACGAGATGTTTTTCAACTTTTGGAATGAGTGGTTCTTCGTCAGTGCCATATTGAATCGCTATATTTGTATAGACATTTCGAGTTTTTGCATTTTTCTGACGGTGTTCCTCAATTGTCTTCTTTGCGTATTCACGGGCCTTTACACGAGACATTCTTTTTTTCTCAACCTTATGAGTACCCAACTCTTCTTGGTTGACATACCACGTACGTCCAATGAGGTGCGCATCAACTTTTCCGCTACGGCAGAGCTGACCGACGTAGTCTGTGGCATAACCAAGTTCCTTTGCGGCTTTAGACGCCTTTACATAACTCTTCCCATCGAGAACAAGAACTTCCATATACATACTAGTATACACGTGTACACGGCTACTTGCATAGCGAATAGCCGTGTATATCGTCTACACAAGTTGAATACAAAAACCTAGGCGAGTTGATTTTTGAAAAGTTCGAGAAGCACCTTTGGATTTGCGGAGCCCTTCGAAAGCTTCATACCCTGTCCCACTAAAAACTGAATCGCTGTCTCTTTCCCTGCCCGATATTCCTCTACAACACTCGGGTTCTCGGATACAACTTGTACAATAATCTGCTGAAGATCCTCGCTCGAACTATTTTGCAGAAGTCCATTTTCTGTAGCATACACAAGTGGATCTACTCCATCTCGGATTACGATGAGAAGTATGTCTTTTGCAACACGAGAAGTGATTTTTCCATCTCGCAAAAGGTGCATGAGCGCAACAAACATCTCTATATGGAGATCCTTGAGTGCATTTGATGAAGAAAGTTGCGGTAAAACATCTGTTACAAGATAATTCGCAATCAAACGTGATGTGTCGACTTCATCATTTGCAAAGCCGACGGCACTTTTAAAAAATGAATCGATTGCGCGATCTGCAATTATTATTTCAATCTGTTCTCTCGTTAGACCAAGATTTCCATATTTTTCGCGCTTTTCTATAGGTAATTCTGGAGCATTTTCATGTATCCGTGACTCTTTGAGATCTTCTGATAACTGTATGTTCAGCTTGGGCAAATCTGGGTCGGGGAAATAACGGTAATCATTTGCAGACTCCTTCACTCTCTGTGAGAATGTCTTCCCTTTAATTTCGTCCCAACCGCGAGTTTCTTGTATAAGTTTTTCTCCTCTCTCGAGCGCATCTATCTGTCGTTTAATTTCAAAAGCAATCGCACCTTCTACTGACTTAAATGAGTTGAGATTTTTTACTTCCACTTTTGTACCAAACGTATCATCCGGACTCACTGAGATATTTGCTTCGACACGCATCTCGCCCTTCTCCATGTTTGCATCGGAGACACCGAGCGTACGGAGGAGGAGTTGCAACTCACGTGCAAAATTTCCTGCAGTTTTTGCATCATGAATAACAGGCTCAGTGACGAGTTCCATAAGTGGAACTCCTGCGCGATTGAAATCAATAATACTTCCCTCTCCTTGGTCATGGAGAGAGCGAGCAGTATCCTCTTCAAGATGAACACGCGTGATAGCAATATCATTCAAGGTACCGCCCTTCACGAGTGGATATGCATACTGACTTATTTGATACCCCTTCGGAATGTCAGGATAAAAATAATTTTTTCTATCAAACTCAGTATAGGATGCAAGAGTTCCTTTGAGTGCATATCCAACAGTGAGGACATGCTGTACTGCTTTTTTATTAATAACGGGGAGTGTCCCTGGATGTCCCATACAGATTGGGCATATGTATGTGTTTGGGTCTCCGTGGTGTGGATCATTTTTTGAATCACAAAACATTTTTGTTGTTGTTTTGAGTTCGGCATGTATTTCAAGTCCTATGGTTGGTGTGTATGTTTTCATATTTGCAAGTGGTTTTTTGATGAATTCAGCTCTGTATAGTACCGTCCAACACGAAAATCGACAAGCAATAAAAACACGAAATACAATTTCGTCAAAGACTGCACCTGCACAGTTTGTTGTGCTTTATGCCTTACACAATAGTTTCAAAATAAATACAATTTAAGCCATACTTTAACGCAACAAAGTATTGACAAAATTGTGTTTCGTGTTTTTTATGTAGCTTTACGTAGCGTCCACGTACTCTGTTGTTGCTACTCTGTGTAATCAGTCGCGGTGGTAGCAGTAGTATTTTTGTTTGTACGGAGGTGTTGCGTGAGTGCGTCGCTAAGCTCTTTGACCCCAACCCCAAGCTCTCCTGATACTGCATATACGTGCTGTATCCCCTCCTGGTGGAAGAGTGACGCTGTCTTCTCTATGACACTGTCGTCAACAAGGTCTGACTTGGTGAGAATAATCCATTCTTCTTTTTTGAGGAGTGTTTGGTTGAAACGTTCAAGCTCATGTCGAATACTTGTATATGTTGCAACCATGTCGGTACTCTCAAATGAGATACAGTGAAGAATCATCTTTGTCCGCTCAATGTGGCGAAGAAATTTGTGCCCGAGTCCCTTACCCTCCGAAGCCCCCTCAATGAGCCCAGGGATGTCTGCGATGATGAAGCCGAACAGCTCGCCGAGGTGCGGTTCTACTGTCGTGAACGGGTACGAATCTACTTTCGCATGTGCATTGGTAAGCGCATTGAGGAGTGTGCTCTTCCCTGCATTTGGAAAACCAACGAGTCCAACATCGACAATGAGTGAGAGTACGATATCAAAAGTTCCCGACTCACCCTTTTTGCCGAGCGTTGCTACATCAGGTGTGCGATTTGTCGCCGACTTAAAGTGCTCGTTGCCGAGACCCCCACGCCCACCTTTGAGCACACAGTGGGTCTGACCCTCTTCCGTAAAGGTATACACACGTCCACGCTCACGTTCAGTCACGGTAGCCCCCAAAGGAACATCGATAACGAGGTCTTCACCGTCCTTGCCGTACCGACTTCGTTTCTCTCCAGGTTCACCATTCTGAGCGCCGAATTCTTTGATTCCGGTGTACTTGGCGAGCATTCCCAAATCGCGGACAGCGCGCAAATACACACTCCCGCCACGCCCACCGTTGCCTCCTGCAGGACCACCAAAAGGTATAAATTTCTCGCGACGCCAGCGCACAACGCCATTGCCTCCGTTGCCGGCTTTTGCTGTTAGTGTGAGTTCATCTACAAACATAGTACAGCTATAAGAACACAAAATGACCTCATTTGCAAGCTGAGATTTTCGGACTAAGCAAAAGACGAGCTCACTGTACGTGAGTCTATGGTGAATATTCCAGTGACAAGAGACAACGGTGCAGATGAGATGCTACAGTCGATTTAGAACCTATCCATGAACTCTCCAATACGAGAGGCTGAAGAAGACCACGCTCTAGAAGCGTTTGTTTGCAAAAGCACTGATAATACTCATGAGTACTGAACCGAGAAGCGCACTCCAAAAATTAGCGATGTGCACACCCTCGACAAATGACCCCACGAAGATGAGCATCGATGCATTGATAACCAGGAGAAAGAGCCCCAACGTCATAATCGTTATTGGTAGCGTGAGTATGACGAGTATCGGGCGAACGATGGTGTTGAGGATAATAAGAAAAACTCCAGCGATGAGCGCAGGGACCCACCCCGTCACCTCAATTCCTGGCACCACATACGACACAATGAGGAATGCCGCGGTGGTGATAAAAAGACGCATAAAGAAGTGCATATACAAATATTGTATCATCCATAAGAAATCTATACAAAAGACGCACGTTGCCAAAGGCAACGTGCGTCTTTTTCACCGTTCCCTATCTCGCTACAATGTGCCATTCACCGCTTGCAATAAGTGGTTCAGCCTTCTTGAATTTCAGTGTTTCTGTATCGGTGCCATTTGTGATGGTTACCAATTCATTGCGCTCATGGTGTTCCCCTTTACGGATTGGTGTGTGTGCTGTGGCTTCACGTGCTTGTACTGCCTCACTACTTCCCCCTGCGAGTGCAATACGTGCCTGTGCCTTCTTAAGTGCCTCTTCCTCCTTCTCTACCGCTTCAATGCGCACGGTAGGGATAAGCTCAGCGATACGGTGTTGTGCCGCCTCCTGCATCTCCCTAAAGAGTCGCACCGCCTCCTTGCGATATTCAATGAGTGGATCTTGTTGACCGTACGCGCGAAGTCCCACACTCGAGCGAGTGTGTTGCATCACTTCAAGGTGTTCTACCCAGAGGACATCATTCACCTGCAACATGAGTTTGCGCATCACCTGATACCAGTTTTCCTCACCATGCTCGGCAACACGTTTTTCAATCTCACCTTCTATTTCGGGGACCGCACCTATAAGCTCTTGTGTAAGATCTTTGACATCATCTATAGTGCCGAGGAGAAGCTTTCGACGTCGTGTGTATATGATTGCACGTTGTTTGTTGAGCACATCATCATACGCGAGCACGTGTTTGCGTGAATCGAAGTGGAAGCCCTCAATTTTTTTCTGTGCTGATTCGAGAGAACTCGTTATCATTCCATTCTCAATCGGTTGGTCTTCGGGAATACCAAATCGTCCCATCATATTCTTTACCACATCACCTGCAAAAACACGCATGAGTGAGTCATCCATGGATACATAGAACTGCGTCTCCCCTGGGTCACCCTGACGGCCAGCACGTCCACGCAACTGATTGTCGATACGGCGTGCCTCATGACGCTCTGTACCCAACACAAAGAGCCCTCCGAGTGATTTGATAACTTCGGCTTCTTCCCGTGTTGCATTTGTTCCTCCGAGCTTAATATCGACACCACGTCCAGCCATGTTGGTCGCGAGTGTTACTTTTCCTTTTTTGCCAGCATCTGCGATAATCTCTCCTTCACGTTCATGATTTTTTGCATTGAGCATTTCGTGTACCACTCCCGCTTGTGTGAGTGCCGCACTCAACATCTCGTTTTTATCAATTGAAGCGGTACCAATCAAAATTGGCTGACCCTTTTCATGTACCTCCTTCACCTTACGAATGATGGCAGTAATCTTTCCTTTCTCTGTCTGAAAGATGAGGTCATTGTGATCGGTACGATGGATAGGGTTGTGCGTCGGTACGGGGATGACATCAAGTTTATACACCGAATAGAACTCCTCTTGGGAAGTAATCGCCGTACCGGTCATGCCCGCGAGCTTGTCGTACATGCGAAAGTAGTTTTGGAAGGTAATCGATGCGTACGTACGTGACTCCTGCTGAATGGTCACTCCCTCTTTTGCTTCTATCGCCTGGTGGAGCCCATCAGACCATCGCCGTCCCGGTTGCAGACGACCGGTGAATTCGTCCACAATGACCACCTCATTGTCTTTCACCACATACTCCTTGTCCCGACTGTAGAGTGCGCGCGCTCGAACCGCAGTTTCAAGGTGATGCACATACTTAATTCCCTTGTCGGTATAGATGTTGCCAATGCCGAGCATCTTTTCCGCTTCTTCAATACCGCTATCGGTAAGTGTTGCGCTCTTCAGTTTTTCATCAATAACATAGTCGGTCAGAGGATTGAGACGTGATGCAATTTGTGAAAAAATGGTATAGAGATTTTCCGAATCCTGCGCGGGTGCAGAAATAATAAGCGGTGTGCGCGCCTCATCAATGAGAATGGAGTCCACTTCGTCGATGATGGCGTATGTGTGTTCACGCTGACGGAGGTTCTGTACCTCAAACTCGATATTGTCACGCAAGTAATCAAAACCATATTCATTGTTGGTACCATAGGTGATGTCTGCTTCATACGCCTCTTTGCGTGTACACGGGCGAAGGTAGTCATATACAATTTTATATGCGCCCTGTGTATCACGTGTTGCATCATCAGAAATACTCTGCATTGCATCATAGAGATACGAACCTGTTTGATTGATAACACCAACACTCATACCGAGGAATGCATACACCTGCCCCATCCATACAGCGTCGCGACGTGCAAGATAATCATTGACGGTAATAACGTGCACACCACGTCCGTTGAGTGCATTCAAAAATGCAGGCAACGTACCTACAAGCGTCTTTCCTTCACCAGTGCGCATCTCTGTAATCATTCCGCGATGCAGTATGACACCCCCGATGAGTTGCTCATCATAGTGTCGTTGACCGAGTGTACGTTTTGCAGATTCACGCACAAGTGCAAATGCGCGAGGAAGCGCTTCATCGAGCGTTTTTCCATTTACCACCTCGTCGCGCAGAAGGTCTGCCTGTGCACGAATTTCTATATCAGTAAGCTCTGTTAATTCAGTTTCAATTGCATTTATAGCGCTAATTGTCGGGGTTATTTGCTTTAACTCCTTTTCATACGTGGGTCCAAAAAGACGATCAAGAAATGACATATAATGTAAATTTGAGTGATTAGCATACCATAGAATACAGCTCTGTGCAGATACATACGAAACCACCACCCGTGCGGGTGGTGGTTTCTCTGTAAGGAGCTTTGCGAAAAGTTATTTGCGCTTTGCTGCCTTCTTTGCGGTCTTCTTTGGAGCTGCCTTCTTTGCTGCTGCCTTCTTAGGAGCTGCCTTCTTTTTTGCTGCTGGCATGATATTAGTTTTGAAAATTACCCAATAACTTTTCGACCGCATTATTCCCTTTTCAAAGAGCAATGTGCAAAGAGAATGTCTGCTTACATGTAATTATCATTCATTAAAAAAAATGCACAAGAAAAAAAATAAAAATTGTGTGGATAAGTACAAAAAATTTCATAAAAAAAATATTTTGTATGAAATTTTTTTTATTTTTACATAAAAAATTATTTTTACGTATAAAAAGATGTATGCGTGGTGCTCATCAATAAAAAAATACGTGAAAAAAATTTATACAAAATTTTTTTCACGTATTTTTTACTGCAACACGCGCACTTCTTGTTCAATCACTATCCCTGTTGCTTCATATACACGTGCGCATACTTTTTTCACAAACGATTCTACCTCATGCGCGGTTGCTCCTCGCTCGCATACGAGCACGAGCGCTTGCTTTTCATAGAGTCCTACCTTCCCCTCATGGTACCCACTCAGACCGCACACCTTATCGAGTATCCACCCAAGTGGCACCTTCACACGACCGTCCTCTTCGGGGTACCCCGGAACCTCAGGATAGCGCGCAACGAGCGCTTCATATTCCAGAGGAGAGATAATCGGATTCTTAAAGAAGGAACCGGCCGTTCCTACGGTATGCCAATCGGGAAGTTTGTTGGTACGAATAGCGACAATCGCTTCTCGGATTTCCTTGAGCGTCGGTTCACGTCCATCTCCAAAATGTACGACGAGATCTCGGTACGTGAGGTGTGGCGTGGGCACACGGGTGAGTCGAAAAGTAACTGACAAAATCACGAGGTGTGCACCCTCAGAGTGCTTAAATATCGAATCTCGATACGCGAACATACATGCTTCATTGGTAAACATGCGTACGATATCTTCTTTTGTATCGTAGACGGTGACCTGCTCTATGACATCTTTACCTTCAACACCATACGCACCCACATTCTGTACAGGAACAGCACCTACGGTGCCTGGGATATGCGACAAATTTTCAAGACCCCATAATCCTTTTTCAACCACCTCACCAACGAGTGCATCGAGCAACACTCCCGCCTCTGCAGTCACGTACACGTGCTCTCCTTCCTCATGGTATGCAATTCCCGAAGTTGCCATATGGAGGACCACACCGCGCACTCCAGCTTCGTATACGAGCACATTTGAACCACTCCCGAGTATCGTAATTGGCAGTAATTCACTTTTTGCCCACGTCACTGCTTCACGTAATTCATCCAGAGTATGAATTTCAACAAAAAAATCAGCAAGACCACCGACACCAAGTGTGGTATATGGTGCAAGGATAACCTGTGTTCTAACGTATGAAGGACATGTCATAGAGAGTCAAAGTGACAATAAAAAAGCTTATCGTCTGATAAGGCCAGTGGGTGCGAAGCTCCAAATTATATGAAAGTCTAATATTGTGAGTGCCGCCACTAGCCGTATCAAAGGACAAGCTACACCCTAGTATACACACATCAGCACGCCGTCACAAACAAAAAAGTCCCCACCCCGAGGACTTCTTTGTTAGACTTTCATGTTGAAGTGCTCCATGCACTCACCCGTATAGTATACCGCTCAAAATAAGAGTTGCAATATCTATTCCACCGATACTGTTGGCGATTTCTGTACACCAAGACTCTGCGCCACCATAGTTTGAATATAACTGTCTGCCTCTGCTTTAAATGCAGGAATATCTTCACCGGCTTTTTGGAGCGTTGCTATTGCATTTTGCATATCACCCATTTCGTTATACACAAAGGCCAAGCTCGCTCGATTTTGTGCTACATCAGGATTTTCTGCAATACGCACATTGAGCATTTCAATAAGCATTGCGTACTCTTTCGCACTGTACGTTGCTTGAAGTGCGGTGTCGTTAAGCGCGAATGCTTTTTTTGCATCTTCGGTTGCGATGAGCTCATTCACGAGATCTTTCTTTCCTGCATACATCGCTGCAGTTGCATAGAGCACACGCGATTCCATAAATTGCGGACCGAGATCGTATGCCTCTTTAAAGAGTCCAAGCGCCTTGTCGAATTCTTGCTTCTGCAAGTGTACAAATCCCTGCTCGAAAATGATAATTTGCTTTTTTGGTGAAAGCGTTCGTGCGGTATTGTAATGTTCGATTGATTTATCGAGGTCACCAATCATCCGATAAAATGACCCAATGAAGACTTCGATGCGTGCATCACCTGGCTTTTCTTCATTCTCCTTGAGTAATTCTTGCTCAACACGAGTCGCAAGTTGTTTTTTCAATTCCTCAGACACCTTTGGGTCTTGGAGCAACCCTTGTGCGCGTTGCGTCAATTGCTCACGAATTTCTTGTGTTCCAAAAGAATTGTGTGCGAGTGCTTTATCAAATGTTTTAAGCATTGTATTTACATCGGTCGCACGAAAAGCGTCAATAATATCAGTCGCTGCTTGAATACC
>CAZNWG010000031.1:0-10285 GCA_964576905.1 uncultured Candidatus Saccharibacteria bacterium
AATGTGGGCAATTTCTACCTTCTATTTTCTATTCTCTACTCTCTATCTTCTATTTTCTATTCCTTCGGTCGCATGAGTGGAAAGTACTGTACATCGCGGAGGGGTTTATTTTCGAGGATTGCGAAGAGTCGCTCGCCAAAGCCGAAGCCACACGCGGGTGGCATACCGTGTTCGAGCATTTCCACAAACTCATCGTCGGGCATCATCGCCTCCTCATCGCCTCCTTGGAGGAGTGCTTGCTGTACATCGAAACGTGCTTTTTGCTCAAGCGGGTTGTTGAGTTCTGAATAGCCATTCCCCACTTCGGTTCCCGCGATAATAGGTTGGAAGCGCTGGACACTCTCACCTCCCTCATTTTCCTTTGCGAGTGGCGAGACGAGCTTCGGATGATCAATGAGAAACGCAGGGCCAGCGATATTTTTGCGACAGTATTTCCAAAGCGTGTCCATGAGGCGCTCTTTCGTGTCGCCCTCATACTGCACATTGAGTTCACGGAGTTTCGTTTTTATTTCATCCTCAGATGCATGTTCCAATTGTAATCCTGTCTGTCGTTCTATTTCTTCAGCATAGCGAATGCGTGGCCATTCACTCGCAAAGTCAAAGGTGTGATTCCCATAGGTAAATTCTGTCTTTCCATATACCTCGCGCGCGATGGTGCGATAGAGCTCCTGTACCATTGCCATTCCCTCTTCGTAATTCACAAATGCTTGGTAGCTTTCCATATTGGTAAACTCTTGAAGGTGGTTGGGGCTCGTACCCTCGTTGCGGTACACACGTCCGATTTCAAAGGTCTTGTCGTAGCCGGCGGAGAGGAGGCGCTTCTGCCAGAGCTCACCCACCGAGATGCGGAGGAATACGTCCATGTCAAAATCATTGTGATGTGTCTTGAAGGGACGCGCCTCTGCACCTCCTGTCGTCACCTCGAGTGTCGGAGTCTCAACCTCAGTGAAGCCATGCGCTTTCATGAAGGCGCGCGTCACATCCCAGAAGCGTTCTTTTCGTGCAAAGACTGCGCGTAACTCCGAGTTGGTGAGAATGTCGAGGTATCGCTTCCGGAACCGCTCCTCTTCATCTTGGAGTCCGTGAAATTTGTCGGGAAGCGGAAGGAGTGATTTTGCGAGCATACCCCACTCGCGTACGAGTATCGACTGCTGTCCCTTGTCGGTCGCGAAGATGGTGCCCGTCACCTCGATGAAATCACCGTTGTCGATAACCTCTTTGAAAAGTGAAAAAGTGTCTTCTGCCATCACATCACTCTTAAAGACCGCCTGAAACTTCGAGCCGTTTTCAAAAATATCCGCAAAGAGAATAGCGCCCTGCCCCCGCACGATCATAAGTCGCCCTGCAAGCGTAACCTCTGTCCCCTGTGCAACAAATGTATCAAAGCCCGCAACAACCTCCGCTACATGGTGTGTGCGCTTCGTCGTTGCCGGATATGGATTAATACCTTTCTCGGTAAGTAGTGCTAATTTTCTCAAGCGCTCCGCGCGTATTTCTTCTATCGCTGACATAATCAGACTATAGTAGCGTTTAATGCGGAAAATGAAAACCCCCGTGGCGTGGCTTCACACGTCACGGGGTTTTCATTCTCTCTCTGATTTGTGTTATGCAACCTTCAATACTGTATATGTCTGCTTCCCGCCGGGAGTCTCAAACGTGAATGTGTCACCCTTTGCCTTCCCCATGAGCGCTTCACCGAGTGGCGAGAGGTACGAGAGTTTGTGGTCGTGAATATTTGCTTCCTCTGAACCCACTATTGTATAGGTGTGATTTTCTGAGTCGGTTCCTTTTTGGATGGTAACCGATGAACCAAGACCAACGACATCACCCTTATTTATGTGCGCAACAATCTTTGCTTCCTTGATAACCTTTTCAAGATATTGAATACGCTCTTCAATAGCGACTTGCATGTCGCGTGCTTCTTGGTACTCGGCGTTTTCAGAAATGTCTCCGAGACTTCGTGCGTATTCGAGTGACTCTGCAACTTCTTTACGACGAACCGTTTTGAGGTGATCGAGTTCTTTTTTGAGTTCCTCAAATTTCTCTTGTGTTAAAAATGAGTCGTGTGGTTCATTCATATATATGGTGTAAATAAGTTAGTGAGTCAATTATACGTAGACCTTCATCGAAGTCAACGTGGGGAAAAATCACTGTTCCTTGACAAGTGTTTCTTTTTCGGATTTGTCCTCATTTCCAATGTATTCAGGACGATTGACTGCCATCCAATCAAACACCTTTCCCATCACTGAGCCGGCACCGACCGTGTTGGTACGTGGTCCGTATTCCATAAAAAGTATGAATGCATACCGTGGCTCTGTATACGGGAAGTATCCCGCAATCCACGAGTTGACCTGTGACTTGGATGCACCGAGTTCTGCGGTACCCGACTTTGCTGCGATAGCGACATCTTTTCGATCGAGTGAACGCGCCGTACCGCCGTTTTGCGTGACTGCTTTTCGCATACCCTCTTGCACCACGCGTAAGTCGTCTTGATGGAGGGAGAGTTCCTCACGTGCTCCCTGTTCATTCTTCACCACATGTGGTGTGACGAGTGTGCCGCCATTCGCAAGCACTGCGTACGCACGAAGCATTTGCAGTGGTGTAGTTTGAAAACCAAACTGTCCTATGGCAGTGAGGTACGTATCTCCGAGGCGCCAATCATCCTGAAAAATTTCTTGCTTCCATGCTGGAGATGGTACCAATCCCTCTTGTTCTCCGCCAATTTGAATACCTGTCTTTGCACCAAGTCCAAAGAGTTTAAAATACTCGTCGAGTTTGGTAATACCAAGTCCTTTTTGATCACCGTATCCACCACCGATAGTCATGAGAAATACGTTCGATGAAAACGCAATCGCTTCACGAATAGTCATTGCGCCGAGTGATGAACGCCAGTCTCGAAAGACGGCAGGGTGTGCTGGGTCGTACGGATTGGGGACAGTGAGTACACCGGTACTCACGATGACCTTCGATGGGCTGATGATGTTCTCTGCGAGTGCGCCGTACGCCACAATGGGCTTCACAATTGATCCGGGTGTATACACACCTCCGATTACTTTGTTCAGAAAAGGAAATCGTGGATCATCATTATATGATTGAATGAGGTCAATATCATCACCGTCTGCGAGCACCTCGGGATCGTATGATGGGAAACTCGTGAGCGCAATTATTTCGCCGGTATGAATATCCATAATGGCTCCCGCACCACTCCGGAAACCATTCATTTTTGTTGTTGATGCAATGAGATCGTACATAACTTCAGAAAGTTCTGCATCAATCGACAGGTGCAGTTCCCCTCCTGCTGTTGCAGGGTCAATGACACTTTCAGCAATCAAGTTGCCAAATGCGTTGATCTCAACAACTTGTTTTCCATTTTCACCATGGAGAATTGATTCGTATGCCTGTTCGATACCATTTCGCCCGAGATAATCGGTACGGAAATAAAATCCGGCTTTATCCTTCTGTGGGTAGCTCACATACCCAATGAGTTGTCCAATGCCTCTTCTATCGGTGTACGCACGCACAGGAAAATCATATTGTCCCGTCGTATCGAGTTCATTCCATGCTACTAATTCATCATTTCGATCGTACACAATACCTCTCTCTGCGATAATGACCGCAGAATCTGAGCTATTCCGTATACCTTTTTCAGCAAGCGCTTCACCTTGCAGTATTTGCAGTTTAAATAGTTGCCCGCTAAACACACTCGCGATAAGCAGAAAGAGAATTCCTACACCGTAGATACTTTTGCGACTGAGGGGAAGCTCAATGCGTCCCTCCATACGCTCAATATTAAATGAGGGAAGATTTGAAGCATCGAGCAAAATTTCGTCAAAGGAAATTTCTTGTTTTTTACGTTTTCGAAAAAATAACATATCACCGGTAAGCACTCAACGTAGGCTTTATATAAAGGGAAAGTGTGACCACTATGAATGCCATCATACAATAGAAGTACGTATTCCAAAAACCTCGCGTCATATCACCAAACAGTACATCAATACACACCGCAATGATGAGAATTTCAAAGGGACTAAAAATAAATGCGTAGACGACCGCGACACCCACAAATACCCACCAAGGAAAAAAGAGTGCCGAAAGGAGGGTTACGATGTATGCGAGTATACGAAATGTAATCATGGTGTTGTTGATGCTGTCTCTTCTGTGGTGGTACTCTGTGTCGTCGAAGAGACAGCGTTGAGACGTTCTGTTTCAGGCACATCGATTATAAAGCGTTTCTGTTCTTCTCTATCAATTACGGTCTGTACGTCTGCAAACGTTCGCTCTTCGACTGGTTGAGCACCCACAGCGACGAAATGAATCCCCTGGAGAGGCATACCGAGAGTCACATACGCGTGTTGTTCTGGCTCTGTTGGTATTGATTGCACCTCATCAACAGTACCCAGTATTCCACCATCAAGAGAGGGGAGTATAACGACACTTCCTTCACTCAGCGAAACTCCTTGGGGTACACTGAGATGTACCACACCTCCCCCTATACCATACGCGGTCGTAAAAATATGCGAATCGAATATATACACTGTTGTTTCAACAGCAGGTGATGAAAAGAGTGTCACCAGTGCGCTCTCTGAAAATACTTTTCGTACGTACCCTATCGCTCTATTATTACCAACGAACACGGGAGCGTATTCGACAATTCCATCATCACTTCCCTGATCGAGCACCACCGTATCGTAGGGAGTAAACGGTGGACGCCCCACCACACCAGCGACAATACGTGGTGTGCTCGATGCACCGAGGAGTGTTCGTAGTTCGGTATTTTCTTGTGTGAGTGTATCAATGGTCACATCGAGTCCCTTACTCGACGCGAGTTGTTGCTTCAGTTCTTGTATTTCCATAGAGAGCTCATTTCGGCTACGGAGAAAAACAGGCACCGTCGCAGATGATGTATGAAAATAGTTTCGTATTGAAAAAAGCGTCGCGCTTATTCCTGAAGTCACCGATTCAACTGCACCGCGCAAAAAGACGAGCGCGAATACCACACCGATAATCCAGAGGATGTATTTCTTTCCCACGCGCTCTTTAGAGCTGTGGTGAAAGTTCTCCTTCGTTTTCACTGAGAAGTTCTTCATAGTGTTCGAAATCTTCAAGTACCGTGCCAATACCCCGCACCACCGCACGGAGTGGGTCAGGAACGGTTACCACGGGTACCTTGAGTACATTTTCTAAGAGTCGTGCGACTCCGGGGATAAGCGCACCCCCGCCCGCTAAGCTAATTCCCCGTTGCATCACGTCTGCAAGTACTTCAGGAGGGGTGAGTTCAATCACATCGCGCGACGCTTCCACAATTGCATTCACTGAGTTGCCGATTGCTTCACGCACATCGCTGTCGGTAATAATAACTTCTCGTGGGAGGCCAGTTACCACATCACGACCGCGTACAATTAAATCTTTTGATTCACTTTCTTCCTCCACTGATGCAAGTGCAATCTTTGTATCCTCCGCGGTCTTATCACCAACGAGTACTTTAAACTGATCACGTATGTACGCCACAATGTCATTATTGAGCTGATCTCCTGCGACACGGAGGTTTTTTGCAGTGACAATTCCATTCAGTGAAATCACCGCAATGTCGGTTGTACCACCACCAATGTCAATAATCATACTTCCCTGTGCCTTATGAATAGGGAGTTTTGAGCCCACCGCTGCTACTATGGGCTCCTCAATGAGAAAGACATCACGGGCTCCTGCATTGCGTGCTGCATCGCGGGCAGCACGCATCTCCACTGAGGTAATGCCCGACGGCACCCCAATGAGGACACGTGGCGCCACGAGTGTCTTTGTACCCGTACGCACTTTTGCAATAAGGTACGCGAGCATTTCCTCGGTCACTTCAAAGTCTGAGATTACTCCATGCACGAGCGGTCGTACCACCTCGATATGGCTTGGTGTGCGCCCCATCATCGTTTTTGCATCATTTCCAATTGCAACAAGTTGTCCTGTTTTTTTGTTTATTGCAACAATAGTTGGTTCATTGAGTACAATACCCTTTCCCTTCACGTACACGAGTGTATTTGCGGTACCCAAATCAATACCGATGTCTGTTGACATCGAATTGAGAAACGAATCAATATATCCTGCAATGCCTTTTTTCATCAATCAGTCACATTTAAAAACTTTTCAAAAAGTTCTTGTTCGGTAAGGAAGAGCACTTCACCCGACTTACGTTCAATCACTTCATACTTCCCTTCTTCTTTTGTCTTTTTACTCACCACAATACGATACGGTAACCCCATGAGGTCACTGTCATGAAACTTCTCACCGGCACGCGCATCACGGTCATCATAGAGGACTTCCACACCGTGCTCCTTGAAGGTGTTGTAGAGGCCATCAGCCTCATCCTTGAGCTCAGTGTCGTTGCCCGAGAGCTCTACGAGGTGCACAAGAAACGGTGCGATACTCTCTGGCCACACGATTCCCTTCTCGTCTGAGAGTGTTTCCACAATAGTTCCCATGATACGTGTCGGACCCATACCGTAACATCCCATGTACACGAGCTGTCTATTCCCCTCCTCATCAGTGTAATAGAGCCCAAGTGGTTCTGAGAATTTGGTACCGAGATGAAAAATATTCCCTACCTCAATCGATTTCTTTTCAATGAGAGTGCTCTTATCGAGGCCAAGTTTTGCAATCACTTCGTCTGTATACACCTCTTTATTGAGTGCAATATGACGTGCTTCATCAACATAGATGACATCCTCTCCAGCATCTGAAACTGTCTGAAACTCTTCTGAGAACTCACTGAAGATACCCCCGGAGGCAAATGTAGGATATGTGCTATCACCGATACCAAGGCGCTCAAACACACGTATGTATGCTGCGCGCATACGACCATAAAACTCCTCGTGTTCTATTGCATCACGAGAAAAATCGTACAAATCCTTCATAAGAAATTCTCGACCTCGCATGATACCGCTCTTCGCGCGCGTCTCGTTACGAAACTTATTTTGAAATTGATACGTAGCACACGGTAGGTCACGGTGTGAAGAAATATACGATGACATGATTCGTGTCACTGGCTCCTCGTGTGTAATTCCTAAACCTACCTCGGTGCCATTCTTGAGCGATGTCTTAAACCAAATATCTACTTTTGCATCGTCCCACCGATCTGTCTTCTCCCATAGTTCTTTTTCTTGAAGTGCAGTCATGAGTATCTCTTGTCCACCTTCACGATTCATTTCCTCACGAATGATATTTTTAATATTTTCAAGTACACGTACTCCAAGAGGCAAATACGCATACACCCCCGCCATTTCCTTGTACACGTAGCCAGCACGTATGAGGAGCTGTGCATTCTTCGCAGTTTCATCTGCGGGAACCTCCTTGCGTGTTTTTGTGAAAAGTCGAGATTGTTTCATAAAATATTATAGTACTAATCAATTAAGGACGGTTACCGATACTCAATACACACCAACAGAAAAAACCCGTTCGTATATGTTTCCCTATTGTAATGGTAAAAATGCGGTAGGTCAAAAACTCTATTTTTAATGGAGTCCTAAAACATTGAACAAGAGCCCCATTTCATGTACTATCCTGTTATTCGAGGTTCTTTTAACAGGAGGAAATACCATGGACCCAGAATTGGATTTTGATGCGCTGATTGCGGAGTTCAATCGGCGTGCAGGGCGCTCACGAATTATCGTGAAGGTTGCGCCAAAGATCTTCGATATTCAGGAAGCATCGACAATGCAGGTGTCCAACATGATGCGCCATGGTGAGACCCGAAAGATTATTCTGCTCTTGGAGAGAATGGAACCGGGCGGGCGTTCACACATGTTCATTCAGGCAGACCCAGCACGACCGGACGAGTTCATCGTCTATGTACCAGAAATGCAACAGCGAAACCTCGATCCTCGAGTGTTCATCATCACGGAGAAAGGATGAGCAATCCTTGTTCCACTTCAAAAAAAAGCCCGCTTCCTGCGGGCTTTCCTTAAAGGAGCCGAGCTACATCATTCCATGTCACCAGAACCATGAGTAAGATGAGAATGAAGAAACCGGCAGTGTTGAGGATTGCGACGTACTGCGCTTTAATTGGTGTCCCTTTCACTGCCTCAATGATGACAAAGAGGAGTCGGCCCCCATCAAGTGCAGGAAACGGTAAAACATTGATAACTGCAAGGTTGATTGAAATGAATGCGGTAAAAAGAAGGAGCGAGGTGAGACCGTACGATGATGCCTCATCGACGAGCCCCACAATGCCGACAGGCCCTGCCACCTGCGAAAAGTCTGCGCGCAAGCGCACCGCATCGTAGAGGAGTGCGCCAATACCGACAGCTATATCACGGAATGAAGTCACCACATACACCGTCGCATCGACAACTGCTTCCATAAATGTGCGTGACACCGTATCGATGAGTGTGAGCGCAACACCAATCGCTGGTCGGTCGGACCCTTCAATCACACCTGCTTCCGGTGTTATCTCGACGACGCGCGTCTCACCTTTCATGGTGTACACAATGGTGACAGGCACGCCACTGTGTGCCTCTATGAATGCACTGAATGCACTCGGCGTGAGAGTCGTGAGCGAGTCGGCCCCCGCTTTGACTTCGCGTATGACCGCCCCCGCGGTGAGCGTTGCATCTCCTGCCGGACCATCGGGGAGGACGTTCGTAATGGCGAGCACTGCGGTATCGGTTGCCTCCGCTTCACTCACCGCCGATTTCACACCAAGACCAAAAGCGAGTGTCACGAGCACCCATGCAAAGAGGATGTTCATCGTAATACCCGCAAGGAGCACAGCACTCTGTGCCCATTTACTCTTTGCCATAAACGATCGTGAGGTCGCGTCTTTGTGTGTTGCCTCTCCCTCAAGGAGCGCATCTTCTCCATAAATCTTGACGAAACCGCCGACAGGAAAAAGATTGAACGTGTATTCAGTTTCACCCCGACGAACACCAAAGAGCTTCGGAGGGAACCCGAAACCAAACTCATCAACACGCATACCCGTCCACTTCGCAACCGCAAAGTGTCCAAGCTCATGCACCAAAACGAGCACCAAGAGAACGATAATGAAGGTGAGTATAGACATGTGCTAAATGCTTATCTCTTTTTCCTTCGTCTCGAGGAGTTCATTCAGCTTTGTATTAAATCCATCCACCAGCTTCTGTACGCTCTCCTTGAGATTGAATTTTTCATCCTGCCCCATCCCCCCTTCTTTTTCAAGTTTGTCTATTTCTTTCATTGCTTCATCGCGCGCGCTCCGGAGTGATACCCGTGCCTCTTCAAGTTTTGATTTTGCAATTTTGAGAAGCTGTATTCGTCGCTCACTCGTGAGTTCAGGAAAAATGACCCGAAGCCCTGTACTGTCAGCAATAACCGAAACGCCCAAATCCGCCTCAACAATTGCTCGTTCAACGCTCTTAATCGTATTCTGATCCCATACAGAAATACGGAGTGTACGTGCGTCTTCGGTATTCACCGAACCAACCTGTTGGAGCGGGACTCTCGACCCATACGATTCGACGAGGACAAGGTCGAGAAGTGTCGGTGTCGCACGGCCTGTGCGGACACTCGCAAATTCCTTTTCGAGCCACTTCACCACTTCCTCTCCACGTTCAGTAAATGTTTTGATATTGTATGACATAGTTTCTGTATTTTAACCCATTTTTATAACTCCTCAAAGTGTGAGCGCAAGGTACTCGAGTAACATCTTGTGAGAGCTCCCCGGAGCATCTTTGTACATACTGATCATGAGTGCATCCCGAAGCAGACTCTCCTTTTTCTCAAGATGCGCATATGCTTCAAAACCTCGATAAATATTACTGACCCACTCTTTTTCCTCTGCTTTCAGACGTCGTGCAACCTCATCGATACGCCCCGTGTACCCGAGTTTTTTCCATGCATCAAAATCAGGGTGTGTGGTTTCCAAATCTTTCTGTGCATAGGCGAACAGTCGTGAGCGAAGTGTCGGAAGGAGAAGATCTTCGGATGGAATAATAAGAAAAAAAATGCTGTGTGCGTTCGGTTCTTCAAAAAGCTTCAGGAGTGCATTCTGAGCGTCAGGCAAAATGGTCTTGGCACTCACAATGAACACTCTACAGTCACTCGCTACCGGACGGAGGATGGCTTGTTCTACAAGGGTGCGCGCATCTGCAACTCCCATGCGCAGGTACGAGCATACGATCACATCGGGGTCAGTGCCCCGTGTGTCATACGGGAGCATTGCGAGCCCCCACGCCTCATCTCCTATAAGCAAATTTGCTTGGTGCATGGAGTATAGTATGCCCTTTTTTAACCGTTTTGTCTTTTGAGAATACGCTGTACTACA
>CAZNWG010000032.1:0-9925 GCA_964576905.1 uncultured Candidatus Saccharibacteria bacterium
TACCGCACAGAAATGGGGCTTTTTATTGTGGAAGGAGAAAAAAATATTAAAGAACTCCTCGACTCCGACTTTTCTATTGAAGAAATTTTTGGCACGTCTGCCTTTCTCGACTCTATTATTGAGCGCATTAATGCATACGACGAGCGTATGCAAACACGCATTGAAATACGAGAGACAAAAGTAGATGATTTAGAACACGCAGGGACTTTTGTGACAAACGTAACAGGTATTGCAGTGGTGCGCCAAAAAGAACTCAAGGATATTGCTACTGCACTCGTAAATGCAGATGAAAATATTGTACTTATGCTTGATGATGTGCGTGACCCCGGTAATCTTGGCACCATCATCCGCATCGCTGATTGGTATGGCGTCACACATATCATTGCCTCCCCCACTACCACTGATTTCTATAATCCAAAAGTCATTGCTGCGACCATGGGCTCATTCACCCGTGTGAGTGTTGCCTATGCACCACTTGATGCAGTACTTACGAAAGCACAAGCAGTACACTTCCCTGTTGTTGCTGCCGACATGGAAGGGGTAAGTACTCATGAAGGCGCACTTCCAAAAACGGGACTGCTTCTCATGGGGAGTGAGTCACATGGGGTGAAGAAAGAATTACTGCACTTTGTGACACAGCGCGTGACGATACCTCGATTTGGTAACGCAGAATCACTCAATGTGAGCGTCGCCACAGGGATCCTCCTCGATACAATGCGCCGATAATATACTGCATATTCAAAATACAAGGTTCGACCTTGTATTTTGTCTCCACTCTTTACAAGTCTACTCGAGAGAAGCTAAAGTCCTTGTATGCCGAGATTTGTGAGAACCTGCACCTCTTCCGTCACATTCTTGCAATCTTCATACAGTGCGAAGGAACCCTCGCCAAACGCTCTATCAAACAAGTCTCTGAAACTCCGCATGTCACCAGTGAATTGCGCTTTGATGAGCATTTCGAAAATTGAATTCTCATCCACTGCATTTCCTTCGTCAGTACTCAAACGCAGTGCAATTTCAGTGATGATACTTTGCAGTATTCGCCGTTCTTCCTCATACGAATAGAGCGCTGGGTATTCTGTCCCATCAGGCAAGGTATGGATCGCGACAACATCATCCCATTCCTCTGTGAGTAATTCATCAGGATGGAGTGCACGATACTCAGCAATTTTTTTATTCTGCTCATCAATCAGTGTGCGGAAAGGTCCCCCACGTGCTTCTTCTGATTTCACATATCGCTTACTCAGCTCTTCGGTCAATGCTTCATTCAGTGACCTAAGCTTTCGAATCGGTCTGCCTTCACTATCTCGTTCATCTGTGTGACTTATGCCGATGTTGGTAAATAGCGAGTCAATTTCACCGTTCTCATCTTTCCGGAATACGCACTTATTGTAGTGAAAAACGTGTGCGAGTTCATGGATGGTAAATTTCAAGGTTGAAACATGATCTGGTGTGCTCACAAATATAAACGGCTCTTTTGGTACTGCGACTCCATAACCAATATTTTTATTCTCGAACGGCTCCGTTTTCACTTGAATAATTTGCTCAATATCATGAAGTTGAGGAAGCCCATAAGACGCACGGAGTGAGGTGAGGTACGCCGTCGCTTGGTTCACCGCTTCGTGATCGAGTGGGGCCATTTCCTTTCGCAAAAAACTCTCGCGTGCCGAACCAAAACGGTGTGCGTTCAATTGCAGTGTGAGCTCATCCTCGGTCAAGTCTGTGGATTCATGTTCATAAAACAATCTTGGTAGAAGGTTCGCTTGTGCCATCCTATTCACGAGCGCATACGCTTTCTCTGTATCAATTCCCTCAACATACGAAATAAATTCAAATGGATTTTGGGCGTCGGGTTTTGCAGAATTAAGACTTTCAGCTTGTCCCACATACTGTTGGTAGAGGACTGACATTTCAGAATCGTCAGACACTACTCGTAAAAAATCATCCATTGAAAAGGGAGTGCTCTTTTTCACATCAAGAGTATTTTCCACTTGGATGCCATTCACTTTCCTGCCACCTTCAAACATTTTGATTTTTGATATTTCATTAAGCTCTACGTATCAGTATATCACCAAATTTGAGACTTAATTCAAAGCTATTTTCACTCCTTTGAGAGAAGTGATATAGTACTGGTCTATGCGATACATGATTACACACATGATTAAAGGCGATGCAAAGAAGTACCACGAGAACTTAAGCCGTGTACTTGCGCAAAATTATCATTTACGACCGGTCACGGCAAACATTGACCCGCACCTCACCGTGAAAGCACCCTTTGATGCCCTCAGTAGTGACCTTTTTGAGGTAGAGCGACTCATCGGGCGTTTTGTAGACGCGCACAGCCCGGTGTCGTACACGCTCTCCGGATTTGGAAACTTCGGTGACCGTGTCGTGTACATGGATGTCACCGCCCCCGCTGAAATAGTGACTGCGGTAGAAGACTTCAAGAGCAAGCTCAAAGAGCTCCCGTGGCTCGAGTTCAAACCGCACGAAGAGGACACAAAATTCCACGCGACGCTCGCCTACCCAAAGGACGAAGCACAGACGAAAGAAATCGTAGAACGACTCTCTGCGGGAAACGCGCCCTCATTCACCTGTACATTTGACACCATCGCACTCCTCAAAAAAGGTGAACGGCGTTGGGAAGTGGTGCGGGAGTACCACCTCCTCGGAAGCACTATCGGTGACATCGTGGTGTAAAAATTCAATATCGAATTTGTGATTAGATATTTTCTGTTCTTGTTAAACGATGGCTTTTTGTTTGCACGTGTTTTAATATGCAAATAGATTTATGAAACTTATCACGATAAATATTGAGGGGGTGAAACACCTTGAGACTGTAATTCCGTTTATTTCCACTGAATTACCTGATGTGCTCTGTCTTCAAGAAGTATGCGATTTTGATATAGTAAAATTTGAGACACTTGGATATACAATGCAATTTGTTCCAGCAACCATGCGTGGCACACCAAAAGTACACGAGGAAGGAATCGCACTTGGTATACGAAATAAAACATGCCTGATGCATAGCACACGAACATATTATCTTATTGACCAGTCAGGAAGTATCTGCAAATACTCTAAATCAATTCCTGATTATGGATTTAATAATCCCTGTCTTATGGCAGATATTTCATGTGACAGTGGTACCTTTAGAATCGGCACCACGCATTTTGTGTGGACACCACATGGCCCAACTCCCACCGATAGTCAACGACATGCAATGGATACACTGTTCGGTTATATGCACCATGAAGGATCACATGTCCTCTGTGGTGATTTTAATATTCCACGAAATCTCAACCCACTCTACGATATACTCATAAAAAAATACACAGATACCATCCCAGAAAAGTACCACTCTAGCCTTGATGCCAATCTGCATCGATTTGGACATAGTCCAGACTTCCGTGAACTTTTCACATCATACATGGTTGATTATATTTTAACCAAACCACCCTTTGTAGCGACTGATGTACGACTCGTATCTGGTATAAGTGATCACATGGCGGTTGTGGCAACCATTTCTACCCATTAGACCTTAGACTATTGAACCTATTTCAGCCCACACACATTTGTGTTTTACACGCTCATGTACGAGGGATATTTTGAAATATTACACAACAATTTAAAACCGTAGTACAATGGTAACACCATGTACTACTCTCGACATACCATAGGTGCGTTGACGGGGATTGTACTCCTTGCAATTACTCTGCTTAATTGTGTACTTCTACTCATAGCTCATAACAATATTAAAGAATCGAAAATAGCGATTGCGCCTGTAGCGACAAGTACTCCAAAGATGCGTATCCCATCAGAGAGCACACCACCAGTGCCCACGAGCGCACCGAGAGAAACAATTGCTATTGCAACAAGTACCAATCCAAAAAAGGTGGAAACAATTTCAAAAGCACCGCAAGAAAAGAAGGAGCTTCCCATTATGCAATCAAAAACTGCGACTGTGGTGAATGCCTTCCCTGCACCGGTTAAGTCACAGCGAAACGCTCAAGGATTTGATGCCGATGATATGCTCAGAGCACACAATACGGTACGTGAGGAGCACAACCTCAATCCACTCACCTGGTCGAATGCCCTTGCAAAAAGTTCACGAGAATGGGGAAAAACGCTCGTGCGCCGAGGGTGTGATTTTTACCACGACCCTGACACAGAGTATGGCGAAAATCTCTACTGGCAGTGGATTTCCGACAGCAACAACACTGAGCTCATCAGTTCTCCCGAGGAAGCAGTCACGTGGTGGGCAGATGAAATCCGCTACTATAATTATGCAAAAAATACCTGTCGCAAAGGAAAGGACTGTGGGCACTACACTCAGTTAGTGTGGGCGGAAACCACCGAGGTGGGGTGTAGCGTGCATACCTGTTTTGATGCAGATAATGACGATACGCAGACTGATTTATGGGTCTGTCGGTATGACCCCCCGGGAAACATAGAAGGTGAAAAACCATACTAGAAAATGAGCGACGTACGATGTCGCTCATTTCAAATCCGCAAGTCACTTTATGCATTCCTGATGGACGACGTCCGACGTCGTCCTATAAAAAAGACCCGTATGGAGCTTAGAACCCATTTCAAAACCCTACACAAACATTAAAAAATGTCTTATAAAGTTTCGTTCCGGATTGTCGACGTCCAAAATTTGGTGAAAATGCCTTTAAAATTCCTCACCAGAGGTATCTATGGCTCGAAATTTTGCAGACATTTTCTCTCAAATTTTAAACGTCTTTGAATCTCGGAGGGTTTTGAAAGGGGTTCTAGACAATCTTTTTCCACATCTCGTCCTGTCGCACCAAGAGCTCTTCGGCGCGCTCCGGCTCAGCCATGAGCTCCTCCACGAAGCGCTCTGCGCGGATTGACTGTGAACCTTTTACAAGGAGAACATCCCCCGCACGAATGTAGGTTTGCATCTCCTGCCCTGCTTTCACTGCATCTTCAAATTCAAAGATATTCTTCGGGTCCATACCAGCTTCTACTGCACCCTTTGAAAATCCACGTGCGCGGACGCCCATGGTCACGAGAATGTGCGCATAGTGTGGTACGAGTGCTCCAATACGCTCATGTTCACGAATTGAAAACTGTCCCAATTCCATCATGTCTCCCAAGACCGCAATTCGACGCTTCACTCCCTTCAGCTCCCCGAGTGTTGCAAGTGAACGTTCACTCGCAGCAGGTGACGAGTTGTATGTATCATCTATGATGAGTGTTTCCTTAATGCCGGGAATGAGTCGCATACGGCCTGGAGGAGGGGTGTGTGTGTTCAGTGCGAGTGCGACATCTTCTATTTCGATATTAAAAATTGAGGCAACTGCGGCCGCTGCAGCGTAATTGTATGCATGTGGTACTCCGAGCGAACCATTCACGCGCATGGTAACAGCTTTATCGAGGTGTGTGAGTACAAACTCAGTCCCCACAGCTTTTCCATTCTCATATACCATTCTATCTGCAGATGCTGTGAATGGAGAAAGAGAAAATCGACTATATCCTATTGAACGCTGAAAGATACTTTGTGCAACCTCCACCACACGTTCGTCATCTTGATTATATACGAGTACTCCATCTTGTTTGAGTGCCTGAACCAATTTTTTCTTTTCTGCTATCACTGCCTCTGGTGATGCAAAATACTCAACGTGGACAGGTACATCGGGCAGTCGTGTGAGTACCACCACATCGGGCTTTATCCATGCGGTGAGCTTATCCATATCTCCTGGTCTATCAACACCCATTTCAAGGACAAGCAGTTTTGGATAATTCCCCGGATGGAGTGCAATGAGCGCTCCGTCAATGATATTTTTGAACCATTTAATTGGATTGCTCCATGCATTCGGGAGGCCCAAGACCGAGAGTGGTACGCCGATTTCTGAATTATAACTTTTCTCACTCTTCCTTACGTACATACGACCCTTGAACACTTCGTAAATAGCATCCTTGATAGAAGTTTTTCCTACGCTCCCCGTTACCGCAATGATGAGCGGGTTCGTACGACGAATGAGCATCTGCGCTTCTTTCGTCAAAATGTATACGATGATCTTTTTAAATATATCTTTCATACGTGTCCGGTTTATACATCACTATCTATCGGGCGGAAGTTGATAATAATTAATGAGGAATTGTACCAATTCGATAAAGGGATCAGTGAGTGTCTCCGATGCATACTTCACCCCCTTCGGCTCAACAGTATACAGGAAAATAAGGAATTGCGGGTCATATGCAGGGAAATAGCCAAAAAATGAGTGTAGATACTTATCTTCATAGTATTTTTTTGTTACCGGATCCGCAATTTCCGCAGTACCGGTTTTTGCTGCAACAGTGTAGTATTCATTTTTTGCCTTGCCTCCCTTCAGGGCCTTATCGACCACGGTCACGAGCATGCTCGTGATTTCCTCGCTCGTCTTTTCGCTGAAGATGCGATCCCCATCGGGAAACCCAACCTCGTGCACATCGCCATTTTTGTACTCGATGCGCTTCACGAGGTGCGGTGTAATGAGCACACCTCCGTTTGCGAGCGTTGAGAGCGCGCGCACCGTTTCGATTGGAGTGAGTGAGATTCCCTGTCCGAACGATGCCGTTGCGAATTCGAGTTCACGATTCTCTTCGAGGTTTTTCACGAGACCGTGCCCCTCGCTCGGTAAATCAATTCCTGTTTCCGAACCGAGCTTCAATCCGTAAAAGTACTTTCTGAAACGTTCTTTGCCGAGAAGCGATGCGATGTGCGCCACGCCGGTGTTGAGCGACTGACTCAATATTTCCTGCATCGGTACCGTACCGCGTCCGCGTCCATCGTAATTCCTAATAGTGTAGTCGCTCAACGTGATAAAACCTGCGTCATAGTACGTAGACTGTGGGGTTATAACACCCGCATCAAGCCCAGCTGCGACCGTGAGAGGCTTGATGATTGAACCCATCTCGTACACGTTTTCAATGAGTGGGTTGCGAAAATCCTCAATCGGCACATCTTTTCGGTTGTTGAGATCAAATGAGGGAACAACATTGAGTGCAATGATTTCTCCGTTTTTGGGATTTATGATAATACCTCCAGTCACTTTACTATTCCACTGTTTTTGCGCATCTTCGAGTACTTTATCAAGTGTTCGTGCGACAGTCGGCTCAATGGTGGTCACAATGTCTCCCTCAGTTCCCTCCGATGCATCAAAGACAAGCGTCCCCAGATTGCTGAAGAGCTCTGCAAAAAAATCAACACTCATGTGGTCGGTATCGCGCTTCAGAATATCATTGTAGTACCGTTCAAGCCCGTATTTTCCTTCAAGCGTATCTCCGTTGTATCCGATAAAACCCACGGTGCGCGCGGAGAGTGACTTACCCGGGTAGTAGCGCCACTGATCACGATACAGCTTAACGCCCGGGAGCTTGAGTGCTTCTATCTTCGTAGCAGTATCATTTTCCACCTGCCGTTCTATCTCTTGATATGTTTTATCCGTACGGTTTGCACGTTCAATAAATGTATCGTGTTCGATTGGGAGCAGTGCCGAGAGTGCACTGTGCGTTGCCTCTGCATCCTCAATCTTGCTCGGATCAATTGCAAGAAGGTAGCCAGTCTTGATGGTTGCTCCTGAGACTTTCTCATTGTCTTTTGTGGTGAAATAAATACTTCCGCGATTGTAGAGTTCACTCACGGTATGCACGTACTGATTTTCAGCAGTCGCGCGATACTCACTTCCATGCACTACCTGTACAACGTAAAGCCGTACGATAAGTACGGCCATGAGTGACACGACAAGTGCGGTGATGATGCGTATTCGGATGACTGCCTCGCGTCGCATACCAGAATGCTAACGCGTCGACATTACCAGTGTGTCGGCATTTGTATCAATAAAAATCTTTTCTGGTGCAACGACAAAACCTTTATGAGTCGCAATGTCACTTGAGACGGAGTGTTGCATTTCGATGTACAGTGCTTCGAGTTCACTGATACCGGTCCCCATGTCTGCAATCTGTGAATCAACCTCCTTTCGCATAACAACATTGAGAATCGAAGAACTCACAAAGTACATATAGAGACCAACAGTCATCACCAGTACAGACAGTACACTGTAAAAAAGTCGTGATTCATCTCGATATGCAATTGTGTGTGTATGTCTCCTCATGGTTATAATTTTTCAAATATGCGTAGTTTTGCACTTCGTGCGCGAGGGTTTGCTTGTAATTCGGTGATACTCGGTGTGATTGGTTTTTTTGTTACTAGAATTCCGGTTTGATCGTGTGTAAAATTTTTGAATGTATGCTTGACGATACGGTCTTCCATACTGTGAAATGTGATGATGGCGAGCCGGCCTTTTGGCGCAAGTACCGTGATTGCTTTTGCGAGGAATTCTTCAAGTGCCGAAAATTCATCATTCACAGTAATACGCAGTGCTTGGAACGTGCGGGTGGCACAGTGGAGGCGAGCGCGTTTGTAAAAGAGGGGTACTGCAGATTCAATGATTGCAACAAGCTCGAAGGTGGTATCTATCGGCTTTACTTCACGCGCTTCGACAATGTGTCGTGCAATCCTTCCCGCAAATCGCTCCTCACCGTATCCGCGCAGAATGCTCACAATCTGTTCTTCCTCCCACTCATTTACAATGTCATGTGCGGTGAAGGCGTATTGTTCTCTGTCACCGTATGTCATGATGAGTGGCTCATCAATCTGAAATGAAAAACCTTTCCCATTTCCAGAAAACTGTTCCATGCGCCACCCAAGGTCAGCGAGTATTGCATCGACATTCCCCTGATGAACGTTGCGGACAATCGAGTCAATGTGCCTGAAGTTATCGGTGATGAAGTGAGTGGTGCATGCTACATTTCCGATTATCTGCGGTGCCTCAGCCACTGCTGTACTATCTGCATCAATCCCAATGTATGTACCATTCGTACCGAGGAGAGTGGTGATTGCACGTGCATGACCACAAGCGCCAAGTGTTGCATCAACGACCACTGACGACTCATTGATCGCGAGCGCCTTCACTGCTTCATCTATAAGTACGGTGACATGACGTTCCATAGCATTATTTCGTTGCACCTGTGCAACTGTGTCACGAATGTGAAGCGAGATTTTAAAGTATGCCAATCTCTCCGAGTTTCTCGGCGAGTGCATCAGCCTGCTCTTCAATACGCTTCTTGTATTCGATCCAACGATTCTCATCCCACATTTCTACACGATCATGGATGCCTGCAAGCACTACTTTCGTAGACAGACCTGCAAACTCCTTTAAGAAATCAGGAACGAGAATTCGTCCTACTGTATCTACCTCCGCCTCGACTGCTCCCGAAAGGAAGAATCGATTGAACCCTCTCGTATCCGCCTGGCCGAGTGGAAGTTGACCAATCTTTTCAGTGATCTTCTTCCACTCTTTCAGAGGATATATAAAGAGACAGTTATCAAGTCCTCGAGTCACGACAACATTTTTACCAAGCTCCTTCCTCCACTTGGAGGGTAAGGACAGCCGTTTCTTGGTATCAATATTATGCGTGTACTCGCCAATCAGCATGTGAATGATTGTTAAAACTCGATACTGTTAAACTATTTTCATAGCTTACCACTATCTCCCACCACATGTCCATTATATACCACTCTGCCCCACCGTCTACCACACGCACACACTCATCTGTGCATAACTCAAACAAAAAGCCCGACGCGGAGCGCCGGGCTTTTTCAAAATGCGTACGTCAGTGAGTTATCGAAATGACTATGATCGAAGCTTCTCCTCCAACTTCAAAACTCGTAATGTGAGCGCTTCGAATTCATCATAGTCAACTTTTTTCTTAAGATCGCTTTTTATGATGGAAACGTCACGCTCTATATTTCCAAGTCGGATATCTATACCGTCAACTTTCATGTCAAGGTGGGTAACTTGTTGATTCAAAGCATCCACTTTCCCGTTTAACTCGGTGAAGCCATCGCTCAACA
>CAZNWG010000033.1:0-1364 GCA_964576905.1 uncultured Candidatus Saccharibacteria bacterium
CTATTTCTTTTTATCGTTCACCCTTAATACTGGCGCATTGAGACTTGTGAGTCAATGCGACGCACGAGGTCAATCACCACGGATACCGCGATAAGGAGCGCTGTACCGCCAATTGCGAGTGTCGAGACACCGGTCAGTATCTGCATCGCCATAGGGAGCACGGCCACAAAGCCCAAGAATACAGCGCCTGCGAGCGTGAGTCGCGTGATGAGCTTCCCGAGATACTCCGCAGTGTGTGTGCCAGGACGGATTCCTGGGATAAATGCACCATTGCGCTGTAAATTCTTTGACATTGCATCAGGATCGAAAGTAACTGCCGTGTAGAAGAACGTGAAGAGAATGACGAGGACAAAATACACCACTGCATACAATTCTTGATTCTGGAAGAATGCAGTCACCTTAGCAAGCCATTCTGCTACATGCGGTACATTGAATGATGCGAGAATGTTGAGAATCATCTGCGGGAACAGAATAATGGAGAGCGCAAAGATGATAGGGATAACGCCCGCTTGGTTGAGACGAAGGGGGAGATAACTTGTGGTCCCTCCGTACGTACGACCTCCCCGCACTTGCTTTGCATAGGTAATGGGCACCTGCCGTTCCGCTTGTGTCATGACGACCACACCATAAATAATACCGAGCGCAGCGAGGGTAAATGCTGCAAAGAGCGGAATTTGTGAAGCGTCGAAGTTGTACAGGAGTTGTCCCAAGGTTGCTGGAAGTGTTGCCACAATACCCGCAAAGATGATAATCGACACTCCATTACCAATACCATATTCGGTCACGAGTTCTCCAAGCCACACGAGAAGCATCGAGCCAGCAACGACAATGACGACATTGAGAATAAACTCAAATGTCGAGAGCCCGGTGATAACTCCCTGTGATTTGAGGAGAGAGAGGAACCCAAATGCCTGCAAAATAGCGAGTGGGAGTGTGAGCTGGCGCGAGTACTGAGTAAAACGTGCACGACCAGTTTCCCCCTCTTCTGAATACATCGCCTTGAGTGAAGGTGACATCACGGTAAGGAGTTGCATAATGATAGATGCTGTAATGAAGGGTCCTACTCCGAGCATCACGATGGAAAGATTGGAAAGACCTCCTCCCGAAAAGATGTTCATGAGTCCCAGGAATTGGTTATTTTGGAAGAATTGTTCGAGAACTGCAAGGTCGACGCCTGGAATTGGTACAGCCGTGAGGATGCGGAAGATCACGAGTGCAAAGAGTACGAAAAGAATACGATCGCGAATCGCCTTTTCTCCCACAATGATTTTTAATTTTTGAAGAAAGATATCCATCCTAGTGGTCGCGCACATGCGCCAGGGGAAGGGGGGGCAAAAAGAGAGGGGGAAAATGGGAAGGGGTTA
>CAZNWG010000033.1:1374-4213 GCA_964576905.1 uncultured Candidatus Saccharibacteria bacterium
CTCGCCTTTTCCCCCACATTTTTTTTTATTTTTTCAACACATATCCCCTTCTTTGGGGGCGCGCACCTCCCGGTGGCTTGGCCGCGACATAATTAGCGTAGTAATGTCGACAGTGTATACGGTTGTACCATATATCTTTATGGTACTACAGGTTTACGCCCACCTCAATGTGGCACGTGTTTTCACTACACAACAGTGCCTCCTGCTTTTTCAATCTTTTCCTTTGCTGATGCTGAGTACTCACATCCTGAGAGAGTAATTTTCTTGGTAAGATTTCCTGTTCCAAGAATTTTGAATTGCGGAACTTTCCCTCGAACGCGTGAAGAAATACCCTTTGCTATCAATGTCTGTGGTGTCACGGTGTCATTTGCCTCAAAGTGTGTTTCGAGCGCTGATACATTGACCACAACTGGTGCTACAGTATCCCCGTTTACCGTGCGTGCGCGGTTCTTACCAAAACCACGAAGTTTTGGAAGTCGTTTGATAATGTCACGCATTTCTGGACGTGGGCGATTACCCGCGCGTGCTGTCTGTCCCTTTCCTCCCTTACCAGAAGTCTTTCCCCGCTTACCACCGCGACCAACGCGCTTAGCGTCTTTTCGAGTAGTTGTGGGCTTAAGTTGATGAAGTTGCATAGTATGTTTAGATTATGCGCTTACGCCTTGAGTTTCTTGAGCGCCGCGATCGCCGCACGGGCATTGTTAAGTTTATTCTTACTGCGAGAGAAGATTTTTGCTGTCACGTCCTTAACTCCTCCGAGTTCAAGCACGGTACGCACAGAACTTCCCGCGACGAGTCCTCTCCCCGGTGCGGGCATGATCATCACCTCACTTGAGGCAAGTTTGACCTGAACATCATGGGGAATGTGTTGGTACTTATTGAGTGGTACCTCAATGAGGTTCTTGCGTGCATTACGTACGGCTTTTTCGATAGCGAGCTGTGTATCACCTGCTTTTCCAATACCAACACCGACCTTGCCTTTCTTATTGCCAATGACAATAGCGACACTAAAACTGAATCGACGTCCTCCCGCCATCACACGCGTCACGCGACGAATACTGATGATTTTTTGGTCAAATTCAGAACGAACGCGCTCATCGCGACGAGGATTTCTGCGTGCACGACGTGGATTTCTGCGGTCATCACCTCCTCCTCCGTGACGACCTCCACTCCCACGACGGGTTGTGCTATCGCCAGCGGGTGCATCGGTGGTAGTTTCTGCTACCGTGTCTGAAACTTCTGTTTCAGTTATAGCTTCCTGCTGTTTTTCTTCACTCATTATAGAATTAGTTATGAATGACAATGAATTAATAATTCTGAAACCATATGTTCACCATTGTCGTGTGAACATACGGATACTCATTTAAAATACAAGTCCTCCCGCACGTGCAGCATCTGCGAGCGCTACAACTGCACCCTGATACTGAAATCCACCACGGTCGAATACAATACGCTCAATACCCTTTGCTTTTGCTACTTTGGCGAGCTCTGTTCCCAGTGTAGCTGCACGGATCAGTGCGGTGTCGCCGGACACCTTTCGCGTGTCGAGTCCAACAATCGTCTTTTCAGCATTATCGTCAATAAGCTGTGCGTACAAGAACCGATTACTTCGGAATACCGCAAGGCGTGGACATGTTGCAGTACCCGACACCTTCGCACGAATACGTGCATGTCGGCGAACTCGCTTTACTACTTTTTGTGATGTGATACTCATAGTACGTTTAAGCGCGCAATTATGCAGCACCCTTCTTACCCTGCTTCCTAATAATGTACTCTCCACGATAATGGATACCCTTACCTTTATATGGTTCTGGTTCTTTCACCTTGCGAATATTTGCTGCAAATTGCCCCACTGCTTCTCTATCAATACCGGTAACCGTGATGACGCTCTTTTCTGTTACCACATGGACTCCTTTTGGTGCAATCAGTTCAACGGGGTGCGAAAAGCCCACTGCGAGCTTTATCTTGTCGCCTTGCGCTTCTGCCTTATATCCAACACCTTCAATTTCAAGGATTTTTGTGAAACCTTCGGTGACACCCTGAATCATATTGTGCATGTGTGCAGCGTACGTACCCCACAGTGCCTGTGCTTTCTTATTTTCTTTGGTTTTTTGTACCGTTGCAACACTCCCTTCAATCAGAATAGCAATGTCACCTGCGACAACGCGTGAAAGTTCACCTTTTGGTCCTTTAACTTTAAGAATTCCATCAGCAAGCGTTATTTCAACGTTTGCAGGAATCTGAATTGGTTGTTTTCCTAATCTGCTCATGTTAGTTGTTTCTTACGAATAATGATGAGTTAGAAACACTTACACCCAGTGCAATGTGGCTTTGCCACAAACGCCAGAGGCGTATTGCACCAGGGTAAATTCGTGCATCCATATTTGTTTCACTCTGTTCACACATATGGGCACTCATTTACCAAATGATGAATAGTTCTTCTCCACCGACATTCTTCTCCTTTGCTTCTTCGCCGGTAAGAATACCTGTTGGCGTCGAGAGAATGCGCTTTCCCTTGCCAAACTTAACAGGGAAAATCTCTGCGACACTGAGATACAGACGTCGACCAGGCTTTGAAATACGTTGTACTCCACGAATTTCATGCATACCCTGAGCATCGTATTTGAGTGTGATATCAAGTGTCTTCTTGACCTTCTTGCCATATTTGACGGCACTTTCAATAAAACCTGCTTCTACGAGTTTGTCAGCGATTGCATGCTTCAATTTTGAATAGGGGACACTCACTGCCTTTTTCTTAACCATACCAGCATTCTTGAGCTGGATGATGAAATCTCCTACGGGGTCGTTTACCATGATGATTTCTTAATACCTGGTATAT
>CAZNWG010000033.1:4313-9861 GCA_964576905.1 uncultured Candidatus Saccharibacteria bacterium
CCTCACGCAGTACTCTCAAAACTCGCTTTCCGTCGCACTCAGTCGAGTGTACAATCGGCGCGTCTGTGTTCCCTATTGGGAAAAACACGAGAGTATGCGAATATCGCTACGCCAGCGACTATACCAAAAACACCGAGCAAAGTCAACATTTTTGGAGCATTACCCATGCACGAAATAACCGAGCTTTTGCTCGGTTATTTCGTGCATTTTTCACGTGTATATTTCACAATATTACTTCCTTCGTTTTACATCCCTCTTTACTTTCTTCTCTTCTATAGCTCCCGCTCCTTTGAGTGGAAGACCAATGTGTCGGAGAAGTGCCTCTGCTTCTTTCTTTGTTTTTGCAGTGGTAACGATAGTAACAGCAAAACCAAATACATCTTTAATTTCCTCATCGGCTGTTTCAGGAAAGATGGTATGCTCCTTGATACCAATAGTGTAATTGCCCATTTCATCGATTGCTCCCACCTTAAGACCGCGGAAGTCACGTGTCTGTGGAATTGCAAGATGAATGAGCTTGGTGAGAAAATCGTACATGCGAGGTCCACGAAGAGTAGCTTGGTAGCCAATAATCTCACCTGCACGAAGTTTAAACGATGCAATAGACTGCTTTGCAGGGCGATCCATCATCTTTTGACCTGTTATACGAGCAAGACGATCACGCATGAGCGTAATTTTTTGTTTGTCTTGAATCTTACCTGTTCCTGTTGAGACAACCACTTTTGTAATTCGTGGTGCTTGCATGACATTGGTATATCCAAACGTATCTTTAAGCGCTGGGTATACATCTTGCACTGTTTCCTTCATTGTTTTCATGATAAATGTTTCTTACGAATTTATGAGATAGAAACTTTTCACCCGGTGAAATGTGGCTTTGCCACTGACGCCAGAGGCGTATTTCACTGGGTTAAGTAATACTAATTCGTTTCACTCATAAGTACATTGCTAAATTTTGGCACCTGTGGGACGCGCCACACGTACCTTCTTTGCCTGTTTACCTTCGCCTTCAGTGCTGTACCCGACCCGTACTGGCTTGCCTGTTTTTGCATCTTTCAGTCCCACATTTGAAACAGATACCGGCATTGGCTTCTCGATCATTTGACCCTGCGAACCTCGGCGCTTGGCTTTTTGGTGTTTCTTGACGATATGTATTCCCTCCACGAGTACCTGCTCGTTTTTTGGAAAACTACGCAATACCTTTCCCTCCTTACCTCGATCCTTACCCGCAGTGACCACAACGATGTCTCCTTTTTTGATTTTCATGATAAATTTTCTTATGAATAATGTGAATTAGAAAATTTTACACCTGGTGAACTGTGGCTTTGCCACTGACGCCAGAGGCGTATTTCACTGGGTTAAGTAACAGTAATTCAATACATTCATAACTGATTACTAAACCACTTCAGGCGCGAGTGATACGATTTTCTGATAACCGGCCTCTGCGAGTTCACGAGGAATGGGACCGAATACGCGGTTTGCTTTTGGTTCTTTCTTTTCCTTATCGACGAGCACGACTGCATTGTCGTCAAAGCTTACGTATGAACCGTCCTTACGGCGGAATGGCTTTACCTGACGAACAACGACACCGTATACGATATCCTTCTTCTTTATCATTTTGCGTGGCTCTGCAGTCTGGACTGAAAGTACCACGAGTTCACCGAGTTCAGCATAGTGCTTCTTTGAACCACCAAGCACCTTGAAGACTCTGCCTATTTTTCCGCCTGAGTTGTCAGTTATTTTGACAATTGTTTGTGGTTGAATCATGGTGTGTTTCTTAGGTGATTAAGCTTTCACAAGCTTAAAATGCTTGCGCTTTGAGAGCGGACGTGTTTCTCGGATTTCGACCTTATCTCCTTCTTTTGCTGTGTTGCCCTTGTCATCCACCAAGTACTTCTTTGTGTGGCGCATGAATTTCTTGTACTTCGGATGCATAACGTAGCTTTCAACAGCGACGGTGATTGTGTCTTGCATTTTTGTAGAGACAACAGTGCCACGAAGAATACGCTCTCCTTGTACTGTTGTCTCTTTAGTTGTTTGTTCTGTTGTCATAATACTTGATTGTCTAATGCTACTTATGCGTTGCGCGAATTGAGCAATGTCAGTGCTTGTGCAATTTCGTGACGAACAGTACGGATTGCATGTGTGTTGCGGATACCGCTTCCGGTCACCCCAAATCGGAGTTTGCGGAGTTCTTCACGTTTCTCGGTAATAAACTTCACAAGATCACCATCAGTCTTTTTTTGCAATTCTGTAATTATCATATGCATGTGGATTAGACTCTGGTTTCTTCTCGAGTAACGACCTTTGCTTTGAGGGGAAGTTTTGCAGTTGCTTTGCGAAGTGCTTCTCGTGCAATCGCTTCGGTCACTCCATCAATCTCGAAAAGTACTCTTCCTGGATGGACATCAAAAATGAAGTACTCCGGATCTCCTTTTCCTTTTCCCATCGGTACTTCTGCTGCCTTCTTGGTAACTGGTTTATCAGGGAAGATACGAATCCAGATTTTGCCTGTCTTACCGAGTGTGCGTGAGATGACACGACGTGCGGCTTCAATCTGGTTACTCCGTACACGAGACTGTGTCTGTGCCTTGAGGCCAAATGCTCCGAATGATACTTCTGTACCACGAGTATCGGGAGCATTAAGACGATCCGGATGTTTTCGTCCTGTTTGCCACTTTCGGTGTTTTACTTTTTTAGGAAACAACATATGCGAATTGATTATGCGTGAGTACGTGTTCGGCGTTCAGTATGGGATGGAACATTTTTTTCCTCAGTATTTGTAGAACGGTTGGTAAAGATGTCACCTCGGTAAATCCAGACCTTAATACCGATAGCACCATAGGGCAATACAGCAGTTTCGCGCGAGAAATCGATATTTGCACGAAGTGTCTGAAGTGGAATACGGCCTTTTTTGGTCTCCTCTTTGCGTGCCATTTCGGCTCCACCAAGACGTCCTGAGCAAATGATACGAACTCCTTTCACGTCCCGATTTGCCATGACTTTCTCAGCGGTCTGCTTCATAACACGGCGAAATGGCATACGCTTCTCAAGGCCTTCAACAACCATTTGTCCGACAATTGATGCGCTCGTTTCTGGTGAACGAACCTCCTCGATATCGATTTTAATCTCTGGCTTCTCAGTGAGTTTGAGCGTACGGAGAAGCATGTCTACTTCTTTGCGAAGTTTTGTTGCACCCTCACCACTTCTCCCAATAATGAGTCCTGGGCGTGAGGTAGCAATAGCAACGCGGAATATCTTTTCATTACGTTCAATTTCTACACTTGCAATGTGCATGGTGCGAAGTTTCTTTGAGAGAAACTTTCGGACAGCTGCATCGGTGCGAATGTATTCACGGTACTTTTTTGGGTCTGTGGCAAACCAGCGGGACTTCCAGTCACGGATGATGCCAAGACGTTGTACGTATGGGTGTGCGACGTGTGTCATATAATAAGTGATTGCAAATGATTACTTGATACCGAGTTCGACCGTTATGTGACTATTGCGCTTGTTGATGCGTGCTCCAACTCCGCGCGCTCGGGGCATCATTCGTTTTAAAACAGTCCCCTTATCTACTGCAACTGACTTTATGTAGAGCTTTGATGTGTCAACACCCTGTGTTTTTGCATTTGCGATTGCCGATTCAATGAGTTTTGTAAATGGATGTGATGCGCGCTTATTTACAAAAGCCAACGTGTTGAGTGCTTTTTGGGCTTCCTTGCCACGTACGAGGTCAGCGAGAAGACGAACCTTACGTGGTGACTGACGATAATTCTTGAGTAGTGCTTTCATACTGACTATTTCTTAGCAGGAGTTACTTTCGCTGCTTTTGCTGCTGCAATTTCAGCGTCTTTCTTCTTCTGTTCAAGCTCCTTCTGCATCTTACCTCCATGGCGGACAAACTTCTTCGTTGGAGAAAATTCACCAAGATGATGCCCAACCATCTCTTCAGCTACCAACACTTCGACGTGTGTCTTGCCATTGTGTACACCGAACGTAAAACCAACCATTTCTGGAGAAATGACTGATGCGCGGTCCCACACCTTAATAACACCAGTTTCGCCTGGTCGTTTGCCCTCTACTTTCTTTATTATCTTCGGGTTGATGTATGGTCCTTTATATAGTGATCGTGACATATAACTCAAAAAGCGCAGTTGCGCATACTAAGGTTCTGCTATAGGTATAATATGCCAAGGCGTATGGTAGACACATGACCAGCAACGTCATGTAGTACCACAAACCAAGCGTATTCTACGTGAGAACCTCGTGTAACAACAGGTAACGGCCAGTGCTACACGAAATACCCACTCACTCCGGTGCGTTTTTCGGACTCTCACGAGTCCAAACGCGAGTTATGGAACTGGGCAATAGTACGCGAATAGTGAAAATAAGTCAATGGCACTGTACATGCCTTCGAGCCAGAATTAAGCTCCTGAGTTAAGCGTGTGTGCACACGTGAGTAATTTTGAAAATGACAGACATCGGATGTCTGTCATTTTCAAAATTAAGTAAGAAAAAACCCTGCCGTGGCAGGGTTTTTGGGGGCGTGCAGCACCGTTACATCATATCGGTGCAACCGCAACGCGTGACATCTGAGTATGGATGAACATGAAATCTCCCACGTCTTCATCTGGATAATCGCCGTAGAACACGAGCCATCCTGTACGTGATTTGCTACACACGACAAGCCAGAACTTCGGCTCACCCCCTGCTTGCTTTGCAACCTTTATGAGCACATAGCGAGCCATACCAGGTGCATCGGAAGCAGAATCACTCGGACTCATTTCATCGTCAGGCAAACAACCCATCTCTTGAGGCTCAACGTAAAGCATCACCTGATCACCGCCTACCAATGTGCAGGTAATTTGTTGAGAATGCTTCGGCTCTTCTTCTCTCGTGCATATATGCGTGAGTTCAAGGATTGTTGGTGCCATAGAAAATTCCATGACGACATTGTGCTCTTCGGGGTTAAAATGAGGTAAATCTTTCAAATCTATCTCCAATCTCAAAAAGGTAAAGGAACAAACAAAACCTAAGTTTTGAGTCGCGATAGTAACATGTGAGTGCACAAATGCCAAATTTGTGGATAACTGATTGATGGACACATAGTGCTATACTCTCTCTGATGAAACGACTACTTGGAGGGACCCATACCACGCTCACTGAGACAGCGGAAGAAATTGTACGTATTCTTGAGAAAATACCAGAGGTAACACTCATTTCGCCTGGGATTATCAGCAAAGATAGGAGTAGGAGTGGAACGCGTATGGTCACTGCCGTTTTCACAACTGCAGGTATGGAGCTTCTCATTTCCGGCCAGGGGATTCAGAAAGTGGCGGTACACTGTAACCCCAATTCAGCGCAGTACATTTTTTCAACACTTTCTGCACATAAAAAGCTTCCCCACTTTATATTTAAAACACGAGAACGGAAACCGGGGGTGTAGAAATCCCGCGCCAAATTGCCCGAGGAAAGACCTCGGGCAATATATCTTTTTCGTCACAAGTTTCTAACTATTTTGGTTCACTTCGTTCCCAAAATAGTAAGAACT
>CAZNWG010000034.1:0-7513 GCA_964576905.1 uncultured Candidatus Saccharibacteria bacterium
CCTTGTGGGCATTTTGTTTCGCTATCGCTCACAAAATTCCTCGCAAGGTCTTCGCTTCTTGCTCCTTTTGCTTTCGCAAAAGTTGCGCTCCCATCCCGCACATATGAAAAAGAACCCCGGTGGGTTCTTTTTCATATGTGCGGGATAGGGGAATCGAACCCCTGCCTAAAGTTTGGAAAACTTTCATTCTACCATTAAACTAATCCCGCATTGGGACCTATCGAATATATCACAAGTTGCGGAAGACACAAAACAGTCCCCGCTCCACACAAATTCACACAAGCCGTCATGATACAATCATCGAGATATGGTCGTACTTGCATTTCTTCAAAACATCATTGTCTCGGTGCTCGTCGCGTACCTCGCCTTCACCAATACCCTCGCTGAACACATCGAAACACTCTTTACGCCCGTTGATACTCCCGCTTCTGCCCCTGAAGAACATACATTCGCGACTCTCCCCTCTTCTACAGAAAAATCACAAAATATACTCGGTACAAACATACTCCTCCAGCATGCAGAGTATCAACGTGCTGCGCTACTCGCCAGTCAGCAAGATGAAGATACACCCACACCTATAAGCGATGTACCACTCGAGGAAGTTGTCAGTGATGCACTCGTTAATATTTATTGCCAATACAAAACAGATGAATACATCCGCACCACGACCGGTTCTGGCTTTTTCATCAATCAAAAAGGGATTATTTTGACCAATGCCCACGTGGCACAATTTCTACTCCTCAAAGAAGTCCGTGGTGTTACTGATGATATCGAGTGTGTCATTCGTGGAGGCGACCCCGCAACACCAAAATATATTGCTGAATTACTCTATATTTCACCACGGTGGGTATTTGAAAATTCAGGAGTAATTGTTGATGAATCACCTCGTGGTACCGGTGAACGCGATTACGCACTCCTCTATGTTTCAAAAAGCACTGACAACACCCCCCTCCCTGCTCACTTCCCTTCAGTCGCTGTTGACACCGCACTGCTTTCACGGAGCACTGAAGGAATAGAAGTATTGACTGCCGGATACCCAGCTGAAGAACTCCTCAAACGGGGTGCTGACGCCCAATTGAATCAAGTCCTCGCGAAGACAACAGTCGGTGCGCTCTACACCTTTGGAAGCAATTATGCAGACCTCTTTGCCATTTCTGAATCTCCCGTTGGTGAACAAGGCGCCTCAGGTGGCCCAATTATCAATGCAGACACACGAAACACGATTGGCCTTATTGTAACAAAAGGTGATGAGGTCACTGAGGGTGAGCACAGTCTTCGCGCGCTTACGCTCTCATATATTGATAGAACAATGCAAGAGGAAACCGGCTTTTCACTCGCTCAAAACATGCAGGGGGATATCGCATACCGAGGATTTATATTCAATAAAGCAATGGCACCATTTCTGCGAGAAATCCTCATGGAAGAATTGCAGGGGCAATAACATACAAAACACCGGCGCGCGAAGCGCGCCGGTGTTTTGTATTACAAAGTCTATTCAATGTCGGGTGTGCCGTCTTCAGTAGTGGTGCTTACTGGCTCAGTCGAAACAGGAGTATCAGGAGTCACTACAGGATCTACAGTTGCCTCTTCATCTTTTTGTGTCAATACATCGATATCGGTCATGAGTACTCGTGCTTCTTTGCTCGTCGTTTCTGCTGTTTCAATTTCTCCCGTATCAATTGCAACACTTGATTGCAATATGAGTGCGTCAATCTGTTCGAGTGCCTCGGTAACCTTTTCCACAACCCCTGGCTCATCGAGTGTTGTGAGTCGCTCGGTGATTTCAATCTTCAGACTATTCAAAGCATCAATCTCACTTTTCACCAACCCTGCACGCTCTGCATCACTGAGGACTACCGGCACGAGATCAGCGAGTGGTACTGTCTCACGAATATCAATATCAGACATAAATGCGATGAGCTTTTGCACAATACCCAATGTCGTTCCCAAATCACCCGTAGAAGCTCCTGTGTCGTCTGTATGAGCTTGTTTGGCCTCCTCTATGAGTCTATTGATATCACTGAAACGACGTTCAATATCAGTGATTTCTTCAGGTGTTGCTGATTCCTTGATAGTGGTAAAAAGTTCGTACGCACGAGTTGTTTCTCGCTCAACCTGAGCCATGAGCTCATCATACGGGGCAATATTTTCCACCTGGCTCTGTACCACACCCTCTCGGGCATCATTCATGACGGTCAAAATTGAATCCACAATGGAATCGTCGGCAATATCGGCATCTGCACCGAGCATCGCACTCTGCACCTCAAGAGAGGTGTTGAAAGAAATCTCTGCAATTGCAGCGCTTGTTGCATCTTGTGCGCGCAACTCAACAAGCCCGGCTTGAACAGCACTGGTGTGCTCTTTTACTGTATCCGTAATGTGTTGTTTCACTTCATCTGTAAGTTGCCCTTCACTTGCGAGCACGCGCGCCTCAGCAATGCGTCGCTCCATCAATTTTGTCTCAAATTCAATTTTTTCGTATGGAGAATTTGCAAGTTGTCCTTGTACTGTTTCATTGACTCCCGTCTTTACCAAATACAATACATCTCCTGGTACTGATTGTTCTGCAAAAAACGGTGTAGCAACAATAAGAAGTGCGAATACACCTCCCGCTATACGAACATACAATGAATTGAAATGGACCGTTATAAATGAGTCTGAAAGAACTCCCTGTACAAGCGCTTCCGTATCAATGGATTGCTTCGGGAGTGGATGGTATTCCATATACGCAAAAATACGCTCACGAAGTTCGTTGCGTTCCGACACGGTCATCCGTGTCTTATTGGTATATTTTTGTATTTCTGTATCAAATGATTTCATGTTTTTGTGGTGCGCTTTTTGTGGGCTTCTGCTTCTTGATCCGTAATCATATCTTTGAGTGTTCTAAGTCCACGATGGATGCGCACAGAGACAACATTTTCAGATTCCTCGATGAGTGCGCTAATTTCTTTCGGACCAAGGCCATCAACAAAACGAAGAGTGAGTACCTCGCGGTATACAAGAGGAAGCTCCTGTAAAAGCAGACTCGCCTTTTTTGCATCAAGTGCAAATGTGACTTCCTCAATGCTTCCCTCATGCAATTCTGGAAACGAACCTTCATCAACCCCCTCCTCAGAAAGGATTGCATCGAGCGAAAGTTCTTTTCGTTTACGATACTCATCAATGATGAGATTGTTCATAACCTTGTACAAAAACGGCTTGTATGAGTCTATTTCGTGTCCACCTCGAATATAGCCCCATGCTTTCGTGAACGTATCATGCACGATTTCGATAGCTCGCTCTCTATCTGAGAGTCGATACACTGCGTGTCGAAATAGTGCATCTGCGTATTCATCAAATGCTTTCAAAAAACGTTCCTCGTGGTTTAGCACAATGGATTCTCCTTCTGTTTTCCTTTTTGCCGGGTGTTTTGGCGCCATGTGGAAACCATTATAAGCGAAGACGGTCAAAAAACCCACTTCTTTCATAGAATTAGTATAAAATGCCCCAAAATGGCTTATATCCAGCGATTATGCTTAAAGAAATAGACCGTTCCGGACACAAGTGTCAGGACAATGAGAAGTACATACAGTATTCCTAAGTCATTCTCCTGAAATGGAAGGCGGATGTTCATACCAAAAAGTGAGAAAATGAGCGTCGGAATGGTGAGCACAATGGTAAACGCGGTGAGACGTCGAATGGTCGTATTGAGGTTTTGGGTCAAAATCGACTCACTCGCGCTTCGAATGTTCTGGATTGTTTTCAAGATTGACTTCGCGGAGTCAATGAGCTGTGTTGTGTCGATAAGCAAGTACTCGAGCAACTCCTGATCTTCGGTGAAGAGATGGATGTAGTTAGTTTTTGTGAGCTGTTGCAACCACTCCTTAGTGGGAATCAGCGCAGACATCGTTTCATTGAGCTCTTGCTCAAGAAATACGAGTCGCTGTATATCATTTGTGCGGATATCCCGAATACGGCCCATGTCTCGATATACCACCTTTCGTGTACGTGTGAGTTTCTTTTCATAGGTAATGACAAGTTCTGCCATGAACTCAAGAAAAAGTGTCGTCTTTTGCACCGTTGAAAATTGCTTCTTCCCTGTTATAAAGGATTCGAGAAAAGGAACCTCCTGACTCGCAATAGTGACAAGGAAAGTATCTCCCAAAATAAAAAGTATCGGCGCAGTATCAATATCAATATCCTTCACATCGTAGGGGTATCGTGTGAAAAAGTACGAAAATGAGCCCTCTTGCTCAAAACGTGGCACTTCAAAAATATCTCCGATATCTTCAATAATGACATCGTCAATTCCCAAACGGGTGATGAGTGAAACCAATTCATCCTTAGTAGGACTCACTACGTGCGTCCACGCGCCATCACGAGGCGCTTCAAGCGTCTGGAGCGGTGTTTCCGCATCGAGTCGATAATAGTGACGAATCATGAGTTACTGTATACCAGATACCCCAAAGACGCGCAATCATTTGCACTGTGCATCATCTCGCATTTTTTATAAAGTAGTGGTACTTTTTGCACATTTTGGGACCCTATATACCAGACCAAATATGCTACACTAAATGAATGAAAACATGCAGATACTGCAACAAGGAGTACCCTGAAACTGATTTTGGAATCTCTAAAACAACCGCCACAAAAGTATACCGGCGTCGTAAATGCCGTTATTGCTATCGCAAAACTAAAAATGACTTGAAAAAACGACGTCGTGGATGGCTGGATGAACGAAAGACAAAACTAGGTTGTAGAAAGTGTGGCAATACAGACCACCGTGTTCTTGATTTTCACCATCGTGATAATACAAAAAAAGAATTTGCAATTTCAGAATACTTTTATCACCAATTCAACGAAGAACGTCTCAATATAGAAGTGGCAAAATGTGAAGTTCTTTGTGCAAATTGTCACCGTATCGTGCATGCTGAAGAAGAAATCAATAAACAGCGATGAATCTTGAGATAGTCCGCTGGATTATCTCACTCGCGGTTTGCGTAAAATAGTGCCCCACACTATTTTACCGTGACATTAGGAATAGCCACTCATATCGCAAACCGTTCGATTCTCCTCTCCCCAGTAAAATAGCGCAAATGTCCTGATTTCTCAGGACATATTATTATGCGTTTTCTGTCGGGGAGCGGAGAATCGAACTCCGACCACTCGGTCCCAAACCGAGTACACTACCATTATGCTACACCCCGATGAGCGAGAGAAGTCAAAAAGTGTTGGTCTTCCTCTCGGAACTGTTTAAATTAAAGCTCGCTTTATATTTAAACAGTTCCGAGAGGAAGTGTGCGGAGCACAGACTTTTTGATTTCCGAGCGAAGAAGGGTTGTATCGAGCCGTTTAGGCGATGATACACTCCGAAATATGCTCAACTTTTTCAACACAAGTTGACCTTGGGCCAATTTGTGTCATCGATAATACCACCCATTCAAAAAAAATGCGAGATGCAACCGAGGGTTATTGGTTAAACACATCCGCGGAGGCACCTGAAGACATTGGCAGAAACATTGGCGCAATAGGAGGTTTACAACAATCATTTGATGAAAACTCGCATGGTAGTAAGTAAGAGATTACAATACCAATTAATCCTATAATCACCACAGTGAGTGAAATAAGAAATAGTTTTCTAGCACTCAACTTAAAAAATCTTCGCATCAGCGATACAAACATTGCGATTCCACCATAAACAGTAGCAAAATAACATGTGAGTTTAAAAACATCAAAAAATATTGAGTACTGCGAGAAACTACAATTAGTAAAATAGAATGGTTTGGCAACAACATTTATTACGGCGTAAAAATAAACGTAAAATGCTATAAAAATAAGTGAACTATAAAATATTTTCTTAAATCTAGTAAAAAAAATAGCACTAATTAAAAAAACCGGAATTACTATTAGAAGAAGTGCCCAAGGAAGTACTACATACAAGACAAGATTTAAAATCATATACAAATAATAACACGATTAAAATGAACTACCCCGCCCTTACGGGACGGGGTATTTGGGTGGAATAAACAACAATTGATAATATTTAAGTTGTTTAACTTGTTCCACGTGGAACTTCAATACTTGTTTCATATGAAACGGACGAGTTATATATCAAAGATAACATTATCAAGGAGCATTATCTTTGCATATCTTTCATCTGGAACCACCCTTATGGTAAGAATATCAATTTGCCATCTGATGCACTCAGGATGATCAATGAGCCACGTCTGTATAGCGCGAGACAATCTCATTTGCTTGTCTTTATGGACATTTTCCTCAGGGCGCCATGTTTTACGTGAAACTGCTCTATCAAGTTTTGCTTTAGTTTCATATGAAACAGTTTTGACTTCCACAAAATGTACTTTTCCGTCTTTTTCATGTGCAACAATGTCAATCTCTCCCCATTTTTTGAGATAGTTTCTTTCAATAATTGAGAATCCCTTTTTGACTAGCCAATCTGATGCAATATCTTCTCCAATTTTTCCTATTTCATTGTGCTTTGCCATGTTTCATATGAAACTACCTGAATAAGTGTTCCATGTGGAACAAAAATAGAGATTTTTGATTTATTTCTATATTTTAAGCCGTTTTTTAAGGACAAGCAGAAAAGTTTGGTTGTCCTTTATACACATATCCCCTCACTTTTCCCCAATTTTCAACTTCTGCGCCATTCTCATGTGGAGTGTCCTTTATAGAACAGATTGTGTCTTTTATGGTGCTACTTCTATCGTAACATTGGTGCAGGTAACTTATCGATGCCACCTGTGCACTATTGCGTGGTGCAGGGGAGAATCGGCGTCCTATTCTAATTCGCTGACGCTCATAACTTCCGACATACAGTCGCTGTACGCCTTGTAGATACTTTGTTTCGTTTCACTCACAAAGATATCTCACAAGGTCTTGCGAAAATCCACTGGATTTTCTCACCCACGGTTTGCGTAAAATAGTATCCCACACTATTTTACCGTGGCATTAGTGATAGCCACTCATATCGCAAACCGTTCGATTCTCACGTAACAAGCCCCCGGCTTGTTACTCCTGGCCGCACACATACTAAAACGCCCTAAAGGGGCGTTTTAGTATGTGTGCGGCCAGGGAGAATCGAACTCCCGACTAAACCTTGGCAAGGTCTCGTTATACCACTTAACCATGGCCGCATATTATTCTATTGTGTTTCTCATCACTTCGAAGCAAGTTTTGCCCAAACGAGCAATTTTCGCTTCAAAAGTGTATCCCCGATTATAGTATTTCCGACCCCGTCATGCAACACTCGTTTGCGAGTAGCCGTTTTTGATACTTGGTATCGTGAAAAGCGGTGGAGGGGAAGTCGAATCTCCTTTGACCACTTTCGTGAAATGGTCTCCGGATCGTGAGTGGAGTAGAGGAGGAGCCAAAAACGCACCTTTTCACGTGGAACGCCCAAATATTCGCGCGCAAACGCAATAAATTGGCGATGTACCGGTATACGCTGAGAAGAAAGACGAATGTACCCTGTACTATCCACATCACCGAGTGCCCTGTAGAGCGCGAGTCC
>CAZNWG010000034.1:7613-9727 GCA_964576905.1 uncultured Candidatus Saccharibacteria bacterium
GACGAATGTACCCTGTACTATCCACATCACCGAGTGCCCTGTAGAGCGCGAGTCCAGTAGCGAAAGCGGGGGACTGTTTGTAGTGCTTGTACTCGGTTTTTGCAGAGCGCTCAAGCGCCTCATACTGCTTTGTAAGCTGATTTTGTTTCGTCTTGTTGAGAATACGAATCCTTTTGCTGTTTTCCTTTGCTGCTCTCCGCTTGTGGTTTTTGAATATCTCCTCCGACCAAACCTCGTCTTTGAGCCAGTTACTCACGGTCGCTTTCGATACACCCACCGTTTCTGCAATCTCCACATAGGTAAAACCACGCTTCCGCATCTGCACTGCTTGCTGGTACTCTGCTTCTTTTCGTATCACAGTATGAGTATAGCGTATATGCTCCCATTAGTTCAAAATGACCTGTGAAAAACCCCGCAGGTGCGGGGATTTTCTATTAGTGCGCAGGTTATGGGAGGATGGTGGAACGGTTTAAATAAAAGTGAAGAATAGAAAAAGCCGTCCTTCAGGGGCTTTTCCTGTTGGACGGCGTACGTTGTGCTACTTTCCGACAAGTTCCAAGAGCTTGCGTACAAGATTCGGGTTTGCATCTACTTTATGCTTTGAATCGAAATTGGCATCAGCGTAATCTCGTTCAGACAAACTGATGCTAATTACTTTGGGACGCTTAGCATGCTGAGAAAGTGCCCTCATGACATCCTGCCCAGTAAACCAAATGAAATAATCACCGAAGCTGTGGTCAAGCAAAACCAAATCCTTTTGGTTAAGCGCTGTCGACACGATACTATCGATCTTTTGCATTTCAAAATCCACCAAGAAGATCTCAACATCGTGCCCAGCACCACTAAGAACTTTCGCCAAACTCTCGGCATAATGCTTGTCATCCTCAACAATGAGAATTCTCATGATTTTGCTCCTAAGTGAGTTAAAGAACGTGTCAGCTTTTTACTACCTACAAAAATAGAACGAGATGATGATATCGGGTAATATGAATTGTTCCATATTATAGAAATTTTATTTATTGATATATGGCTTAAATTGTATTTATTTTAAATTTGTGATATATTTTGTGCATTGAAAGTAACAATTTAGTATCTAAGACGTATGGAAAATCAATACCACACATCACTTTCAGACAAACTCTCAAAAGCAGGTCTTTCTGGTAAAGAAGCTTCCATATATGCTTTCTTACTTGAACATGATGGTGCCTTTCCTTCTTTAATTGCAAAAAATACTAAGCTTAATCGAACCACGGTATACAAGATACTTACCAGCCTCTCGATTAAAGGTCTCGTAACAGAATATGAAAAGCGGAAAAAACTTTTCTATCGTGCTGAGCATCCAAAATACCTTACAAAATATGCTGAGTCGCAGATTGTACTCGCAAAAAGGGCAAATGAGCACCTTGAAAAAATGATGCCTTTTCTCGAAGGAATCTATAAAAGCTCTCCGGATAAGCCAGTCATGCGTTTTTATGAGGGGATGGAAGGTATACGAACTGTATACAACGATCATTTCCAAACACAAAAAAGTTACGAAATGATGGCATTTAGTAATACCGTTCGACTATTACCACAACTCGATTCAGAGTTTAAGAAAAATTATGTAAAGCAGAAAATAAAACTTGGAATTTCTACTCGAGCTATTGTTCCTTCAGCAAAAGACACACACAGTGATATCTTCTCCTTTTATCAAACTGCTCCAAAAAATTTAATTCCGATAATTAAACAATTGCCTTTGGAGGTATTCACATTTAGTGCTGATATGACTCTCTATGGAGAAAATAAAGTGTCTATCATTAACTTTAATGAACCAAATTTTGTAGGAACCATCATTGAAGACACAACGATCTACAATATGATGAAATTGTTTTTTGATCTTACGTGGAGCTCGTTGGATAAATAACCAATTCACGCAGTGGAATCGGCGTCAGAAACTAATTCACTATGATTTGTGATCACGAGTTACTAACTATTTTGTTCACTACGTTCCAAAATGGTAAACACTCTTCACCCCGGCTTGCGATTTCCTTTCTTTGGGGAAAGGAAATAACGCTCCGCCTTGCACATCGGTCGAAAGCAACATTGGTTTTGTGTGTGTGACGCAAGTCACTAAT
>CAZNWG010000035.1:0-9666 GCA_964576905.1 uncultured Candidatus Saccharibacteria bacterium
TCCGAGACAGATATTTATGAAGAAGTGAACTGTGCAATTAGAGTGCAAATTCAAGGATGAAATTTCGATTTTCAGAACAATTTATTCCATTGTGTATATCGGATTCCTTAACATATACTTGCTATACTTACCCTATGCGCATCTCAATACTCATGCTCATACTTATTGCGACCGTTTTCGGGAGTGGTTTTTGGTATGACACACTGCATACGCCGTGCAAGGTGCCGGTGCGGTACTACATAGGAAATGTGGATACTCGATTTGGTACCAATGAGGATGAATTGAACCGAATTACCCAAAATGCAGAAGCACTCTGGGAAACACGACTCAACACCGACCTTTTTATACATGATGAAGCGAATGGGACGCTCCCCATCAATTTCATATTTGACGAACGACAAGCAGAAGCAGATAAGGAGGCAGAACTGCGCGCCGACCTCAAAGCAAAAGAGGGAATGAGTGAGAATGTTGCTTCCCAATATCAAACGCTCATCACTGAATTTCGAACAAAGCGGAAAGAGTATGAATCGCGCGTTGTCGCATACGAAGCAAAGCTACAAAAATACAATACAGAAGTAAATCGATGGAATGAAAAAGGGGGTGCCCCCGAGGATGTTGTGGGTGAGTTACGCACACGCGCCAATGCGCTCGAAACAGAAAAGAATGCACTCACCGCACTCGCTCTAAAACTAAATACGATTGCCGACGGCCTCAATCGCATTGGCGCGCGGGGTAATGAACTCATCACCGACTACAATGCTATCGTGAACGAGTACAATGAGGAGTTTAGTACAGAGCGCGAGTTCGCTCAGGGTGACTACACGGGTGATGCCATCAACATTTACCAATTCGACTCCGAAGAAGAATTGACGATTGTGTTGGCACATGAGCTTGGACACGCACTCTCTCTCGATCATGTGGAAGGAGAGAAGTCCCTCATGTATCACCTCATGGGTGTACAGACGACGAAGGCGGGTATTCAGAATGAGGACATAGCAGAGTATACGAGAATATGTACAGAGAGAAGCCTCCCCGATCGATTTTTGAGAATGGTGGCGAGTTTCCTGTAGTTTTTTGCATGTTGGGCCAGACTGCGCTACCATTGTATGTAGAGAAGCGTACTCAACCATTATTTATTCTTAGTGTTTATTTTATATATGTTTCAAGAATCATGCATGCGTAAGGTAGCAGCCGCGGTGGGTATTATGGCCATCATAGCGCTCGGCGCGTATACCTACTACACGCTCAAGCAAGCACAGTACGTATATTCAGGCCCAACATCAATATCGGTCACGGGGAAGGGCGAGGTGTTCGCAAAGCCAGACGTCGCGACATTCACCTTTACCGTAGAAGCGAAAGAAAAAGACGCAAGTGTTGCGCAGAGTAAGGCTGCGGATACCATGAATGCGGTGCTCGCGTACCTTAAAGAAGCAGGGGTCGAGGAAAAAGACGTGAAAACCGAGTACTATAATCTCACTCCGCAGTACGAGTATCCACAGCAAATGTGTACACAGTGGAGTTGTCCACCACAGGGTGAGCCAAAGCTCATAGGATACCAGGTAAATCAGACCGTCGCGGTAAAGGTACGCGATACCGCGAAGGCCGGTGAGGTGATTTCAAAGGTGGGTGAGAAGGGGGCGATGAATGTGAGCGGACTCTCCTTCACTATTGATGACATAGACGCACTCAAGGCACAGGCACGCGAGAAGGCGATTGCTGACGCGCAAGAGCAATCAAAGACGATTGCAAAAAATCTCGGAGTGCGCATTGTACGCATGAACGGCTTCTGGGAAGATGCAGGAGGATACCCCGTTCCTTACGGCATAGGGGGAGGTATGGACATGAAAGCTGATGCAATGAGCGCACGCGCAGAGAGTGTTGTACCGGAACTCCCTATGGGAGAAAACACCATAACGGTACAGGTCAATCTCTCGTACGAGGTTAAATAAAATAACAAAAAACAACAAGATCGCGGGTTCTATCGAGCCCGCGATATTGTTGTTTGACACTGAGCGTATATCTGGTATTATTATCTACGAATCGCCCCGGGGGCGTTTTTATTTTGCTAACGTAAATATATTGTATGAACTCATTTATCAACTACCTCAAAGACACCATTGCTGAGATGAAGCATGTGTCATGGCCAACCAACAAGCAGTCCGCAGTGTATACAGTGCTCGTCGTGGTGCTTTCTGCACTCGTTTCACTCTACATCGGTCTTTTTGATTCTGTTTTTGAAAAGGGACTCGACTGGTTCGTAAAGTAGAAGTTATTATAAAATTAAGTAGTGTGCAGAAGAAATTGGATTTTCTAATTCCTTACAGGAATTGTCCACTCATTGGGTCTTCTTGAAACAGTCTCCCAGACTGTTTCACCTTTCATTCACAAAAGCCCTCAATGAGTCTTGCGAAGCTCCAAGTATTCGCTTCTCACATTACACTCATAAGAAATCTGGCATGGCTAAACAATTAACAGGAGGAGAACGACAGTGGTACGCAATTCATACCTACTCAGGATATGAGAATGCAGTGGCACGAAACTTGAAACAGCGTATTGAGTCACTCGGTATGCAGGATAGGATTTTTGACGTGGTGGTTCCGACTGAAAAAAAGATTCGAGTAAAAGGCGGTAAGCGTGTTACCGAAGAGGAACGCATTTATCCGGGGTATGTACTCGTGGAAATGATTGTGACCGATGACTCATGGTATGTCGTCCGCAACACCCCCCGTGTGACCGGCTTTGTGGGAAGCGGAACTCAGCCGGTACCGCTCCAACCAAAAGAGCTCGAGGCACTCATGGGTCGCATGAAAGATGACGTGCCAAAGCATCACGTTGATCTTGCAATCGATGACCTCGTCTCAATTGTGGACGGTCCGTTCAAGGAGCTTGAAGGGAAGGTGGGGGAGATAGACGAGTCACGTGGAAAGGTGAAGGTGCTTGTGGCAATGTTTGGTCGCGAGACACCGGTGGAACTGGATTTCCTTCAAGTGAGGAAGATTTAAGCATTTCAGGACGCAATCTTGCATAAGAGCGTTTTTTCTTGTACGATACGCGGGCTTCTAGAGGGGCTCGGTATGGAACGAGAACCTCACACAGTAAAATCTACCCAGTACCATTTTTCGTTACGGACACGTGCTACATCTGCCTATCCGGCGCGCACGTTGCCCAAAATGGTACCGGGTCTAAGATTTACTAATTATTCATAAGTAAATCTAAGACATGGCAAAGAAATTAGTGAAGAAAATCAAAGTGCAGGCCACAGGCGGTAAGGCAACCCCGGCTCCACCGATTGGACCGGTGCTCGGTCAGGCAGGTATCAACATTGGCGAATTCGTCAATCAGTTCAATGAAAAGACACGTGACCGCATGGGAGAGGTGGTGCCTGTGGAAATCAGTGTCTACGACGACCGCTCTTTTGATTTTATTCTGAAGACATCACCTGCATCCCGACTTATCTTGAAAAAGATTGGAAAGGAGAAGGGTTCAAGTAAGAACGCTGTTTCAAAGGCGGGAGAAATCACGAAAGCACAGGTGCGCGAAATCGCTGAGGAAAAAATGGCAGACCTCTCTGCAAACGACATCGAAGCCGCGATGAAAATCATCGAAGGCACGTGTCGAAGCATGGGGGTAAAAGTAATCTAACATTACTTTTACCGACCTTCTCGTGATAATTTACGACTGATAAGGAAGTAAATTATCCGAAAGGCAAATCAAAATGGGATCTTGATTTGGAAGGTTGCCAGTCATTTTGAAAAAATGACGACAACCTGAACAGAATCCGTAGGATTTACAGTTCCTGTAAGGAATTAAGGTGATTGCTTAAAATTTGAGTAAGAGGAAATAATAAAAAATGCGCGCGCCACAAGGCGCGCGCATTTTTTATTACTCTTCTCGCTCTAACGTAACCCACGTATAGGGAGGGGTGCTTTCGGGATGCTTTTCTTCGCTCACGACGTGCGTAAATGTACTCTCATACGGCGGGAAAAAAGCATCCGCATCACTGTCGGTGGCTTCAATGCGCGTGAGGTAGAGGCGGTCGGTAAGCGCAATACTCTCTCGGTACACGCTCGCACCGCCAAAAATAAATATTTCTTCTTTTTCAATTTCGCGCGCACGGGCGAGCGCCTCTTCGAGTGAAGTGACTACCACACACCCCGCAATCTCCGCTGGTGTCATCGAGATGACGATGTTGGTTCTCCCCGGAAGGGGACGGCCGATAGACTGGTATGTGTTCCACCCCATGATGATGGGGTGCCCCATGGTGAGTTCCTTCACTCGTTTCAAATCAGCGCCGATGCGCCAAATGAGCTCGTTTTTCTTCCCGAGCTCACGGTTTTGCCCGACGGCGGCGATGATGCTGATGCGTGGTTTTTGCATGCTTAGATTATGCCATATTTTCTCTCGCATACACACAAAAAGAAAACGCGCACCGGGGTGCGCGCTTCAATCCCAAGACTGTATAAAAGGAACTACTCCGGTATTTCACCTGCTTCGTACCGTAGAGCAAAGCCGAGTGCTCGCTCATGTATCTCACGGAGACGCGCAGGACTTTTATATGCGGGAACACGCACCTCACCTTTTCCAGTAGGAGTTAGGAGGGTTTCATAGTAGTGACTCGATACAGGATCAATTGTGTCTTTGTCTCTACCTTCATAGTGAAACCACATTCCGTACTCACGACCATAACGAGACATACGATGGTGACGAAGCCGGTCCTTCATCAAATGGAGATATAAAGCACTTTTGAGAGAGTCTCCTTCAAGGGCTTCAGCATGCATGGAAAGTACGAGAAGGATTGTCTGTTCACGATATTCTTTCTCTGCAGGCTCGTCGATTACGACATTGAAATATGCATTTTTATACGGAGTATTATCTGCACACATGAGTCGTGGATAGATTTCCGGAGGGAGTGCACAGAGCGGACAGAACGGGTCCTTTCCTTCAGATTCATGAACACTTGTATACCCATACTCATAAATCATGCGGTACCACCAATACTTCTTGTATGAGTAGCAATTGATGAGACTCCAGAGCTGGACCTCGGTAAGCGTTTTGGGAACTTGGAGTTTTTTTGGAAAAATGAACAAATCAGGCATGAGCGCCTCCTTGGTAGTGTGGCCTAACAAAATCCAACAAAAAGCATACAACTATGCGCCGTGGTGTCAATGATGCTAGTGACGGAGGAGGTTTGGAGTCCTTTCCAAAAACGGTATAATGGGCACATGCAAAAATCGTCACAGGGGGGTGCACTACCGTCACAATTACTTCGAGAGCTCATGCGCACAGGATTTATTCAAGGAGCGTCACTCGAAAATGTATCCCCAGCATCACTCGATTTATCACTGAGTGCCGAAGTATATCGCATCAAAGGACTAGTGTTACCTCGCTTTGGTGAGACAGTGGAAAGTCTCCTCTCCTGTATGGGTGCAATGCCACACGCATGCACAGAACCGTTTGCCTGTGGGTCTATGTATCTGGCTCGACTCAATGAGACGCTTGCACTTCCACATGAAGTGTACGGCTACTGCAATCCGAAGTCATCGACAGGACGACTCGATATGCATGTGCGTGTGCTTGCAGACGGGGTGCCACGATTTGATTCGGTAACACCGCGCGGGTACAAGGGCTCGTTGTGGGTGGCTATTCATCCGAAGTCATTTGGCGTTATTCTTCATGAGGGAACGCCACTCACACAACTCCGTCTTTTCACTCACGACACACGTTTCAACGAACTTGAATTGGAAATAGCAATGCGCGATGGTCTTGTGTGGCATACGAAGGATGATCGAATGCTCACCTACGATGAGCTCGTCACCAATGATAAAGATGGTGCGGTGGTACTTACAGCGCTTGTGGAGGATGGCTTGAGTGGATATCACTGTATTGCGCGACCGGAGCAGATTGTCGATGTGGCACATGTGGGAATGATTGAAGCCAGAGACTTTTTTGAAGAAGTGACTTTGACCAATGAGTCGCTCTTACTTGTGCGTGACCATTTCTACATTCTTTCGGGTGCGGAGCGTGTGTGTATTCCTCCCACACTTGCGTCAGAGATGGTGCCGATGGATGAGCGAAGTGGGGATTTTCGTTCACACTATGCAGGATTTCTTGATCCAGGGTGGGGATATGGAAAGGAAGGTGAAGGGAAGGGTCGTCCGTTTACACTCGAAGTGCGACCGTTTGAAGATTTGGTAGTGCGCAAGGGGCAACCAATTGCAAAAATAACCTTTGAGCGCATGAGTGTAGAACCTGATATACACTACGACAATAAGGTTTCACACTACCTTGGACAGACAAAGGCAAAATTAGGAAAGCAGTTTAAATAAAAGGAAAGTAAAAAGCCGGTGCGCGAAGCGCACCGGCTTTTTGGCTATACCGCCATCGAGGCTTTGATGGGTGGGTGTGACTCGTACCCCTCAAGCCGTATGTCTGCCATGGTAAATCCATCGATATCGGTGATTTCTGGATTAAGCCACAGTGTTGGGAGTGGGAGTGGCTTTCGTACAAGCTGTTCCTCTACCGCGGCAAAGTGGTCGTGGTAGATATGTGCATCATTGAGCGTGAGTACACATTCGTGTGGTGTGAGTCCTGTCGTTTGCGCAACCATAGAAAGCAAGAGTGCGTATGACGCAATATTGAAGGGAACTCCGAGGAACATATCACAACTACGTTGTGTCATGTGTATAGAGAGTTTATCACCAGCCACAAAGAACTGAAAAAACATATGACAAGGTGGGAGCGCCATGACATCGAGCTCCCCCGGATTCCATGCAGTCACCACGAGGCGACGGTCGTTTGGTGTTGCTTTGATACGTTCCACTACTTCACGAAGTTGATCTACCTCAGTACCATCGGGCCGCTTCCAGTGGCGCCACTGTACACCGTACACACGCCCAAGGTCCCCAGGAAATTGTGCTTTTGGCTTCCAGTAATCTGCCTCAGCGTTTGCGGTCCATATGGTGGTGTTGGTGCTATTGAGCTCCTTGAGGCGATTATCATCACCCGACCCTTCGATAAACCACAAAAGCTCACTCGCAACGGCCTTAAACGCAAGTTTTTTTGTGGTTACCGCAGGAAATCCTTTGGTCAGGTCAAAGCGCATCTGCTCCGCAAAGAGTTTGCGTGTTTTGCCATTCCGGCCCTCCACATCGGTGCCGGTTTCATAGATTTTTTTGAGAACATCGAGATATTGCTTCATTGCGTATATATTATGGACTAAGTCGTAGTATGTGTAAGTATACTAAATTTGTATCGGTCGACCAGATTGTATTCTCAAGAAAACGTGTAACAATACATCGATGCAACACATGGCTAGGGGAATGTTTATTATTCTCGAAGGAGGTGAAGGTGCAGGAAAATCAACCCTCGCTCGGGGTCTCGCGCGTACATTTGAAACACAAAATATCCCCGTAGTCGCAACTCGCGAACCAGGTGGTACACCATGGGGTGAAAAGATTCGCTCGCTCCTTTTGGATAAAGACGCATCGATTGATCACCGTATGTCTCCCGCGACACAACTCCTCGGGGTGTATATGTCTCGCTTTGAGCACCTTGAACGAGTCATTGTGCCAGCGCTCTGGGAAGGGAAGGTTGTCATTAGTGACCGATTTGAACTTTCCTCGTATGCATACCAAGTGCATGCACAGGGCGATGCGTCGCTCGCGCGTATGTTTCATGATTTGCACGCACATGTGACTGAGCGCCTCAAACCATTTGAGTGCGTGTATCTTTACTGTGATATTCATCCAGAAGTAGGACTTGCGCGAGTTGATGCACGGGGTGATGCCAAGACTATCTTTGACGAAGCGTCACTCGATTTTCATCATCGTGTGCGTGACGGTATGGTACATGGACAGATACATCTCGATGAACATTTTAGACGACATACCCTTGACGCATCGCAGGATGCAGAAGCACTTCTCGATGATGCACTTAAGGTATTGAGCCAGTCGACAGAATACATGTAACGCTTACCGTTTTTGCGGGGAGGTATCAAATGGTGCTAAAATGGCGCGATGGAATTCAATACATATCAAGAACGTGTCGGTGATACAGCGGTGTATCCCCATGTGGGGAAAAATTTTGTGTACCCCGCACTCGGTCTTGCAGGGGAGACGGGAGAAGTACTGGAAAAGGTAAAGAAGCTCATTCGCGATGCAGATATCACCGATGCGACACTCGTGTCAGAGGAAAAACGAGCAGAGATTAAAAAGGAGATGGGAGATGTGCTCTGGTACCTCGCACAGCTTTCCACAGAGTTTGGTTTTACTCTTGAAGATGTTGCATCACTCAATCTCGAAAAACTTGCGTCACGCAAAGAGCGAGGGATGCTTCACGGAAGTGGGGATAATAGGTAATGGTTTTGCATAACGAATAAGCGCACTATGATTTAACACGCATACAACCGAATATTTATTATTTTCTATTTACTATTTTATTTTTTCATTATGTACGAATATATTGCAAAGCAAGACGCGGAGGTATTTGGAGCACTCATGGGGGAAGAAGAAAGAGAGGCGAAGGGGCTCGAGCTCATTCCGAGTGAGAATTATGTCTCGCGAGCCGTTCGCGAAGCGAACGGCTCGGTGTTCACCAATAAGTACTCAGAAGGGTACCCGGGGCGTCGCTACTACGGCGGACAGGAGTACACCGACATCGTGGAAACGATTGCCATCGAGCGCGCGAAGAAGCTCTTCAACTGCGCGTACGCGAACGTGCAACCGCTCTCAGGCGCGCCCGCGAATGGCGCGATGTACTTTGCGCTCCTCGAGCCGGGGGATACCGTGCTCGGCATGGATCTCTCGCATGGCGGACATCTCACGCACGGGCACCCCACCACATCCATCAATAAGGTGTTCAATTTCGTGCGGTACAAGATGAAGGACGTGAACACGGGCGAGATAAACTACGACCATCTCCGCCAGGTGGCGCTCGAGCACAAACCGAAGATTATTCTCGCAGGATTCTCCGCGTACAGTCGCGAACTCGATTACGCGAAATTTGTGGAAATTGCAAAGGAAGTGGGCGCGTACACGGTAGCCGACATGGCGCACATCGCGGGGCTCATTGCGGGCGGGGTGGCGCGCAATCCGTTTGACGATGGGTTTGATGTGATTACGACGACGACCCACAAGACGCTCCGTGGCCCGCGCGGAGGCATGATACTCACCCGCGAGAGCGAGGAGATTGCGAAGAAAATCAACAAGACGGTTTTCCCTGGCATGCAAGGCGGGCCACACATGAACATCATTGCGGGGAAAGCGGTTGCGTTTGGCGAGGCGATGACGCCGAAGTTCAGGGAGTACGCGCTCCAGATTTTGAAGAACGCGAAAGCGATGGAAGCGGTCTTCCACACCGCGGGTATTCGTATGCAGGGAGGAGGGACCAGTAACCACCTTATTCTCGCGGACGTTTTTGGCTCCTTGGGTATCTCGGGAAAGGAGGCGGAGGTAGCGCTCGACAGTATTGGTATTACGCTCAATAAAAATATGATTGCGGACGAGACACGCACCGCGATGGACCCCTCGGGTATTCGCTTCGGCACACCCGCAATGACCACACGGGGAATGCGAGAGGGTGAGGCGACACAGGTTGCAGAAATGATGGTGGAACGACTCAAGAATCCAAAAGACGACGCGAAAGCACAGGAGCTTAAGAGAGCAGTGG
>CAZNWG010000036.1:0-8952 GCA_964576905.1 uncultured Candidatus Saccharibacteria bacterium
TTCTACCTGTGCAATTAGCCTGCAAACTTCTGTGCAATTAGCGTGCGAATTCACCATCGTGGTATTGAAAATACCTCAATCTTGTGTTATGGTCTATCTTTCATCAGCTCTTTGGAGGAGTACATGAGTATTACAAAAGACGGTAGAGCGATCATCTGCGGTGAGATTGTACCCGCAGGCGAGGTGCGCCTGCTTCGCACACTCGCAGATCAAGGAGAACCCGTAATCGGGCCTCAGTTGCGCACACTGCACGAAGAAAGGATGCAACTCGCACTCGATGAATATGAAAATGTGACAAGGACCCCACTCAGCGAATCGAGTGTCTATACGTACCTCAAGCGTCTGAAGGGACGAGGTCTTGTACGGAGAAAAAGAGGCGTTCTTCCCTTTTTGGGGAGAGATCGCCAGTTCGTATTCTGGGAAGCAACAGAAGAAGCAAAAAGGTTCTTCCGAGAAAATGACGCGGGAAAGGACTGAGTCCCTGAAGAATCGCACTAACCGAAAAGGCCCCGCGCAAGCAGGGTCTCTTCTTTTTTCATACACTTGTAGATGAGCGTTACACATTTTCAAAGACCAAACGCGCAAAAATCCCCTAGATGCTATGAATAGAATTTTCAGACGGACTCCAAAATTATTGTCGCCTTCGGCTCTGTAATTTTGGGTCACCAGTTGAGGGCGCCTCCGGTTTTGTACTCGGTAACCCGTGTCTCAAAGAAGTTTTTCTCTTTTGGGAGGTCGATGGCCTCGCTCATCCATGGGAATGGATTCTCAACACCAAATTGTACCGGGAGTCCCACGCGCTCGAGCCGTCTATCCGCGATGTGCTCGATGTACTGCTTGAAGCCCGCTGCATTCATACCAAAGATTCCTGCAGGAAACACTTCTTTTGCATAGGTATACTCGAGGCGTGCCGCCTCGCGCACGTAGCCCACAATCTTATCTTGAAATTCCTGAGTCCACAGTTCCGGTTGCTCTTCACGAATCGTGTGAATGAGCTGACAGCCGAAATTGAGGTGCATCGACTCATCGCGCATGATGTACTGAATCTGCTCTGCACTTCCCGTGAGCTTATGCTGGCGTTGAAAGCCAAACATCACCGCAAATGAAGAGTAGAAGAATATACCTTCGAGAATGAGCGCAAACACGCAGAGGTTCTCAAGGTACTTCTGGTCGTTTGCAAATGTCCCCGTCTTGAAGGTGGGATCAAAAATTCCCTCATTGAACGTGAGAATGAAGCTCGCTTTGTTGAAGATTGCCTCTCGCTCACGGTACATGTTGAAAATCTTTGCTTCGTCCATAGCGAGCGACTCCACGATGTACTGGTACGCGTGTGTGTGGATTGCCTCCTCGTATCCCTGCCGGAGGAGGTACATGCGAATCTCCGGTGAGGTGATGTGTCGGTAGTTCGCGATGACAATATTGTTTGCCGCAATGGAGTCTGCGGTCGTAAAGAAGCCGAGCACCGTCTCGAATGCATGTCGCTCGTCCTCGGTGAGCGCGGTCTTCGACTTCCACTGTTCGATGTCGAGTTGCATCGAAATCTCCGTGGGGAGCCAGTGGTTGGCGTTCGCCGCGTTGTAGTACTCCCATGCCCACTTGTGCTTCATGGGGTAGAGCTGAATCACGTCGGCATCTGCACCGTTGATGGCGCGACGCTTGTTGATATCTACGGGTGGTGCGTTTTTGGTTATTGACATGCTGGAATATATTAAATAGTAAAAATAAAATATGGAATGGGTCACCATTGTATCATCTGATCATGCTTCTCGAACTATTGACTAATCCGTAGCTTATATCAGAAGTTATTTACAGAATCAGTTATACAATCTTTCCTATTTTATATTTTCTATCTTCTATTATCTATTCTCTTTTCTATTCTCTATTTTATTTTCTATTGGCATGACTCGCACACTGCTTCCTCAGCGACGTGGAGTCGCACTTGTGGTTTCGGAATGACCGGTGCGGTTTGAAGGTGTACCTCGGCAACAAATGGCGATGGTGTCGGTACAGCAACTCTCGGCGCTTCGGGGGCAATCTCAACAACTTGTGCAACAACACCTGTAGGTGCAACTACAGGAATATCTCCGGTACCGGTTGCTGACATACTATCCCCCGCATCCACACCACCGTCCTTGCGAAGGTGCGTACCGGCGGTTCCGACCGTTGACTTTTCCACCTGTGTAGCGCCAAGTGAGCGAAGGTAGTATGTCGTCTTGAGACCAATCTCCCACGCGTACGTGTAGAGATCAGAAAGCTCTTTGCCGGAAGTACCGCTAAAGAAAATGTTGAGTGATTGGGACTGATCAATCCACTTACCACGGTAGGCCCCTGCTTTCATAATCCATCGCATGTCGATTTCAAATGTTTCCTTGTACTTTGTTTTAATCTCCACGGGAACACTTGGAATATCTTTCAAGCTCCCGTCATTGTATTTAATCGCGCCGAGCATCTCTGCATCCCACAAACCAATTTTTTTGAGGTCTTCAACGAGGTACGGATTTACAATCACAAAGTCGCCGGAGATATTTGCTTTCACATAGATGTTCTTGTAGATTGGCTCATTTCCCGGAACAGAACCTGCGATATTTGCAATGGTAGCTGTCGGTGCTATTGCCATTGTATTGGAGTTTCGCATTCCGTACTGCTTTACCGCTTCACGCACAATACTCCAGTCGAGGTGCTCTGTGTGATCAATGCCTGTCGAGAGACCGCGCTCTTCCTCGAGGAGTGCAATGGTATCGACGGGGAAAATACCTCTGTCCCACTTTGAACCCTTAAAACTCTGGTATGCACCTCGCTCACGTGCGAGGTCGGTCGATGCGAGAATGGCATGGTACGCAATCACTTCCATAGAGGTATCCGAAAAAGTCACGCACTCGTCTGAACCGAAAGGAATATCGAGCATATACAATGCGTCTTGGAAACCCATGATACCAAGCCCGACCGGACGATGACGCATATTGGATGTGCGCGCTTCCACCGTAGGATAGAAGTTGATATCAATCACGTTATCGAGCATGCGCATAGCGGTTGTAATCGTATTTTTCACCATCTGTGTATCAAAAACACCATTACGTATATGCTTCGGATAATTGATTGAACCCAGGTTACATACAGCAGTTTCTTCTGCAGAGGTGTTGAGCGTGATTTCGGTACAGAGGTTCGAACAGTGTACTACTCCCACATGGTCCTGTGGCGAACGGAGGTTCGATGGATCTTTGAAGGTAATCCATGGGTGCCCAGTCTCGAAGAGCATAGAAAGTTGCTTCTTCCAGAGGTCACGCGCCTTCATGCGCTTGAAGAGTTTTATTTCTCCCCTATCTGCCATTTCTTCATACTTCACGTACAACTCCTCAAACTTTTTTCCGAACGTTTCGGTGAGGTCTACCGCTTCATCAGGAGAAAGAAGTGTCCACATGCCATCTTCCTTCACGCGTTTCATGAAGAGGTCTGATATCCATGATGCCGTATTCATGTCATGTGTGCGTCTGCGCTCATCGCCGGTGTTTTTGCGGAGTTCGAGGAAATCCTCGAAATCGATGTGCCAGTTTTCCATGTACACTGCAGTTGCCCCTCGTCGTCTCCCTGAGCGGTTGATGGCAACCGTCACATCGTTCGCGATTTTGAGAAATGGAATTGTACCCTGTGAGGTAATGCCCGCAGCCTTTATCTCTGCTCCCATACCACGGAGTTTGCTCCATGCAGTACCAATACCCCCCGCCCACTTGGAGAGCATAGCGTTGTCGCCATACACCTTGAATATGTGCGCGAGGTCATCCTCGACGACATTGAGGTAGCACGAAGAAAGTTGCGGATGCGGTGTACCAGAGTGAAAGAGTGTTGGGGTTGATGGTATGAAGTGCATCTGTGACATGATGTTGTAGAACTCGATGGCCCGTACTTCCTTCTCTGATTCATTGAGTGCAAGTCCCATCGCAATACGCATCCACATAATCTGTGGTGTTTCGATGAGCTTGCCACTGATACGCACAAAGTAGCGATCATTGAGTGTCTCAATACCGATGTACCGGAAGAGGTCGTCTCTCTGGGGGACGAGAGCCGATCCGAGTTTCTCGAGGTCGAAGGAAAGAAGCTTGCTATCGTACTTCTTTGCCTCCACTCCACGTTTTATGTTACGCACAAATGCAGTACGGTAGGCAGTACCCCACTCCCCTTTCGGTGTTGCACTCAAATTCCCAATCGCTTCTTCTGCAATGCGACGTGCAAGTTGTCGCGCTGCTACGACTGAGTACGCAGGGTCTTCTTCAATGCGTGAGCGGAGCACCAAGGTGACGAGCTTTGCCATCTCGGAAGTCTTTATACCGTCATACACCTCTCGTTCCACCTGTGCAACGATGCTATCGAAATCTATTTCTTTTTCATACCCTTCGGTAAATTCGCTGACGTATGCGCGCATCTTTTCGCGCGAAAACTGTTCCATCGAGCCATCAGTACGCTCAATCATGAGTCGCTGTTCTTCGATTTCTTTCACCACCTCCTGCTTGCGCTCTTCACTCTGTTTGAACCGGTACAAAATATACGCTTTTGCAACGTTGTAATACCCTCGTTCCATGAGCGTATTCTCGACAAGGTCTTGCACCTGCTCCACAGTGGGACAGTTGATCTTTCCTTCGCAGACAGTCGTAAGGCTCGCAACAACGCGCTGGGTCATCTGTTCGAGTATTGCGTCATCAACTGGCACTTGCTCAGCTGCAAATGCTTTTTTCATAACGATAACAATCTTGGTTGGATCGAAAGGAACAACCATGCCGTTTCGTTTGGTAATTGTGGTGATCATAGCGCAGTTATGTGTGAATACAGTTTGTGATGAATAAGAACTCCAAAGTACGCGAAACTGTAGAGGGTTTTAGAACAGGCCACTTTGTACATGGTTACATATAAAATGTGCCTAGCCGACACACGAAGAGCAAAAGCGTGTGTTACACGGATATTCTACCATGCACTGTACGTAGTGCCACGTTTTGGAAAAATGGCGCATTTACACAGGTCAGCGTAGAAAACCTACGGTTTTTTACGCCCGCCCTGTGGATAGCAATACGATACCCCTGAGCGCAAGTTTTCTGTTCTTTCTGATTCCTACTCCATACAAAAAACCGGCGCGCCCAAAGGGCGCGCCGGTTTTCATCCACAAGCAACTACTCCCTATCCTTTAAAAGGTCTCGTATCTCTTGAAGCAAAATCACTTCTTCATTTGGCTTTGGTTCCGGTTCAACCTTTATCTCTTTTTCTTTCCCTTTCTCGAGAGAGCGAATAAAGTGAAGGACGGTGAAAATGACAAGTGCAATAATAAAGAAATCAACAACTGACTGAACGAACTTCCCATATGCAATGATTGAATCTCCTACCTTAAAGCTCCACCCTGTAAAATCAACACCACCGAGGATAACACCCACAGTCGGCATGATAATCGTGTCGACGAGTGAGGAAACTATCTTCCCAAAGGCCCCGCCGATGACCACCGCCACTGCGAGGTCGACGACATTCCCCTTGATTGCAAAGGCCTTAAATTCTTCTATAAATGTTTTCATATTGTTACAAAATTAATTACGCTCCGTAAGCTCTGGAAAACTATACTATATAAGTATACACTTGCTAGTACCATGTTCATATATGCCCTCACCGCCGCACTCTGTGTAGCTCTCGTCTCCCTCATCGGGATTCTCTTTTTTCGTAATCGCACACTCGACCACTCTGTTCACACGTACCTGCTCCCCGTTGCAATCGGCGTATTCCTCGGTGTCATCTTTTTTGAGCTCATCCCCGAGACGCTCGAAGTGTCGCATGCATGGGGACCAGTGACCATTCTCTTTGGCTTCCTCGGCTTCTACCTCCTCTCCCATTTCCTCGATTTTCACCACCATCACGATACCGAGGAACCGAATTCGTGTCTCCACAGCAGTGCACGCAAGCTCCTCATTGGTGATGCAATTCACAACATCGCCGATGGCATCGTCCTCGCTTCTGCATTCATGATCAGTCCCGCTCTTGGCGTTGCGACGACTGTTGGTGTCGCGCTCCACGAGATACCGCAAGAGATAGCAGAGTTTGGCATACTCCTCCGCGCAGGGTGCACGCGAATGAAAGCGACGACCTACAACCTCATCTCTGCCTCGAGCATACTCGTCGGTGTTTCGCTCACCTTCCTCTTTGCGCACACACTGGAGACGTGGGAGTTCGTCCTCACGGGAATTGCCGCGGGTAACCTTCTCTACATAGCAACCGCCGACCTCATCCCCGAGCTTCGCGACACACACCGCCACCACTTTGAAAAAACATTTATCGCGACGCTCATCGGTGTTGCGTCTATTGGGGCGCTCATCACGTACACGCACACCCTCGGTGGCTGATCAGAGTGCGAATATAAGTCGCGCGGTATAGTACCCAAGGCCCACCGAAATAACAAGGGTAAACACAATCACCGTAATAAGATCCTCTCCTTCCATATGCACATAGTGTACCAAACGTACGTGCTATTTCATATATTCCGACTATCGTAGGCAAAGTGGAGGAGCGCCTGGCGCTGGCGGGGGCGACAGGTGAGGTCGCCCGCCATGCAGTTGCGCTGTACCTGAAACGCGTGGCGGGCGAACTTCCGCCACCGCGCTATTTGGCGCGCATCGTCGGCGTGGCGTCGCCCCATGTAGTACCGGCAGTACCACTGGAACCATCCACGTGGGTCATCGGGGTGAATCCATCCCTTTTCTCTCCAGACGGACAGTGGTTGACTCGCGTTTGTTTTGAAGTAATTGAGCTCCTTGTGTCGCTTTCCGTCCTCTGAGAGCTGTGCGTGAGCAAACCACGAAGCTGGAAATTCTTTTCTGCAGTCAGTCATGTAGAGTCCGCCAAAGACGCCGAGTTCGAGCATCTCTTTCGGTGTCAGTTGGGGTTTGAAATCAGGGTGAAAGTGCTTCCCCACCGGCTCGGTGCACACATAGGTGTATCCGTCCTGCATTGTGTCATGTACAACAACTTCTCTCATTGCTGTGATTTTTGCTTACTCTCACGAATCGAGGAACGGTACGCGAAGAGGACGAAGACGAGCCCAATGAGACCTGTCACCACCTCGGGTACATGGATGAGCAAGTTTGCAAACATGGCAATGGCGAGCCCTAGAATTGCCCAGTGTGCGCCGTGCTCAAGGTATACGAGCTCGGTGAGCGTGCGCTTCTGTACCATGTAGAGGGTGAGTGACCTTACAAAGTATGCACCGATTCCAAGACCCACCACGATGATGAGCAGGTTGGTCGTAAGTGCGAATGCTCCCACGACGCCGTCGAGTGAGAATGCTGAGTCGAGAATGTTGAGGTACACGAAGAGCGTCAGACCACTCTGTGCCACCTCCCCTGCCTCGAGGGAGAGCGAGCCGGCGACACCCTCCATGATAATGAAGAGAACGATGCCGACAATACCCGCAGTGAGGACCGACACTGGATCAAAATGGGTGAGTGACGCGAGTACTCCAAGTATGGTCAGTGCGAGCGCAATCTCAATTGCCTCGATGCGACCCCACTTCACCATGTGCACCTCGATGACGTGAATCCAGTGCACCCGCTTTGCTTTATTAAAAAAGTACTTGAGCGACACCATGAGGAGAAACGCACCACCAAAGGCGGTGATGGAGGCGTGTACGCTCTCGAGGAGGTGACCGTACTCAGCGGGGTCGGTAATCGCGAGCTTTGTGATGTACCACGGCGACATCCAGAGTGCGATACTCACGATGAGTATTGGGAGCACAAACCGTGTACCAAAGACGGCAATAGCAATACCCCACGTGAGAAACCTCCTCTGCCACAGTGGACTCATGCGCTCGAGCACCTTCGCGTTCACAACAGCGTTGTCGAACGAGAGCGTCGTTTCGAGTATGGCGAGCACGGTGACGAGTAGAAAGGCGGAAAGACCTGCTTGATACCAGACGAGCATCAGTGCCGTGAATGAGAAGGCAACGGGCCAAAAGAAAAAATGTGTGGTGATTGATTTCATACGGAAAACTATACCACACGAAAACTGGGTACTAAAAACACCGCGCCCTTCGGGCGCGGTGTTTAACTTCGCATTCGCACTACAAATCCAGCTTTTTCTGTGCCGTATCTACGGCTTGACTGAGAGCGTCACCTTCTTCACGTGTTCGCAACTCCGCCATGATTGCCTCAAGTTTCTCTTCAAGTTCTTCTGCTTCTGCCATGAAACCAAAATCAACATACTCCTTTCCACCGAGCTCACCGTCAATATTTTCACCCTTTTCCAAACTTACTTTTTCAAGGCGCTGTATTTCTGATTCTAATCTCTCAGCTTCCGCGCGAAGTTCATCGATACTCATTTCCTCAATTTGCTTCTCTTCTCCACGCTCCTGTGGAGGCACTTCTTTCATTCTGAATAACATATCCACCAATTCTCGCAAATATCCACAAAAACACAAGGAGGGAGTTTTGTGTAGTTCTTGTTGAGGAAAACTGAATCCTACTTGTAGTAAATGGTGAGCAATATGCACACGACGAGCATCATGAGCAAACTGCCAAAGAATACGTAGTCCGCGAATGTTTCATATCTGTCGCTCTTCCTCTTATCTCGTGTTCGCATCGAAAAAAATGAAAACAGTGTGCTGAACATGAAACCGACAACCGACAACGCGATAATCTTGTCAACAAAGAGATCCCCATCCAAGCGGAATGCCTTTATCGAGGTGAGCACGATAAAGGTGAACCCAACGAGGTTGGTCGATGCGTTCATGATGTGTGTTGATTTTGGGTTATGCATGTGAGTGGTATGTCTTATCGTTGTAAAGAAAGTAAAATCGTCGAGTGGCGACTCGGCATTGTAGTATCCTCATTTTGAATCTCCAATTTTTTCGAGTTAAAAACAATGTCGAAAAGTACTCTTGTGGTGCGACCAAATTTTCAAGGAGCGGAGCGACTATGAAAATGGAAGTACTCT
>CAZNWG010000037.1:0-8926 GCA_964576905.1 uncultured Candidatus Saccharibacteria bacterium
TCAAGCATGCGCCAAGGGATGCCTTTTGCCTTCGCTTTTCTTTTTTCTTCATTCCAACGTTTGGTAACTCTTTCCTTTTTCTCCTCTTCAGGCAACGATGAAAACGTGTCTAGAAAAAACACTTCGGACTCCGCTCTCAACTTCTTTTCCACTGCCCTTTTCTCTTCTTCTGTTGGTTCGGAACTAGGTGTTGATTCAAACATATCGGAATAGTATACTCCATTCTTCTGCATATTTAATAGCATTTCAATGCTTTTATACCTCTTCAAAACACACAAAAACCACCTCGGGCGAGGTAGTTTTTGTGTCATCAGCGACATACTCCATATAAAAGCGCTCTACGAGCATTTTTACTCTCTTTTGTCTTATCCTATGGCTACGTCTTTCCGTAGAGTACAGATACTATCTTGAAGGTTAGGTATCATCCCTTATTTTGTGCTCAATTGAGGCACAAAATGTCGACCAATTAGCCGTTTATGGAAATGTTACCACTTCCGACGACGTGTCCAATTGGAATTAATCCACGACCAGCTTCCGCTAGCCGTGCCTTGTTACGACTTACTCCCTGTCACCAAACTTACCGTAGGTCGTGTCAAGCACGAACTTCGGGCACTTCCGGCTCCCTTGAGTTGACGGGCGAATGCGATTTTTGGAACATTTCGCGTTTCCACGTAGCATGCGGATTTCCCGCACTACGCGAATCCAACAGTTTTTTTATTCATCTGCTCCTTGAGCAATCGTATTGTTTCAACGCCTTCTGCTGTTTTATGAACTTCTCTCTCGAGAAGATTCGCAATCCTGCAAAAGATTTTGAAACTCGAAGCTTTTGAAGCTGATTGCAGTGGATGTTTTTCAAAGAAAGGGATAACTTTGGTAAGTATATCTTTCCTTGAGCTTACCGTGTACCGATAGCATTGACAGTGATTCTTCCGTGCTTCTTTTTGGAAGTAGACCTCACCACAATCCAATGTGTTTCGTACCTTTTCGAGGAGGACACGATCTCGCTCTTGCATTTTTATATGAAAATGCATTTGCACTTGTGCTCCTGCTCGATAGGTTGGTGTCTTCCAGATATTGACGAAAAAACATCCCTCGCCATCTGTAAGACCGGCAATATAATCACCACTTACTGTAGGTTTTGTCCTTCCCATGTATACACTCAATTATAACTGAGTTGACGCATGGTACTACGACGCAGCTGACTTCTCGTGTGCATAAGTTTCCATTAACACACGAGATCTCCCCGGGTCACACATAATTCTATTCCGTACATCCTACACGACCTTTCTTGGTATCTTCCCCATCCTCACCGCGCTTTAGCGATGGGTCGATACGGTCTTTTGTGTGTGGCTATACTTTGCTCCTGATCCTTCAGTCCATTCCTCACGGAGTTGGACCTATCATTCCGCTACGCTCTCTTGACGAAAGAGAGGGGTGGATTTAAACCACCTAGAACTATGCGCTGCCGGGCGCATTTATTTGTGAGTACAAGGCTCGGGAACGTATTCACCGTGGCGTTGCTGATCCACGATTACTAGCGATTCCAACTTCATGAAGTCGAGTTGCAGACTTCAATCCGAATTGAGGATGGTTTTGAAGATTTGCTCCGTCTCGCGACATTGCGTCTCTTTGTACCACCCATTGTATCACGGGTGCAGCCCAAGGCATCTAGGGACATGCTGACCTGGCGTCATCCTCACCTTCCTCTCCCGTGAGGGAGCAGTCTCGCCTGACACTTGTAACAGGCAACGAGGGTTGCGTTCGTTTCCCCACTTAAGGGAACAGCTCAAGCCACGAACTGACGACGGCCATGCATCACCTGTCTTACACCCTCGAAGGCTCCCTAAGTTTCCCTAGGGATGCAGTAAGATTTCTAGCCTTGGTAAGGTTCCTCGCTTATCGACGAATTAAGCCCCATGATCCACCGCTTGTGCGAGCCCCCGTCTATTCCTTTGAGTTTTAAGCTTGCGCTCGTACTACCCAGGCGGTCCGCTTAATGCGTTAGCTACGCCACGGAGAGGGTCGATACTCCCCATGGCTAGCGGACAACGTTTAGGGCGTGGACTACTCGGGTATCTAATCCGATTCGCTACCCACGCTTTCGTGTTTCAGTGTCAGGAGAGTGCCAGTGTGTTGCCTTCGCTTTTGGTGTTCCCCAAGATATCAACGGATTTCACCCCTACACCTTGAGTTCCACACACCTCTCACTCCCTCTAGTGTGACCGTTTCGAACGCGAGCCTGAGGTTGAGCCTCAGGATTTAACGCCCGACTAATCACACCACCTACACACCCTTTACGCCCAGTAAATCCGGGTAATGCTCGGGGCTTCTGTATTACCGCTCCTGCTGGCACAGAATTGGGAGCCCCTTATTCATGAGGTACCGTCAATAAACTTCTTCCCTCATAAAAGGTATTTACGTCCCTAAGGACTTCATCTACCACGCGGCGTCGCTCCGTCAGACTTTCGTCCATTGCGGAAGATTCTCGACTGCAGCCTCCCGTAGGAGTATGGACCGTGTCGCAGTTCCATCGGTGGGGGTCAGCCTCTCAGCTCCCCTATCCGTCGTAGCCTTGGTAAGCCGTTACCTTACCAACAAGCTGATAGAACGCAGGCCGTTCAGAGAGCGATAAATCTTTACTCTCGCGAGACTATCAAGTATTATCCTGCCTTTCGACAAGTTATTCCTGACTCTCCGGTACGTACCTACGTGTTCCTACCTCGTCTGCCATGGGCCTAAACCCATTCGACTTGCATGCCTCATCCACGCCGCCAGCATTCACCCTGAGCTAGGATCAAACTCTAAGTTAAAACAGGATCGCAATCACCGAAGTGATTGGTTGATCTTGCCGTTTGTGAGTATGCGGAGCGTGTACTTATACTGCTCCACTCAACAAACTATTTCCAAGGATAAGACAAAAGAAAGTACAAAAATACATTTGCTTGCTTTTGCCTTTTAATGTGCTGATGCATACCGTTCTGTATATTTTTAAAAAACACACAAAACAAATATGTACTACATACGCTGTTGCTTCATCATATGTACTTATTCAGTTGTCAAAACAACACTATCCTCCACGGTTGGAGTATTTGCACACCTCAACCCGACAGTGCCCGCTATTATACAGGTCGGGAAGAAAAGGTCAACCCCTCACCCGTGTAAAGCTGATGTATAAAGAAAAGGGGGCCGAGCTACTGCTCAGGCCCCCACATTTTTTGTGATACTTCCGCCTATTTTGCGGAAGTAGTCACCCTATTTTATCTCCTTTTCTTTCATTCAGCCCCGTAGAGCAATGACCTCAATTCCCTCTTTGACCGCGTCCGGCCCGAGCAGACGAAGGAGTTCTTCCATCGCATCATCGAGAAGACGCGTACAGCCGAGAGTTGTGTCATCCCAGAAATTACCCTCTGCGTATCCACCTGTGCCGTGGAGGCGCACGTGAGCAAATCCTTGAACATTCCACGATATTTCAAACTTCGCGGTGCCCATGGCATTTTGAGGGTGCCTATACGGATAACATCTTACTTCGACTATTACCGGAACCTCCTTCCTCCGAAGTGCATCGCGAATCTGTGGCGTGACGCACCACGAGGGACTTTGGTCGATGCGACGCACCACACCACGCACCTCATCGCGTGGAAGTGAGTCTGGGTTCGGTGTAATCACCGCAAACCCCTGTACCGGCTCGTACACTCCCGTGCTTGTGCGCCGATAGTAGGTCAACTCATTCGTCGTGTAATTGATGATCATGACATGCGCATGCACGGACTTCACAGGCATGACCTTTGGCGGATTAAACTTTCCGCCTTTAATCTCCTGACTGCCATCAGCGTATACCTCTACGGTGAAGCGCCCGTACTGAAGTGTTTTCACGACCGTTCCAGAAGTCCCCGGTATGACGGCATCCGAAGACCACGTGGGTTGCTGTGCAGTCATGGCGGGTTGTGAGGGGGGTGTTTTCGTGGACTTGAATCGCACACTACCACACCCAGTAAGGAAAAACATGGCGAGAAGCCACACTACAATTCTTGTGACCATAATGGCCTCCCAAAAAGTAATTGGATTGTGAACAGAACGACTACACAGATTATAACATAAATTTTTAAAAAGAAAAGGCCTAGCCGGAGCTAGGACCTTATGAACACAAAAGTACAAACAGAAATGGGTCGGCGGCCGACCGAGGTCGACCGCCACTTCATTCACGCAGCCATCAAACTCGGCGTGAGCAATCCCTCAGCTGCGGCTTTCCGAAGCGCTTGGCCGACCTCGGATGGTTCAAACATCGGAATCGGCTTGCCAACCAACTGGCACTGTCCATTCATCCCCTTCACGATTTCAACCATGATTTTCTTTCCATTCAGGATGACCTCTGTCGGCTTTGTTTTGTTCGGCGCAAGAGCGCTCAACTGTTGAGCGAGAAGCGGAGAAAAGCTGACGCCCATCGCAAGGTTGAGACCATTTTCCACCTTTGCCTCCACCTTGGTGAAACGAGCATCATGCTCGCTGACACGCTCTCTGAGCGTCGCAATCTCCCGTGAGCCATTCCAGTTCTTCCAGAGAGAGACACCGGCGAGCAAAACGGCAAGAACAACTGCAACGCTCAGGCCGATGAGCCAGTACACTCCTGCACTCACCTTTTCCTCGAGCCGTTTTTGGCCGGACTCGAGATTTTCCAACCGGGTCTGGTCGACGCCGATACTTCCGAGTACTTCGTTTTTCAGCGCGTCAAATTTATTGCCAAATGTTTGCTTGGCTTCTTCGAACCACGACTGGTTGCTCGTGAAGTCATTTTTTGTGTTCTCCATAAGCACCTCGAGTTGCTTCTTGGTCGGTTCATCGGCCAACCGCCCTTGGATTTCCTTGAATCGCTTTTTGAGTGTCGCGAGGTCGGTAGCAAGAGCAGTGAATATGCTGTCTTGCGACTGGACAACGGTGGGTGCTTGAAGAGCGGAAGACTTCGCGGCTTCTACTACCATGGGCGCAGTGGCCGATGGAGGCATATCTGCGAGCCAGAGACCGTCACCTTGACCCCGCTCACGGAAGTCATCCAACGTCATAGTGGCGTCCAAATTGTTTCGCGCCAAGAAGATACGATGGCACTTTTCTAACGTGCCATACTTCGCGAAAAGCGCGGGGTGTTTTTGTCTGCCGGAATCGCAAGCCGCCTCCGCGAGCACCTTCGACTCGACGAACTTGATGCCCTTGTCTTCTTTGAGCAGACCTTTTTCTTCAAGGCTTGCCAAGAACACCGGGAACAAATCTCCGGACATCCTTTGGAACACCCGCTCGTCTACGGCGAAGGCCGAGAAAGAAACAAGCATTGCAAACAACATGAGGAGACTTTTCAGGGTCTTCATTTTTTCTTCCTTCCTTTCTTATTTAAGGGTGTGTGACGACGGGCTTCGCCCGTCGTCACGACATCATTACTGAGCCAGACACGATGCCGTCGTGCAGGTGTTGCCGGTAATACCGACCTTTGCACCTGCATTGCTTTCCGAGTTGGAAAGCGCACCGGCTTCGTTGCGGTTCACGTTCTGGATGATGGTGCCACAGTTGCCATTGCCACACCTCTTGGCGTTTTCCTCGGCTATTCTGAGGCCGAAGAGGCCTTGCGTTGCTGCTGCAGGCACCGTGCCGGAGATGGCCTTGATGACTTCCGCGCCGGTCGGCAGGTTGCTGAACACCTGGACAGTTCTCTTCCAGATGCCACCGTTCTTTCCAGTGGCAGGGTCGATGTCCTGGTAGTCGATGACTGCCGTGGTTACCGCCACACCGTCGATACCAGGTGTCGCGGTCGTGGTCGAGAGGCGAGCTGCCTTGTTGGCGGTCTCGGTTATTGGCGGAGTGATAGAACACGCCGACAACAATACAACAAGACCAACCATCAACGTTTGTGCAAACTTTTTCATGATTTTCTCCTCGGAAAAATGGATTATTCGCAGTCGGTCGTAATGACCGAACCGTTGATGCGATGCTCGGGATGGTGATTCGTTGTCCCTGGCAGGTAGGTTTGCGTCGTGCCGCAACATCCACAGTTTTCGAAGAGCATCGGCTGCACCGAATACAAACGACTCGGCTCGACCGATACGGTTTTCCGCACCACCGTCACACACTCCTTCTTCAGAAGCGGAAGCGGTTTGACTTCGACCACGGATTCTGGAACGAGACGTGTTTCCACACTCTTCCCAGGGCCTGCAAAAGCGCTCTCCGCGCCAAGCAGAACCAGAAGCACGCAGATAAGTGCTGATACAAATTTCATTGGATTCCTCTCTTTCGTAGTGTCAAGGAACGCGGGATGCGCGGGATGCGCCCGTTACATATCTATTCTACCATACTTTAGGAAAAAAGCAAGGACTTCCCCTTCCTACGACCCCCTATCATAAAACAATGAAAAAACCGCCTAGTCCCGAAGAACTAGGCGGCAGGATAGTGTCACACGAGGTGACGGGATTGGCTCAGGTGAGCCGGGTCGACCTTAATGATGGCCGGCCGGTGCCAAACGAGGAAACGTGGTGCTGAAACCTGCATTGACGCCGGTTTGGGTTACGCCGACCGCGGTGACCGGTTGATTGGAACCAGCGGACGAACCCCAGCTGCTGGACTTACCGGTTTGCTGCGCGAACCCTTCGTACTGAAAGTTCACATCGCCACAGTTGGGGCCACAGCCACCACTTTGGGCTTCCAAGACGACACGAGAGCCCGAGAGGCCTTCTTGGTTTGCATGACTGCCCCCCTGTTGGCCCGTAAAGACGGCGCCGGCCATTCCCTCCGTGGATGACCACCCGGACACATTGAACTGCGTTGTTACGGGTGCCGGTGTCGGATACTGTGGGCAGCCGCTGATGCAAGTGGCGGAAGCCAGTGAGGTCAGGCCGAAGCCGATGGCGATGATGGCAATCAAAGATGCGAAAGCGGACTTGATGGATTGCATTTTCATGGCAGATCTCCTTGTGATGAACGAGCGAGTTGAACAAGCTGGAGTGGTATCGGTGCAGAATCTACGCCGACAGAGATGCCCCGTTGAAACGGGGGCCGGGGAAATGAATCCCCCGCTCCAACAGAACTGGCGATAGTATACCTACATATAAATATTTGTCAATACCCCAAATAATCTGCTACAACATCAAAAAAACTTGCCTAGGGCAAGTTTTTGAATTGGGGGTGCTCTTGGGAGAGCGAAGAACGGGTGTCTGCAACATTGCTGACTTACATATACTACCAGAACCGATTTTTAATGCAAGTACCTGTCCAGAGTACACCTGTGGATAACTCTTTCCCCCCCCTTTCGGTACAGAATGCATATGCCCAAAAAATCAATACAATCAACTTTAGAGCGTGTTCATGAACCTCATAGACAAGGCGCACAAACGAGAAAATGTGAGGCGTGAGTATATGCACAAAGCATATACGCAAGACTCATTGAGGACTTTTGTGATCCGCCACTGGCGGAAAAACAAAAGGCCCAATGAGTGGACAGTACCTGTTAAGGTATTCAATATACGATGAGCGTTTTCGAGCGCAGTGTAACGCAGTATGTGAGGTTCATGAACACGCTCTATTCACAGAGCTTCTGGACGACATTGTCGGCATCATACGCACATGAACCATTGTTGAGTGCCCCGTTTTTACCGCACGATACGATGACGCTCGAATTGGTACTTGGATCGTCAATTCCCTTACACCCCTCAGTAGAGGCCATACACTGGTAATCCTCATCGAGGTAGTACGGGTGCCCCCACGGGTCTTCCACATCTGCCATGTACGGTCCATTCCAATTCCCCCACGATCCACCGTTACTCGTCAGTCCCGCTCCGGCTGATGCGAGATCCACTTCATTATTTGCAGGGAGTGACGTTCGGCAGTAACTCGTTGCGCCATTTGGGTAGCGACCCGTGTCGTCATAGAGGGTTATGAATGTAGTTTTGAGTGCGCTTATTTCCATGACTGCTTGTGCAACCAGTGCTTTGTCACGGGCAGTATTGAGTGAAGGAAGTATGACTGACACGAGAATGCCGATAATCGAAATGGTTATCAAAATTTCGATAATTGTAAATCCTTTCCTCTCCTTGTGTGAATGCGCGTGCATGTTTTTATCATATCATGCTCTTTCCATTGAGATTCTCGTTTCTCCAATGTACACTAGCATCATGCAAACACATGAAACTATTGTGATGTCGGTGGGGGGTTCGCTCATTGTGCCCGACCATATCGACACAGACTTTTTGACCGCACTGCGAGCTTTAGTAGAACGACAGATAGCTGACCGTGGTCGACGATTCATTATTATCGCAGGAGGGGGGAAAACGGCACGACGCTACCAAGACGCTGCCGCAACAGTCTCTGAACTCAACCCTGAGGACCTCGACTGGATGGGTATCCACGCGACGCGCCTCAATGGACACCTCCTCCGCACCATCTTTCGCGATGTGGCGCATCCGGTCATGATTACCAACCCCGATGAGATTGTCGATGTTCCAAAAAATGCAAAACTTATTGTTGCTGCGGGCTACCGCCCCGGTGCATCGACCGACCTCCGCGCAGTGCAGATAGCGGTCAACGTGGGTGCCACCAAGGTCATGAACCTCTCAAATATTGACTACGTCTACACCGACGATCCACGCAAAAATCCCTCTGCAGAAAAAATTGAAACTACACACTGGGCTGATTTCATACAGTTACTTCCCTCTGAGTGGAGTCCAGGGCTCTCTTCCCCGTTTGACCCCGTAGCGGCACGCGCCGCAATGGCGCACGGAATTGAAGTAGCGATTATAAACGGCGAGCGCACTCCAGAAATTGAAAAGTACCTCGAGAACGCTCCGTTCACAGGAACGCGTATACATTCGTAATACTCAGAGTATACTCTCTTATATTCGAGGTGTGAAAACCGGTCGAGAGCTTCGCTCTCGACCGGTTTTCTTAATTTCTC
>CAZNWG010000038.1:0-4361 GCA_964576905.1 uncultured Candidatus Saccharibacteria bacterium
TCACTACATTCAATTCTGCTAAGTGATCTCGACGCTACCCTGGGGTTTTTCTTTATTGACTGATTCTTTAGGATAGGTTTCTACTGGAAGACGTGCTATATGACACCAAATTGAACCTTCTGTTTTAGTAATTTGATCAATTATGCCCTTGTAATTAGGTAGTGTGTATGGACCATCGTAAAGCCCATCGATGTCAGCTTCCACAGAATTAGCCTCAACTATTTTAACAGGCAAATGTCCATAGGTTTCTTGAGCGAGAGCATGATTTGATTTATCAATTATTAAATAGTCAATTTCTTCCGGTTTTATATCTCTGCCTATAATATCTTCTTTATTAACATTTTCTGTCCGCTTTGAAATTTCGACTTTACCTGTTTTTACAACAAAAATCATTGAGTTTCTTAATCTATTTTCTACCTCGATTTTGGGTAATTGGCTAGCTCTATCTATACTTTCTCCACCTCTTTCCAGTACAACTCCAAAAAAGCTATTTCTTCCATAAAATAATGTGTCGCTTACATGTTGAGCTGTCAATTCGTATCCTCTAACATTTTCAAATTCTTCGCCAGAAAGTTCAGCTAGATTTTCTGAGGAAGAAAAATCACCTTGAATAGATGAGGTTTCTTTCAATACACCTTTTTCAAGTGCTGACTTAAGGGTTAAAAGACCATTTTGAGCATAAGAGCCAAGTGTCTCTTTTCTTTTTTCTGCATCGCTTGTTTCAAAAGAATTTTTGATCTCCCGTTTTTCTTCATCGGTCGTTTTAATTCCTATGCTGTCTAGGTAAGCAAAAATCTTTCCATGCAAATCCCTATCAAAAGAATTTTGTATAAGAAATTTACTTCCCATTTTTAACTTTTGAAAATGACTATCGTTTCTAAAAAATTTATATGCTTGGGGATCTTCTGTTTTTGAGGCGATTCTCAAAAGATTTGTTATTTTGTCTAGAAAGACACTTTTCTCAACCCCTAAACCTTTTTTGATTTCTACCTCATCCATCTCTGCAAATAATTTTCGTGTGGCCATTTCAGGAGTCAAAATCTCGTCCTGTTCTGGTATAACTTCTTTTTCTGGCACTTCCGCATTTGGAGTTGCTGGATTTTGGTCAACTTGAGTAATTTCTGGTGGCAGCCCTAATTGCTCTCTTAATTCTGCAATTCTCTTTGTGTTGGCTTCTTTGTGAGCAATAATGTCTGCCTCACTAACACCAACATTTTCTTGATACGCTGGAACATTATTAGTTTCCAAACTTTGTATTGGTAGTTCTGGATTTTTGAATGGATTAGGTTGTGGCGGTCCTTCAAATTTCATAAATTTATTGTTTCCACGATGCTCACCGCAGTTTCGTCACATGAGGTCTCAATGCTGAGGATTATCATACTCAAAATATACATGAAGAATGGATTTTATGCACCATAGTCCTCGTGTTCCAAGAGTGATTTTTTATATGTCGAGTCAAATAATTATTTGAAAATCTGTGAAATTAATTGTAGGCTACACATGACTCACCTTCGCGAGTTTCGATGGCATTGTCGGAATTTCAAATAGTTGAGTCTGTTTGTTGATTTTCCAGAATCCCTCCCTGCACAAGAAGCAAAACTGTCTGGCCGAAACTTCAGTCGCGATGGTATAACGATGCTCGCTCACTCGAATGTCCGGGTCGGCTTGCTGGCCGCGTCGGTGTCAGTTGTGTGGAATGTGTGTGGGAGGAACTCGGATTTGTGTATGTTCTTCTGCTCGGCCTCATAATATGGGGCCTTTTGTATTGTTTGGATATCTTTTTTATGCGATATAGGACTGTTATGTTCACAACGACCGCAGAACATTCAACTCTCTTTAGGGAAAATTAGTAAAGAAAATTGCCGTCCGTGCAGAGCGCGGACGGCAATCATCAATCTTCAGAACTCGTAGGGTCATTGGTATCCTTGAGGAATATCTTGAGAGGACACTCAGGGCGCTCATGTCTTTGCGTGTAAAAAGTTTTTATTAGGGCCTCACAAGTGTAAACCTGCACGCGAATTTCCTTATAGTGCACCAAAGGATCCATACTTCGCAAACTACATGTAGTGACTCGTAACCAACACTCTCGCACTGGCATTCTTTATACCTTTCTCCAAAACTGTCTGCGTGGATGATAGTATAAAATGCTGATTTTGACGAGACGTCTATTTCTTTGGGGGGAGTAGCAGATTTTTGGGATATAGGACTTGGCGCCAGGAACTAATTCATTTCATTCATAAGTTCCTCCTGCCCGCGGTTTGCTGCTTCGTGGCATTAGGAATAGCCACTCACATCGCAAACCGTTCGAGTCCTGACGCAAGCACAGCAGTGTGCTTGCGTATCGCGCACAAAATTAAAACGCCCGAAGGCGTTTCTAATTTTGTGCGCGGTACAGGACTTGAAACCTACTGTTTCAGTACCCATTCAGGATATTTTTGTTCGGCATTCGCCTCCAAAACTATCTCTGAACGGCTTCAAGTCCGTCCTCCTGTTGCATCCGCAACAGTTGCGGTGTATCGCGCACAGTGGTCACAAGTTACTAAGTTCACTTTGTTCACTAAGTACTTTCGACCCCGGCTCGTCTGTTTTTGCATTAGGAATAGCAAAAACATGACTCCGCCTCGCACCAAGGTCCGGAAGCAAAGCCTTTTGCTTCCTAGATTATAAAAAGACCATTCATATGAATGGTCTTTTTATAATCTCCCTTGGTGCGCGATACAGGACTTGAACATTACATGTTCCGTTCAGGTTGTATGACGATTTCTTCCGTTGGTCGAAATCGTCGACAACCTCTTCAAGTCCTGGGCGACTGTTTACTAAAAAAGCCAGACACAAGGTCTGACTATTTTAGTAAAAGTGCGCGATACAGGACTTGAACCTGTGACCCCCACAAAATAATTTCTTTGTGCGCGATACAGGACTCGAACCTGTGACCCCCACAATGTCAATGTGATGCTCTACCAGCTGAGCTAACCGCGCACAAAGAAATTATTTACATGTCAATCGTAAAACAGTATCCCATACTGTTTTACCTCCACCAGCACGCTAACCGCGCGTATGATTTTGTCTACTTTGTATATTTTGACCCCACAATGTCAATGTGAGTCCTATACAGGACCTGTTCAGGTTGTATGATAGTTTACCTCGCTTCACTCGTAAACTATCGACAACCTCCTAAAACAGTATCCCATACTGTTTTAGCTCTACCAGCTGAGCTAACCGCGCACAAAGAAATTATTTACATGTCAATCGTAAAACAGTATCCCATACTGTTTTACCTCCACCAGCACGCTAACCGCGCGGGTACGAAATACTATAACAAAGACTAGGTTGTTTTGGAAGCGGGTTTGAAGACCTCGAGATGCACACGTATATCTTTATACACGCGGTCACCAATAATTTCTTCATGATGCATATGTTGCCGTTCTTTGTGTGTATTGTTTGCGTTATGCTCGCGAAATGCTGTTGCAAGTATTGCTAAAGCCTGTGTATATGAGCGTACTGCTTTTTCTGCACCGATGCTTTCGGCATACTTTTTAAAAGCAGTGAGTTGTTCAAGTATCTCTCGCATCAGAATGTCTTGAGCAAAATGGTTGCCAAGTTCTGCGTTTTGATTACGCATCCAAAGTGCAGCGAGCGAGATGATGGTATCTTTTTCAAGTCCGATCACTACACGCGGTACATGTTTGAGCGCGCCCTTAAAACCGTGAGATTCAAAGTATTTTACAAGAGCAAGTTTATCTGAATCAATTTCTTTTTTGATACGCTCGAATTTTTTACCCATAGACAGTGTGCCGAATGTGACATCAACACCAAGCGCAAGATGCTTTGTAAAATCTTCGGTATTAAATTCTGCAATGAGGTCAATACCGTTTATGATGTCATCATATTCAGATGAGCGAATAGTCTCTACATTCTTTCCAAACCAATCGCCCAACTCTCCAAGTTGATAGACAAGTCCCTCTAAAACATCAGATACTTTTTTGATTCCATCGTCGTGCTCAAATTTTGATTTGAAAGATTCAACACGTTTGAGGTCACGCGAAACATTTTCCTCTCCGTACAAATCAATAAAGTCCTTCGGGTTTATTGCGTCGTTTGCGAGTATCCGCTCTGCTTTTTTCTGCATTTCCACAATCACCGGATGTTCACCAGGGTTGCGGTGATCAAGTGAGTGTGAAATTGAATCTTCAAATCGCATATGTAGTTAAATTATAAAATAATAGTACCACACCAGACTCCACGGGTATGCCCATGTACATTTTCAAATTCTATGGTATAGTCCTTGGCAGTCCCCGAATTGGTCGGAGTATGTACAAGGAGTTGAAAATGCAACAAGCAGCGAGGATTGGTATTTGCGC
>CAZNWG010000038.1:4461-8390 GCA_964576905.1 uncultured Candidatus Saccharibacteria bacterium
CCAGCAACCTTTCGGCTCAACAAGGAGCCAAAAGAGCCGGCAAAGGTCTGACCTTCGCTCGAAACGGCGGTGCGTACGCACCGCCGTTATTCATTGACATATATCTAGGGATATGCGATATTTTCCGCTTGTTCAATCAAGAGAAAAGAGTAAAGGTAGATGAAATCAATCCTCAATCACCTCAAGACTGGAAGGAAAAGAACCCCTCAGCAAGATCATGGTGGGGATAATGAAAGTGGAGGTCAAGTAGCTTCCACCACAAGCCCTCCAGCGTCATCGGGGGGATGCCGACAACCTCGACTGGGTTACTACGGAGAACGAGCGAACAAGAACCCCTAGGCCACCCGGCCTGATGCAACACGGCAGACCCTCACCACAGGGCTGCCATTTTTTTATGGAGAGGAAGACGGTATACTGTAAAGGAATACATAACTATGCAGAGTGAATTGAATGAAAAAGAAATACAACCGGTCTTGAGCCGGCCGTTTGCGTTCATGCGCCACGTTTCTCGTGAACACCGCAAGTGGCTCTTTGGCGTACTCACTGCTGTCTTTGTTGGACAACTTACGGGCACGAGTATTCCGTACATTTTCAAAATGCTCATCGACAAGGCGAGTGAGATTGGGCGTGGAGAAGCAGTGCCCGGAGACATTTGGGTTATCGTCATCCTCTTTATACTCATGACTGCGGTCACATTCGTCGCGTGGCGCGTGAGTGGCTTCATTGGCATGGAGTGGGCGAGTCGCTCAAACGCCACCGCGTACAAGACACTCTTTGGATACCTCGCACACCACAGCCACGCGTACTTTTCTGATCGTTTTGCCGGTTCGCTCTCGAGCAAAATCAGCCACGCGAGTGAAGGAATACAGTCACTCTTTGAAGCATTCATGTGGAGCTACACTCCCTCCATTCTCTCGCTCATCATTACCGTCGCGTACATGTGGTCATCGAGCGCGACAATTGCACTCATCTTCTTGGGGCTCATTGTGCTCCTCGTACCGCTCAACATCTTTCTCGCGCGCTTCCGTCGTCCACATGTGGTTGAATTTTCAGCACAGGCGACAAAAGCACGCGGGTACGCTGTCGATGCCATTACCAATATGGCTGCCATTCGTCAGTATGTCCGCATGGAAGATGAGAAGCGCGCGTTTGAAGCGCACATCGATGAGATGTACCGCCTCAACATACGCCAGTGGCGCATCAGCGAATGGGGACTCCTCCTCAATAATGTCATTATCGTCTGCTTTGAAGCCGTAATGCTCATCGTGTCGGTCCAGCTCTGGGTGTTTTCTCGACTCACCACAGGAGAGCTCATCATGATTGCGACACTCATGATGAACGTGCAGAGCACGCTCGTCTTCATTGGTATGAGCATGAACGGTTTCATTCGACGCTATGCCGAGATACAGGAGGGACTTGCCGACATCATCGTACCGCACGAAATTACCGATAGAGAGAACGCGCAACCGCTTGCGGTAACGAAAGGAGTAATTGTCTGTGACAAGGTCACCTTTTCGTATGGCGATGAGCCGGTTTTTGATGATTTTTCACTCACCATCAAAAAGAGCGAACGCCTGGGACTCGTGGGGACGAGTGGCGCGGGAAAGACCACCTTTGTCTCACTGCTCCTTCGCCAGCATGAGATACAGGGAGGAAGTATCACGATTGACGGGCAAAACATTGCGGAGGTGACGCAGGACTCGCTCCGCGACCATATCGCCATCGTGCCCCAAGAGCCACTCCTCTTCCACCGCTCGATACGAGAAAATATCGCCTACGGAAAGCCAAATGCGACACAGGACGAGATAGAACGCGCGGCGAAAAAGGCGCAAGCGCACGCGTTCATCACAGCGCTTCCGGAAGGGTACGACACGCTCGTCGGTGAACGCGGAGTGAAGCTCTCGGGTGGGCAAAAACAGCGCATCGCGATAGCGCGCGCTATTCTGAAGAACGCGCCGATACTCATACTCGATGAGGCCACGAGCGCGCTCGACAGTGAGAGCGAGGTGGCGATACAGAAAGCCCTCAAGGAACTCATGAAGGGGAAGACCGTCATCGCAATCGCACACCGCCTCTCCACCCTCCGTGAAATGGACAGGATTGTCGTACTCGAGAACGGTGCCATTATCGAAGACGGCACGCACGAAACACTCGCAAGTGGAAAGGGCACTTACGCGCGCCTTTGGGAGCACCAAGCGGGAGGTTTTTTGATGGAGTAGGGAATGTGACTTAAATAGATTTCTGGATAAAAACCGGCGCGCCTAAAGGGCACGCCGGTTTTTATCAATGCATTCCCAAAAATACCATACAAACAAACAACAATTCAACAAATTCAGAGCAAAACACTTGCATTATTACAAATATGTGCTATAATAACTACCAGTTAGTCAGATTTTTGAATTTTTCTAATGTACATACAAAGCAAAGGAGAAAGATATGTACACTGCAATTCCCGGAAGGACGGGCGCACTCGTCGCCCACATCGAGTCGCCCGCCCCGCTGGTTATCAAGTCCGCGAAAACCAAGCCGGCGCGCAAGCCCGAAGTGCATGGCACCCCGCAGATGGCCTGCAATCACATGTTCAATCTGGCACAATCCAAAGCGGATTGGTACGGTCCCTTCAAATCCGATGATGAGATCGGTCAGGAGCGCAGGAAGTGCCAACACTCCAACCTTCGTCGCCGCGGCCGCCGCGCGGTCGAAATCTTCCGCTAAGCAATCAGCGAAACCCCGAAAGCCCATGCACACACATGGGCTTTTCTATTATATCCCCCAGAAAACCTTCGGTTTTCTGGGGGATATTTGTTTATCTATATTTTAGAATTACTACACGCGTTCGACCACCATCATGTTGGTCGCCCCCGAACTCCCAAACGGTATACCAGCACCGAGGACGAACACATCATTCTTGGTAATCATGTTGTACTCGGAGAGCACCTTGCGCGCGAGCTTCTGCGCATCGACGAGGTGCTTTATTTTTGGAATGAGGACCGGCTCACACCCAAACGATATCAAGCTCTGTGCGAATGTGGCTGTATTCGGGGTAAGTACAAAGATAGGCACAATTGGTCTATAGCGAGCAACGATACGCGCCGTACGCCCACTCTCACTGAAGGTCACAATTGCTTTTGCCCCTATTGCTGAGACAGTTTTTGCGATCGATTGCCCGAGCACCTCGTACGTCTCCTTTGGAGTGAAGTCCCACTGAGACATGCGCTCTTGAAAAAAGATATCTGACTCAACCTCATGCGCGACTCGCGACATTACCTCCACGGGGCGCTCTGGCTGGACGCCGATTGCTGTTTCATCGGAGAGCATGATGGCGTCGGTGCCGTCGAGGATGGCGTTCGCTATGTCGTTTACCTCGGCGCGGGTTGGTGTAGCTTCGGTCTTCATTGAGTCGAGCATCTGTGTAGCCGTGATGACGGGTTTCCCCGCGAGGTTTGCCATGCGAATGATTTGCTTCTGGAGAAGGGGCACCTTTTCGGGAGGTACTTCAATAGCGAGGTCACCGCGTGCGACCATGACCGCGTCCGTGGCTTCGATAATGTTGTGGAGATTTTCGATAGCGGACTTTGTCTCAATCTTTGCGACAATCATAATCGGTCGCTTTTTGTCCTTGTTGATGAGTTTCCGAAGGAGGTGGATGTCATCAGCACTCCGCACGAATGAGAGGGTGATGAAGTCGGGATTCTGAGTGAGTCCCCACACGAGGTCCTTCTTGTCTTTTGGCGTGAGTGAAGAAATAGAGAGGTTTGCATCAGGGATGTTTACCCCACGACGACCGCGGATGGTTCCACCACTCACGATAGTCGTATGAATGTCGTCTCCGTCTATGCGATTTACAATCAGTTTTTGTTTTCCATCGTTCAGGTAGATTGCCATGCCCACAGAGACTTCGGTAGGGAGTTTTGGATAGTTAACGGAAA
>CAZNWG010000039.1:0-7999 GCA_964576905.1 uncultured Candidatus Saccharibacteria bacterium
GCGATACACCGCAACTGTTGCGGATGCAACAGGAGGACGGACTTGAAAACCTTGCGAGAAATGGTATCCCCAAGTGCACCACCAGACCCTGAATGTATAATGAATCATGATACAATTAAACAAATGGAACTGGAGGAAAATACTGATACAACTACTGAAGAAAAGAAACAAAGTGTATTGAATACGATCACTCCACTTTCAAGATACCTAGCAATGATTTTATTTATTGCTTTGCCATTCGTGGGTGGTTTTGTGGGATACACATCGGCGCCGGTGAAAACAATTGAGGTGGCGCAGATAGTAAATACAACTGAAAAAAGCCATGAAATCGCTCAAACAGGAACAAGTTCAATAGAGAGTGCGGCACTTCAGAAAACACTTGAAAGTTATAATTTGCGTAACAATTGGCGGTCCGAGAACAAATACGCATTGTATTCTATTATTGCCTACAAAGATTCTGCAACCAATGAAACAATTCTCGAATCTGCAGTACTTGATAAATATCCCAGTGACGCGGAAGTACTCTTTCGTTCATCATCCCCTCTGGGGATTGGTGCTACCGTACGAACGTCTTCCTTTTACATTTTCGAGTTATATATTGACTCTGCTCTGTATGATCAGACATTCAATAGACGCGGTAGTGATGTGTTCTCTGGAAAGAAAGAATGGTACATTGCACCTCTCGATAAAAATGGAAACCCTCTATTTAAAAAGTCTCAATCATTCGATTTATCTACACTTGGGATTCATGAAGACAATCCTTATGCGAAAAGCTTATACTCACTTGCAGAAACATATTCTTCTCAAATGGTGGATGAAACAAAAGATTTTAGTTTGCAAGAAACCAAAGAGAGGGACATGCTTTTAATTTTAGAGGGCGGTTGCATAGCATGCGAAAGACATTACTATTCCTCGTTTATTATTGTGGATGCACGTGATTTGTATGACCCGCCATACACTATGCCTGCACATGTGCAACAAGAGGGGTATTTGACATATCTCGAGTGGACTGGTTTACGTAGTTTTAGATATAAAATATTTCCGACTGAAGGAGACCCTGGATATGATTTAGAGTGTGAGCGAGGTGGTATGGATGGTTGTTATAAATCAGATATAAATTGGAATAACGTACCGTGGCATGAAGGTTCCATCTAGTGTGTAAACTCAAGATATTACACCCTTTACTATTTTCACGTCGGACTCATAGCAATCTCCCCCATCTTTCTGTATAGTGCTTCTATGACAATCCTCAGCATTGAGACCTCATGTGACGAAACCGCAGTGAGCATCGTGGAGGCCGAAGGTGATTTTCCGCGTGCCACATACAAAATACTCGGGAACGCGCTCTTTTCTCAGGTAGACATTCACCGTGAGTACGGGGGTGTCTTCCCTGCGGTCGCAAAGCGTGAGCACGCGAAGACACTCGTGCCGATGCTCGTGCGAGCGCTAGAAGAAGCAGAGCTTCTTGAAGCGCGCGCTCATACCCTCTCCCCCGAAGAATCTGACACTCTCCAGACCATTCTCTATCGTGAGCCGGGGCTTGGGGATACGTTCATAGAATTTTTGCAGTCGTATGCGATGCCGAAGATTGACCTCATTGCCGTGACGAGTGGGCCGGGGCTTGAGCCGGCACTGTGGGTGGGAATCAACTTTGCGCGCGCACTTTCCTTTGCATGGAATGTGCCCGTCGTCCCCATCAATCACATGGAGGGGCATGTGCTCTCATCTATTTTCACTACGGACAGTATTCCTGCTATTTCCTTCCCCGCACTCGCACTCCTCATCTCGGGCGGTCACACCGAGCTCGTCCTCATGCGTGACTGGCTCGAATTCGTAAGAATTGGTGAAACGCGCGACGACGCTGTTGGCGAAGCGTTCGATAAGGTAGCGCGCATGCTCGGGCTTCCGTACCCCGGTGGGCCGGAGGTGTCCGCGCGTGCCCGTAGGGCGCGCGCGGACGGCCTCCCCGTATTCGCGACCCTTCCCCGCCCAATGATTGATACCGACGATTTTAACTTTTCATTCTCGGGACTCAAGACCGCTGTGCGCTACGCTATTGCGGAAAAAGTGCTTACACAAGATGAAGTCGACGCCATCGCTCGAGACTTTGAGGATGCGGTCACTGCTGTGCTTCTGAAAAAAGCACAGCGCTCGATAGATGCGCACGGTATCAATACGCTCATTGTGGGTGGTGGTGTGTCTGCCAACACACACATCCGCGAGACCTTCACTGCATTTTTTGACACAGAGTACCCCGACCTCACACTCTACTTCCCTCCACAAAATCTCTCCACCGACAACAGCGTGATGATTGCCCTCGCAGGACACGCGCAAATAGCGCACGCGCGCACGTACACCGCACTCGCCGACCTCAAAGCAGATGGAAATCTTTCGATTGAAACTGCACGTACTTGAAAAAGCAGAACCATTCGGGTAGTGTACACATAGGATAACTGTTCTAGGAGAACGAGATGACGATTGCAGAAGTTGGACTAACACAAGCAGAAATGATTGTGTGGCTCAAGGGGCTCCAAGCTAAAATTTCTAATGTTGTTGTGTGTAAGATGAGACCCAATCTCTCGGGAAATGACTATTATGCCGAAAGGTTGAGTGTGACGCGAAAACTGACATTGGAAGAATTCAATCTGTTTCGAAAGATTGCTTTTCAATTTGTCGTAGTGCCTTTTAGCGCTCAGTTTGGATTCAATTTCGGTGTCCATCTATTTACACATCCGAATAGTCCAGGCCTGAAGCCAGAACATGTGTTCGAGATTCATGGAAAATATCTGCCTGAAGGAATGGGAGACGATTTCGAAGGTGCATGGAATGTTCTCAGCCTACTGAGTCATAATCATCAAAATAGAGAACGTCTTCAACAATACGGTATGAATGTTCCAAGAGAAAAGAGTTTCTTCAAATATTAAGATACGGGATCTCACTCCGAAAGCCAGCTACGCTGGCTTTCTTTTGTTATAGAACACTCACTTTATGATGACACTTTTTCATGCTACTATCGCGTAATCATGAGTGATGAAACTACACAAAAGAATAACAATATAGAACCCCACATCCCCGAGATTTTTCTTAAGCCGTACACCGCAAAAGAACATGAGGAAAACACCTATGCGATGTGGGAGTCTTCCGGCTATTTTAATCCTGATACCTGTATCAGAGACGGTATTGCAGACGAATCAAAAGAGCCGTTTTCTATTGTGCTCCCTCCGCCCAATGTGACCGGTACCCTCCACATGGGGCACGCGGCTATGCTCGCCATTGAAGACATTCTCGTGCGGTACAACCGTATGCAGGGCAAGCCCACTCTCTGGCTCCCTGGCACCGACTCCGCTGCTATCGCGACACAATCGAAAGTGGAAAAGATGATACATAAGGCAGAGGGAAAGAGCCGGTACGACCTCGGGCGAGATGAACTCCTCCGTCGCGTGGATGCATTTGCAGAGGAGAGCAAGAACACTATTCTCAATCAAACAAAGCGCATGGGCTCTTCACTCGACTGGAGTCGCTATGCGTTCACCCTCGATGATGAGCGCTATGACGCGGTCACCACTGCCTTCAAGCGCATGTATGATGCGGGACTCATCTACCGTGGTGCGCGCATTGTGAACTGGGACCCAAAGGGGCAAACGACGATTTCCGATGATGAAATTGTGTACGAAGAGCGTACCGCAACAATGTACACCTTCACCTATAGCAAAGACTTCCCTATCCCTATCTCTACCACTCGCCCTGAAACAAAAGTCGGTGATACCGCGGTAGCGGTACATCCCGATGATGAACGATACAAAACATACATTGGCAAAGAATATGATGTCGTCTTTTGTGATGTCCCGCTCCACATCACTGTCGTTGCAGACGAACATGTCGAAAAGGATTTTGGCACGGGTGCTCTCGGTGTAACTCCTGCGCACAGCCAAGTGGACTGGGAGATTGCCGACCGACACAATCTCCTGCGCCCACAGGTAATAAATGAGTACGCGAAGATGATGGTGGAAGGTCGCTTGAGTGGTATGAAAGTCGGCGATGCGCGCGAGACCATCGTCGCATGGCTCCGCGAGGAAGAACTCCTCCAGAAAGAAGAGACTATTCCGCAAAATGTATCCACCGCAGAGCGCACGGGCGCTATCATTGAACCACTTCCGAAACTTCAGTGGTGGATTGACGTGAATAAAGAGTTCACCATGGGGCATTCGGAAATTCCCGGCATACAGGAAGGCGACACCGTTACCCTCAAAACCCTCATGCACTCCGCCGTTGCTGAAGGTGGTGTTGCCATCTTCCCCGAACGTTTCGTAAAGACCTACAACAACTGGATCAACAACCTCCGCCCGTGGTGCATCTCTCGCCAGATATGGTACGGGCATCGTATTCCAGTGTGGTACAAGGGTGATGAAATATTTTGTGACATAACCGCACCCGAGGGTGAATGGTGGGAGCAAGACCCCGATACGCTCGACACGTGGTTCTCCTCGGGACTCTGGACTTTCTCCACACTCGGCTGGCCGAGGGACACCGATGATTTCAAGAAGTACCACCCCACGACCCTCCTCGAGACGGGGTACGACATTCTCTTTTTCTGGGTGGCGCGCATGATACTCATGAGCACGTTCCTTTTGGGGCAGGTGCCGTTCAAGCACGTGTACCTCCACGGTCTCGTGCGGGACGCGAAAGGCAAGAAGATGTCGAAGTCACTCGGCAACGTCATGGATCCGCTCGACATGATAGAGAAGTTCGGTGCCGATGCCACACGGCTCTCGCTCATCATCGGCGCAGCACCGGGGAACGATGTACCACTTGCAGAAGACAAAGTACGTGGGTACAAAAATTTTGCGAACAAGGTGTGGAACATCAGTCGTTTCATTCTCACCAACATTGCGGATGCTGACTTCACTACCACTCCTACTCTCTCCGCACGCGATACTGAAATACTCAACGGACTTCATGCGACTGTTGCCGAGATTACTGCCGATATTGAAAAGTACCACCTCTATCTCTCTGCCGACAAGGCGTACCACTACATCTGGCACGAGCTCGCCGACGTCATCCTCGAAGAGTCAAAGCAGATACTGAATGGCGATGATGCCGGTGCACGCTCCGCGCGTCAGTATGTACTCCGTGAATGTCTCATCACAACACTCAAAATCCTCCACCCATTCATGCCATACGTCACCGAGACCATCTGGCAGAACCTCCCAGAAGCAGTGCGCGGAAATGAGAGAACAATACTCATGACGGCTTCGTGGCCGACAAAATAAGTGTCCTAATGTGAGTGACAATCCCCCGCGTGCCGTAGGCACGCGGGGGATTTTCCTTCTTCGAGAGTGTACAATGTATCTATGATTAATTTGACCCCGTTTGAGTTTGCGATTACCTTTCTCGCTGGACTCATACCCGCTCTCTTTTGGCTCTGGTTTTGGCTCCGCGAAGACAAAGCACACCCTGAGCCACGCGCGCTCATCGTCACCTCGTTCATAGCCGGTATGCTCATCGTTGCACTCGTCCTCCCCCTCCAAGAATTTGCGATGAAACGCTTTCAGGGAGACAATCTCGTCTTTGTATGGGTCATTATTGAAGAAGTACTCAAGTACTCTGCTGCACTTATTGTTGTCCTCTGGAATAGAGCCGTTGATGAACCCATTGATGCAATCATATACATGATTACGATTGCCCTCGGTTTCTCCGCACTCGAGAACGCGCTCTACATCTCAAATCCGCTCAGTAGTGGCGATTATGTAAGTTCATTTGTCACGGGAAACTTTCGCTTCCTCGGTGCAACACTTTTACATGTCCTCGCTTCCGGAACAGTCGGTATTTCAATGGCACTCGTGTACTACAAGCGTTCTGTCGTCAAAGTACTCGTCGCATCTTTTGGCTTGTTCGTCGCTATTATGTTGCACGCGTTCTACAACTTCTCTATAATGGATGCAGACGGTAATACCATTCTTGGAGTTTTCATGTTTGTGTGGATGGGAATTATCGTACTCTTTATTCTCTTTGAAAAAGTAAAATTACTAGAAAAAAACCATCGCCGTATTTTATGACAAAAAAACCATCATTCCTTGAACGCATTACTGGCTCTATTAAACTTGAGACCTCTTCAGATGATGGTTTCAGTGAGACACAAAATTTCGACGAATCAATAACTCATGATGATACGGTAATTGATCAAGACACGTGGCGTACTGCGAATGATGCAGAAGACCAAGATGGTGAGTTGCCTATCGACATGTACCAAACCCGCGATGCCGTGGTTATTCGTGCTCTCGTTGCCGGAGTAAGTCCTGAAGACCTCAATATCTCCATTACGCGTGATATGGTAACCCTGAAAGGACAACGCGAGGAAATGCAAGAAGCTCCCGATGAGGATTACTATCACAGAGAACTTTTCTGGGGTACATTTTCTCGCTCTATCGTACTTCCTGAAGAGATAGTCATCGATGAAGCAGAAGCACGCGAGCGTCATGGCCTCCTTGAAATCATTTTGCCAAAGCTCGATAAAGGCAGAAGCGCACGGCTCACGGTGAAGAGTCACCATCCGGCAAAATAGTATCGAAAATTTGAATTGAATTGTAACCCCCGCGCCAAAAGTGCGGGGGTTGTGCATATACACATGTATGCAATTCTGTTTTATAATGTATTGAGTCGTTACTTTACTAAAATATATCGAGACAATTTTATGAATGAAACACCAGAACAACAAGCTCCAGTGAGTGCCCCGACCCAAGCTGAAAAACAAAACTATACAAAATGGATTATTGTCGGCGTTGGCGTACTTGTCGTTCTCTATATAGCACAATCGTTTCTATCTCCCGAACGCGCTATAGAACGAGCAATCGAACAATCAGCAGGCGGTGACGTAGATGTCGATATAGATCGTGATGGAAGTGTGCGTATGAAAGGTGATAATGGTGAAGAGTACAACGTTTCAGCAGGAAACAATGTGTCTTTGCCTGATAATTGGCCAAGCTCAGTACCACTGCCCTCTGACATAAACGTAAGCTATGCCGGATCAATGAATGCGGGCGACACGGAGACAGCTGGACTCTCTGTTGTGTACACAACAGAAGATTCTACCACTGAAGTTGCTGAATATTTTAAGTCAACACTTGAAAAAGAAGGGTGGAAGATTCAAGCAACAGTAGCAACAGGTGACGGCTCAATGGTTACCGCATCAAAGGGAGAGGAAGAAAATGTCGCGGTCTACATTGGAGGCGCAGAGGGTGAGACAACCGTCAATGTGAGTATTCAACAGCCAAAATAAGAGATTGGGTATGAATATGGAAAACGCCCCTGAGGGCGTTTTCCTGTGTAAGGGCGGGCTCTGCGCAGGTCACTAGAACTCATTTCAAAATAGTGTTGAGTCGTTCATGAGAGTGGAACTTGTATTGAAGTGAGTTTTTGACACATACCCTATGCGTAACACCTGTTACGTATAGGGTATGTTGGTGGAGTTGGAGGGGCGGGCTCGGGGTCAAGTTGCTAAGTAGAATTTCAACTTCGTTCAAATTCTACTAAGCACTGCCTCCCCGGACTCGCTGCGTCGTCGCTTTGGGAAAAGCGACTCATATCGCTCGTCTTTCGAGCCCGCCCCTCAGCACAAAATCGAATACAGAAAAACGCCCTTATGGGCTGGGAGGGGCGGGCTCGGCGCAGGTCACTAAGTATTTTGTTTCGTTACCTCACAAAATACTAAGCCTAAAACAGTACCCCGTACTGTTTTAGCTACCCTGCCTCGGCTTCGCCTCCGGCTTTCGAGCCCTTGCGCACACATACAGAAACACCACCTTTTAAAAAAGGTGGTGTTTTGCATGCTGGCGTCAAGTTGCTAAGTATAATTTTCACTACGTTCAAATTCTACTAAGCACTTCCTACCCGACCTCGCGGTTTTGTCTCCTTGTGGTCGACAAAACATCGCTCCGGTTCACAAAACGAGAAAACCATCCGCAGGGATGGTTTTCTTAACGTTTTGTGCTGAGGGGCGGGC
>CAZNWG010000040.1:0-7635 GCA_964576905.1 uncultured Candidatus Saccharibacteria bacterium
GTAATTATTGGAGTATACTGGTCGCATATTAGTAACTCCTTTTACTATGAATATCTCAAAATTGTTCGATTATTCGGTGCCACTCGTCGCAGCGTCGACAATACTTGTCGCGGGTGCGTGCGCGGTGACGCTGTACGCGGGGAAGGTCGCGTACGACATCAAAATCGCAGAAGACACCATTGAGGTGACCGGCTCTGCGCGTGAGGCGGTTGTCGCCGATGAGGCGCGGTGGGTCATCAATCTCGAAGCGAAGACCGGTACCACCAATCAGCAATCAGGCTACGACCGCCTCGAACTCGATGCGCAAAAGATAACAAAATACCTCACCGAGCAGGGTTTCACCGAATATGAAACCCCAGCGGGGAGTTCGTTCCCGAACTACACATACCCCCAGTATGGCGAGCCGATTATGACGGGGTACACAGTGACGCGCCAGATTATTGTGCGAAGCAGTGAAGTGGAGAAATTGAGCGCGCTCGCGAACAGTGTTGAGCCACTCACGGGCGAGGGGTACACCATTTCGACCGGCTCGCTCGAGCTCACGTACAGCAAACTTCCGGAGATGCGCGTGAAGTTGCTCTCACAGGCGATCAAAGATGCAGGAGACCGCGCGCGGGCTATTGCGCAAGACAGCGGACGCAGTGTCGGAGTCATAAAGAACGCATCGAGCGGTGTCGTGCAGGTGCTCCCAGAGGGCGGTATTGAGGTGAGTGATTACGGAAGCTACGATACGCAGAGTATGCACAAGGAGGTAATGGTGACCGTGCGCGCGACATTCGGTATTGAGTAGGCGACTCGGAAAAATTGTATATAATGGAGGTTCACATTTTATTGTAATCTAATTAAAATTCATTATGGAAACACCAACACAGGTACCACAGGTCACCTTTAAGGTCCGCGTACCACACGAAGTTCAGACGGGCGTTTGTTCAGCCATCGACGCAGAATGGGGCACTCTTTCGACTGATGAAATCTTTACCGGTAAGAAGGTGGTTGTCTTTGCGCTTCCGGGTGCCTACACACCGACTTGCTCATCGACACACCTTCCCGGCTACGAGGCAAAGTTTGAGGAGCTCAAAGCGCTCGGCGTGGATGCTATTTACTGCCTCAGCGTGAACGACCCCTTCGTGATGTACGAGTGGGGTCGCGCACAGGGAGCAAAGAACGTGAAGCTCATTCCGGACGGCAATGGCGAATTCACCGAGAAGATGGGAATGCTCGTAAAGAAGGAAAACCTCGGCTTCGGTAATCGCTCATGGCGGTACAGTATGTTTGTTGACAATGGTGAGATTAAGAAGGTCTTCAGCGAGGAAGGGAAGTCGGACAACTTCGAATCAGATCCCTTTGCAGTGAGTGATGCAGGCACCATGCTCGCGTACCTCAAGGAACAAGCGTAACAAAGCAAGTGCATATGGACGACGTCCGACGTCGTCCATAGTGCGGACGTACGATGTCGGTAATAGAAAGGCCGGCCCCGTAGGGGCCGGCCTTTCTGTCCTTTTTAATTCCATTTAATTATCCTATCCACCGGTACTTTTGTTATATGCAAGCGCAAGTTCTGCAGAGAAGTCTTCGAGTGAATACACCACTTCACCTTCGATAATGTAGTGATAGTGGTCCTCAATTTCAAAGCGTTGAATGCGCATACCCACTGTGTTCTCAATATTGTACTGGAAGAAGGGAATACCTGTTTCGGTAAACCCATACATACTGCCATCATCTCGTATGGTAAATGTGTTTATGCGTGGTTGTGCATAGAGGAGCCAGTTCTCGTTGTTCCACCGGAGTGGTGAGGGCATGTAGTATGAACTAAAGGTATATGTTTCCTCTGCGAGTGAAAAGTGTGAAGGAATAAGAAAAACAGCAGAGAGTAATACAAAAAGAATTGTCTTGTGGATAAGTAAAAACATAGATATAAAGCACCATAATATGGCTTAAAAGTACGAAAATGCGCCAAATTGCACTAAAAAGACAACGAATTTATTTGGATAGTACACTCAATTATGGAGTTGTCAACCCCTTTGATACATACAGTGCTATAGACAATGTACAGATACATGGTAGTATTGTCAGTAACAAAACACAGGCCTGAAGTAGTCGGATCAGAAGCGACGGTTTTGGTTATAAAATAACGCAAAGATAAATCCAATGAAGGGTAAAATCGCTCGTCTTACTGACAGAGGTTTTGGTTTCATCACTCCTGATGAGGGAGGGAAGGATCTTTTCTTCCATGCACGTTCTCTCGTAGAGGGACTTCTGTATGATTCTCTTAAGGAGGGTCAGGATGTCATCTACGATGTAGAGCAGGGAGATAAGGGTCCAGCTGCTGTAAACGTTCGCGTTGCATAAGCTACCAAACATAAAAACCGCGCGCCTCTGGCGCGCGGTTTTTATATGCGTGGGGGGGTTTCTTTTTTTTGAAAAAAGAAACCCCCCACGCAGACACACATTTGTGTACAAGTATGAAAAGTGCACGTGCCCGTATGGTTTAATGGTGAGAGTATAACAAATGAAACGAGATAGTCTCATTGCTGAGGTCATGAACTACATAGTATCGAGCTATGTGTATTTTGTAGCACTGACACTCGTGTTCTACATGGTAACCTCGCTTGTTACCGGTGTCCTCGAGGTGTATGCAGGATTGATGGATATTTCTTCCTCCATGAACGCAATCCTCACAGCACCAGAACGTTCAAAGCTTGAGGTTGATCTTCTCCACACCATTGCATTCACCATCGTGCTCGTGAAGGCGTACAAAATTCTCATTTCATACGCCCAGAAGCGCCATGTGAGCATTAAATACTTGGTTGAGATTTCCATCATTGCCCCCACAATCGAGATTGTCTTTAATTCTCAAAAATATCCTATCGAGTTCAATATCTTTTTTGGTGTTTTTGCTTTCCTCAATCTCATTGCCTATCTCCACTTCTACCCCACCATCAAGCACGTGAGCAACGACTACGACCACGATTTTTGTGAACCAGCGGAAGTACAGGTAATTGAAAAACCCTTGAAAGTAAAACCGCTCAAAATTGCTCGAGCACCAAAAAAGAAAGAATCCTAGTGAAGTCCGAGTTTGTTTTGAAGCACCTGTGCTTCTTTTGATTTGAGGCGATACACATCACCTGGTTTGAGTGACTTGAGAGAAAAAGAAAGAATGCGCGTGCGCTTGAGTGCCTGAACGGTGTAGCCAAGTGTCGCGCACATACGTCGTATGTGATGTTTTTTACCTTCAGTAAGTGCAATCGTGAAGACGTTTTCTGCATGTGACGCGCGCTCCGTGTGCGCCGGTCTTGTCATATAACCCTCAATACGTATACCCTTATTGAGTGCATTCAGAAACGTCTGAGTGACACGCCTGTCTACGGTTACTTCATATTCTTGTTCGTATGCAGTTTCACCCCCCAATATGTGTTTTGTGATACGACCATCATCGGTGAGTACTATGAGTCCTTCAGCACTCTTATCGAGGCGACCAATAGGGAAGAGGTCCGTGAGCTTATGCCTTTTTTGAATGTCAGTTGCAATATCGATTTCATCATCTTCAGGAGAATGAGTGACGACACCACGTGGCTTGTAGTAAAGCACGTAGCGGAACTTTGAGGAGTCATATCCTTCGAGCTCCACACGGTCAGACTCGGTTACTTTCTGCCCAAGTACTGCAGGTTTCCCATTCACAAATACACGCCCTTCGTCTATGAGGGTATCCGCACCGCGACGGGTTGCAAAACCTTTGTAGGCCAAAAACTTGTTGAGGCGCATTGGAAATTCAGATTCTTTCATTTGAGCGTTGATTATGCTATTATTTCACAATTATGTCAAACAATGACACATGGGACGTGATTGTGGTGGGTGGCGGGCCCGCGGGAATGATGACGGCAGGGAAGGCGTCATCACGTGGTTTGCGTGTGCTTTTGCTCGAAAAAAACGAGACTGTGGGCAACAAACTTTCCATTACCGGCGGTGGTCGTTGCAACATAACCAATGCAGAATTTGATACAAGAGTATTTCTAAACAACTATGGTGACAGTGCTCCGTTTCTTTTCTCCCCGTTTTCACAATTTTCAGCACAAGATACGGTACGCTTTTTTAAAGAACGTGGGATGGAGTTTATCATAGAAGACAGAAAGCGTGCTTTTCCCAAAAGCGAAAAAGCGACCGATGTGACGCGCGTAATGGAAGCATATGCGCGTGAAGCAGGAGTGGAAATCCGTACAAAAACCCCTGTGCGCGAAATCCGTGTGCTGGATGGACGTGTAGTGGGCGTATTGACCGACAACGGCATGCTTTCAGCAACTACATACGTTATCGCGAGCGGTGGCACTTCGCACCCCGAGACAGGCTCCACGGGAGACGGAATGTCGTGGCTCGCACGGCTCGGACACACGGTCAGTAAGCCAAATCCTGATTTAGTACCACTTGTCGTGAAAGAAGAATGGGTGAAAACACTTTCAGGCACGACGCTCACCGATGTCAGCATCACCTTTGGTTCAGGGAAGAAGAAAATTCGCCGTACAGGGAATATTTTGTGCACGCACTTTGGTATTTCAGGACCCATGATTCTCAATAGTGCTCGTGAGGTGAAAGCTCTCCTCACCTCAGGTGCTGTGTCTGCCACAGTTGACCTTTTCCCACACGAGGACGTTGGCGCGCTCCGCGCGCGCATCACCGCACTCCTAGAAGCACACTCCAACAAAACTCTTGAAAATGCCCTCCATGAACTCATGCCAAAGGGTGTTGTGGAAGCGGTACTTGAAGCATTTCCGACAGAGCGAAAGGAGCAGAAGTCACACAGCGTGACGCGCGAAGCGCGTCACGCCCTTGTGGAGCGTATGAAGGCCATGACGCTCACCATCACCGGTACCAAGGGGCTCGATTGGGCGATTGTCTCCGACGGTGGGGTGGACTTGCGCGAGATAGACACGCGCACGATGCAATCGAAACTTCATCCAAACGTGTATCTGGTCGGTGACATGCTCGACATACCACGCCCTTCGGGGGGATTTTCACTCCAACTCTGCTGGACAACAGGATGGGTCGCGGGAAGTCATGTGGGTGAGGAGAATAATAGAGAATAGAGAATAGAGAATAGAAATACCCCCGCAAAACTTTCAGTTTTGCGGGGGAATCTCACACCTCTTTAAATTTTAATAGATTTTGTCGTGTAGTACTTCAGTTCTGAAGGATTGAGTTGCAACTGCTGTGTGCCGTCAAAATTGAAGGGGAGGTTGGTCACCTGAAGGCGGTACGTCTTCTCTGCACTTGGAGATTCAGGGATGAAGACCACCACGAGGGTGAATTTCTTTGCAGAGCCCTTTGCCACTTTGTACATATGGTCGGTACCGAGTGTCGCATTGCTGAGTACAATCGCAGATACTTTTCCCTTGACTACAGCACCATCCTCATCAAGGATTGCGTATGATACCGCATTGGTGTTCAGAGCGACGCTTTGATTGTGTGCGGTGATGGGAAGATACACATCATGTTTTGCCATACCGAAAGAATAATCAATGGTGAAAAGCGCACCACCAGTGAGTGCTTCAGCGTTTTGACCTGTGGTGAAGTATGCGTGCGTGGGTACTGCTACGAAAAAAAGTGCGACAAGTGTGGCCACAAGGCCGACACGGATAAGTGAAATAGTGTGTGTCATGGTGTAAATGATTATGGAAGTATTATACATGACAACTCCAACCCTTAATACATGGAAAAAGTGACAAAGGGCCACCCTTCGCACGTGTGCGAAGGGTGGCCCTTTGTCAGGCGATATTACACACGAAAAAACTGCCAGAGGCAGTTTTTTCGTGTGTTACACAATTGCGTGCAATTACGCCTCGTCGAGAAGATCTACAGCGTCATCAGCAAGGTTTTCTGCATCGTTGGCGAGTGCCTTTGCTTCTTCATAGTCCTCGTCTTCGAGTGCCTTTTCTGCTTCAGCGAGTTTGTCCTCAGCGTCATCTACCATGTCGTCTGACGGCTCTGTGTCACCATCAGCATCATCGATAGCATCGCGCGCATCATCAATAGCGTCTTGTGCTTCATCAATAGCGTCTTGTGCATCAGCTACTTCAGTTGAGTCATCAAGCGCATTTTCGATGTCGTCGGCAAGGTCTTCATCGAGATCGCTTGCATCATCACCATCGTCAATTGCGTCTGCCACAGCGTCGAGTACGTCATCGAGGTCAGTAGAATCATTGACTTCCACATCGTAATCCTCACCTTCAAAGGTGAATGATACGGTGGTGTCGCCATTTTCTACCTCAACCTCAACGTCAAATTCGCCATTTTCCTCGTCGTCTGCTGAGTCCTCAGCATCTGCGAGTTCAGCTTCGATTTCGTCTGCAAGGTCCTCATCGAGGTCACTTGCGTCATCACCATCCTTGATTTTGTCTGCAACAGCGTCGAGTACGTCATCAAGGTCTGTTGAATTTTTAACAGTAACTTCCTTTGAAACACCATCAACTTTGAAAGAAACAGTGGTGTCGCCATCCTCAATCTCAACCTCTACGTCGAAGCCATCATCGTTGCTGTCATCGTTCTCGTCGTCCGTTCCGTCTTTCTTATCATCTCCGTGCTCCATTTTCCACTTCTTGCAGAAGAAGCCCATACCATGACGATCACCCTTTTCGCATCCGAGACGGAATCGGTCTTCCACTTTCTTTGCGATACCTGGTGCGCCGAGAAGTCCAGCAGGAATTTTGTCCCCGTACACTTCCTTAAGGTATTCCTCGAGCATGTCATGAGTATCTCCATCCACCTTTCCGGTGATTTCAAGACCATGACGAGCCTGGAAGCGCTTTACCGCTTCACGGGTGAGTGGGCCAAAGTAACCAGTCTTCTTTCCTTCTGGATAAATGGTTGGGTCTGTTGCGAGGAGTTCCTGAAGCTTTGTGATGTCTGCATCAGTCATTCCTTCCGCGAGGTTTTCCTTAATAAGACTCTTCACTTCGCCACGAATAGTAGCGAGTTGCTTTTGCAATTCTTCCACCTTTGCCATGAGCACTTTTATTTGCTCAATCATCGCCTCATTTGATGTCGTTGTTGCTTGTGCGCTTGGTACTACCACAGCTCCTACGAGGAGGAGAGTGATCACACCACCAAAAATATATTTCTTTATCATTATTTTTTTTGATTTAATAATTACTGAATAATAACATTCACTAATAAAAGAGCACTCCAAAAAAGTTGCTTCCCTGTATTATATACTTCAGTACGTTCATTTCATTACATTGAGAGTGTGGAGAAAATCTTTGAGAGTAGATGCGTGGGTGAGTCAAGGCGACGGGTGCCGGCCAAAGGCCGGCACCCGTTACCAATCACTTCGTCACCACCTTGCAAAAACTCACAATTCATGGTAAAACCAAATTAGGTTTTGCGCTGTTTTATACCTTGATATACACCTTCTTTTAGGTGTATCATGTATAAGGAAGTGCAGGGGAAATTCCATGTTCATATTAAACGTTTTTGGAGTGCTATCTAACGCCACCAAAAACGCTGAAAAATTAATAAAAGGGCTTTATTAGGACGTTTAATTCTAATTATTATGAACTCTATTAAATACACATTCGCGCCAGTGCAAAAGTTTTTTGCAGTTGTGGCGATTTTTGCGTTGGTAGCAATGCCAATGGCACAGGTGTT
>CAZNWG010000041.1:0-7229 GCA_964576905.1 uncultured Candidatus Saccharibacteria bacterium
ATTGTAAAGCCCTCAGACTTAAACCGCTTAATAAGTTCATCAATATCTGTTACATACCCAGGTAATTCATCTGATTCAGCTTTCAATTTTTGATATGCATCTTCACGAATCCCAGCAAAAGGAAAGGTCTCACTCCGAGATGAAATTCTCTCAATTGCCCCTCGTTTGATCAACTTAGCAGTTCTGATGATATCTTCGTGAGAAAGCTCCGGTTTTTGTTTTGGCATTTCTTCAGACATAAGAAAACTATATCATATTTTGAATGAGAGCAATTCTAGTAAACAGCACCAGAGGTCAGGCATTTATAACACCACGCAGATAGTACGATAGCAATCGCAAACTGGTGCACACACCCGCCCGCGCGAAGCGCAAGCGGTTTTGAGTACAAATAACCCAATACTCGTTGACACGGTCATAGCGCGGAGTACTATTATAATCATATAGATAGCTGTCTATAGATTGTTAAAAATATAATCTCAATTTTTATGAATTTATATAAAAGGGCTATTCACACGCGTGGGTATGTGATGTTTTTTGCTCTCGTTTTACTCAGTGCTTGTTTTTATATCAATGGAGCATCAGCCGATGCGAATGATACCGATAATGATGGAGTCTCCGATCCTGTCGACAATTGTGTAACTGTTGCAAATGCAGGTCAGGCAGATGGCGATGGCGATGGCGTAGGCGATGTTTGCGACAATGCACCAAGTACCCCGAATCCAGACCAGTCAGACGGTGACGGTGATCGAGTCGGTGATGTTGCTGACAATTGCCCGCTCACAAGCAATGCAGACCAGGCAGACGATGACGGTGACGGTGTGGGGAATGCATGCGATAACTATAATTGTAGTGCGACTGGTATTGAAGTGTACGGCGACACTATCGACAACGATTGCAACGGCTTTGTTGATGATATTCCCGATACCACTGCTCCCACAGGGTATGTGAACGATCCTTCAGTGTACGGGCAGGTACAGGGCACAGTAAATATTTTTGTGAATACAGAAGATAGTGAGTCACTTGTGAAAGACGTGTGTCTCAAGTATGGAATTTCAGGCCCCGAAACAGAGATTGATTGTATGCTCCTCAGTGAGAAAGACTGGCAAAGCTGGCCCTACGCCGCATCATTTACCTTCAGTTGGAATTCAACAGGAGTCACTGATGGAACATACAGACTGTATGCGGTGATGACCGACAATGCAAACAACGTGCGTACCACGAGCCCGGTGACCGTGGTGGTGAATAATACCGGCCTTGGCTCTTCAGCGAGCAATCCTTCACCAATTACCACCTGTGAGGAATTTCAGAATGTCAGTGCGCACCCTGGATGGTTTTTCCGTCTTGAAAATGATATCGACTGCTCCGGCATTTCCAACTTCACCGCCATAAGTGACTTTGGTGGTGCGATAGATGGACAGGAACACCTTATCAAAAATGTGCGCATGGTGTCTTCGAGTGATGGAAATAGCAATCGAGGAATATTTGGGACAATAGCAGGTGGAGCAAAAGTTTCTGGAGTAAACTTCAGAAACGTTACTATGTATTGTTCATCCACATACTGTGGAGGACTTTCATTCACAAATGCGGGCACCATCGAAAAATCATCAATAACGGGGACACTTAATTTTCCAAATTGTACGAGTCAGTGCGGAGGTTTTGCTGTATACAATCAGGGACTGATTGCAGAGAGTTATGCAAACCTAGCATTGGGCGTGCAGGGAAGCTACGCGGGACTCATTGCGGGACATCAGGTGGGTGGACACATTCGCGACTGCTACTCTATGGGAAGTATTACGGCATCCTCGGGCGGAACAATTGGTGGCCTGGTGGGGCTCAATCAAGAGCAGTATGGAGGAGGTGGAGTTTCAAATTCATATTCAAGTGCGCACATTACAAATTCAGGAACGACCGGTGGACTTATTGGGTGGCAGTATCAAGGTGGAAGTCAGTCTGGGTCATACTGGGACACTGAAGTTTCGGGTCACACAAATATGTGTGGAAGTACAGAGTACAATGATCCCGCTTCATGTACCGATACAAACGGTCTCACCACCGCACAGATGAAAGTGGGCGCAAACTTTGTCGGATGGAACTTTGAGGATGTGTGGGCAATAAGCCCAAGCGTAAATGACGGATATCCGTACCTCCGCGACGTACCCGTGTTTGTACAGGATGCATCAAAGCCAGTAATCACACTCATTGGAGGTGCATCGGTGACGGTAGAAAAGGGAAGTACCTATGTCGACCAAGGTGCTACTGCGTACGATGACGAAGATGGCGATATTACTGAAGACATACATGCAGAAAGTACGGTAAACACTGCAGTCGTGGGTGCATACACCGTTACCTATACCGTCGAAGATAGTGTGGGTAACGAAGCAACACCGGTCGTCCGCACCGTCACCGTGAAAGAAAAGGTCTCTTCAGGTAGTCACACAGGGTCACGCGTAAAAAGAGCGCCAAAGCCTGCACCGATTCCACTTGGGCAAGTGCTTGGAGAGAGCAAAATGATGTTTATGCAGGACTTGTATTACGGACTATACGGAAGCAATGTGCAAGAACTCCAAAAGCGCTTACGTGCTGAAGGATTCTTCACCTACCCCACAGACACCGGATACTTTGGCCCTATCACACGTACAGCAGTGATTGCATACCAGAATGCTCATGGTATTGCCCCTGCTGTAGGCTTTGTCGGCCCACTCACACGAGGGTCACTCAATAAATAAGAGAGGAATAACAGACCCACACCCGCCCGCGCTTCGCGCGGGCGGTTTGTGCTCATCCACATCGGTGTATACTAAAGATATGAATTCACCAACGCCTGAGGAATTGAATACTGAATTATTTAATGAAATTATTGCAAATCAGCAAAGCCTTCATGAGGACATGATGACGGTACTTGAGCGCCTCACTGCTCTCGAAGAAACACTGTCAGAAAAAATAATTTCTGACGATGAAGAGGTTCCAGATAGTATCGTCTATGAAGCGGCAAAAACCTGTGCACTTGAGCATGGGAAAATCTCAATTTCATTTTTGCAACAAAAACTACAGATCGGCTTTGTCAGAGCATCCCGCCTCATGGACATGCTCGAAGAGCGGGGTATCATCGGCCCTACTGATGATGCAAGACCCGCGAAGTAATTCATGATAATAAATCTCAGTAACGCAATATTTTTATAGTAAAAAATAAAAAAATAATCTATGGATAAATACATAAAAGACTTTGATAAATGGAATACTGAGAAAAAACTAGTGAATGAAAATACTAGAGCAGTATTTGGGTACCCCCGTGAAGTGTGGTGGTGCTCACTTGGAGTAAATATAGGATCAGAAATTGATGGGAAAAACGAAAATTTTGAACGCCCCGTAATTATCCTTCGCGTCTACAACAAAGAGACGATGCTTGTACTACCAACAACAGCGAAAGCTCGAAACGATAAGTTTCACCTCCCCATAGAAATTGATGCCATCAATCAAGAAACAAAATTTGCCTACAAGAAAACGGTATTTGTAAAGCTAACGCAGGTACGCGTTATTAGTAACAAGCGGTTGCTTCGGAAGGTGGATGTTATTAGTGAAGCTGAGTTTGAGAGAATTCAAAACGCATTCAAATTGTTCACGTAAAACATCGATACCCCACATTGCTGTGGGGTATCTCGGAGGCCGAAGCCCTAATACATATATTCTACCTGATATGAAATTATATGCAACTAATCTATGAAAATCTACCTCGATATCGACGGCACCATGATTCATGAAGACCTCACGGAAAACTATGGCAAGCCCGCACAGGGCTTGGAGGAATTTCTTATCGCGCTCCGCCCGTACGACACCTACTGGCTCACGACACACTGTATGGATGGTGACCCACTCTATGCGCAACAGAAGATGAAAGCAGTTGTGCCCATATCGCTCTTCAACGACATAGACCGCATCAAGCCGACCACATGGAAGTCAATGAAAACGGAGGCACTCGATTGGAGTGGAGACTTCATCTGGTTCGATAACGACATCTTCAGAGAGGAATGGGACCGCTTCGAAACCGCAACCCCCAACCAGCAAGTGGTTGAGGTAGACCTCCTCAAAAACCCCGAGCAACTCATCGAGATAACCAACGAGATCTTGAAAGATGTCTATTCTCTAAAGAAACATTAAAGAATTATATAGTATGAAAAACGCAATGAAATACGCGCAAGATAGATTATAATATATCACATGGGGCTTTTATCGAGATATAAAAAAGTAGTTGCTGAAACTGAATCTTTTTATAAAAGTATTGGTGCAGTACATTGTCCATATTTCAAAAAATCAGTTATATTCAGCTCTGACGGTTTTCATCACCTTCGATACAAAACATCGGGTAGCGAACGTGAAAAGCAAGCACAGCTCTACAAATTCACATTACTTCAGGGAGCAAAAACAATTATCGAACATTCGGGAACATTACAACAGTATCGTAAACAGTGGGGTGCACTTGGAAGAAAAAAGAAATCTGACGGTTCACGTGAAATGAAAGAAATGGAATACTTTTCTTTCGAAGGAATATTAGGAACAGGGGAAAATATGACAAGAATTAAAACAGTGGTCAGAAGAGTTGGTACAGGAGAACCTCATTTTTGGAGTGTAATGTCGGACATCGACTTCAAGCGGAAATCCACATACAAGTTTGCTACAGATGATGTAATAGACGAGTAACAAAAAATCCCTCAAATGAGGGGTTTTTTGTTATGCCTGGCTTCAGCTTACAGAATCTGTTGGCTGAACGGGGCTTACGCCCACAGGCACAAATTAAATATACATCAAATCTTAATGAAAAACAATGTAAATTTTCCACCAGACCATGTAATCATCTTAGGGGAATTATAAACCTAACTAAAAGCGAAAATCCCACCAATAAAGGCGGGACCGCAAAATTAGTAGAATGAATCTACAAGTAGAGTATACATCAGATTTATTTGAAGACAATATTTGTAAAGTGGGACCGCTTTGAAACTGCAACCCCCAAACAACTTATTCTGATAACGTGTGATATCCTGAGTAGAACATGAAATCTCTTCTCAAAATTTGTAACTATTTCATATGGGGACTGTGGCGATTTTTACTTCTCACCATTGGCGCAATTTTCTTTTTTGGAGCGTGGTTTTGGCCAGTGCTTCATTTTGAAGAAAATAGTTTGTTTACAGATATATGGATCTCCACGTATGCATTCATTGTGTTCTATGGTCTTGCGCTATGGCACGTCGTCTCCGAAGATGAACGTGAGGTATCACTTTGGATAAAGATGAGGCAGGGAATCCTCATTTCATTTAACAAAATGCTTTTCGCGTTTATAACACTTGCTATATACATTTTTGTAGTAGGGACGATTAATGGGGAATTGTAACAATATGAGCATCATACGAGACGGCATCATAGGGGTAGCGATAGGCGACATGCTCGGCGTGCCGGTGGAATTTACTGCGCGTCGTGAGCGAGATGCAGACCCTGTGCTTGGTATCCGCGAAGGCGGGCCAAACGCTCAGGAAAAGGGCACGTGGAGCGACGACACTTCGCTCACACTTTGCCTTGCGTCTGCACTCGTGCAATCACACGGTGAGGTAGATCTTAAAGTGATTGCAGAAGAGTTTCTCGCATGGAAAGAACACTCAAAGTGGACTTCCCACGGCCATGTATTCGACATAGGACAGCGTACCTTCAGAGCGCTCAATGACCTCCACCGCATTCTCGAATCAGAGGATTACGATTCTCTCACGTACCTGAAGTACGACGCACAAGTCCACGAAAACGGAAACGGCTCACTCATGCGCACGCTTCCACTCTATTTCGCACTCAAAGACACCGGTATAGAAAAGAATTTTGAAACAATATGGCAGGTATCCGCACTGACCCATGGCCACATACGCTCAGCACTTGCGTGTCTCATGTACCTCATGATGGTAGATGAACTTATACGCGTACCGTACATAGGGCAAGCATATATGAATATGCAAAAACGCATGAACAGGTTTTTCACTGAGCAAAGCATTGAAGCTGAAGAAAAAGAAGCTTTCGCACGCATCCTCGAAGGTAATATTGCTACGATAAACAGAAATCAAATCTATTCTACTGGCTACGTGATGCACACACTCGAAGCATCACTCTGGTGCCTCCTCACCACAGATTCATTTGCAGAAGCTGTACTGAAGGCAGTAAACCTCGGAGAAGATACCGATACCACCGGCGCCGTGACCGGCGGTCTCGCCGGCATTTTCTACGGCATCGACTCCGCCCCCAAAGACTGGTACCAAGCCGTTGCGAGGATAGGAGAGATTGAGGAGTTGTGTCGTAGTTTTGATTAGGAGATGTAAATTAACACAGTGTGGGGGAGGTGGTATGCTGTAGGGATGAAAACACTACTTACGCAGGTGGGGAAGTATGTTGGGGTTACGGTGCTCGTTTCTGTCGCACTACTCGTCATCTTTTCGGCTGGACTCGAGATTTTCGGCTCATGGCACGATGAGTGGAGCGGTTGGAACGCGAGCCAGTACATAAGCGATGGTGTGTGCAACATTGCCGTCATTCCCATTGATGGCGAAATCACGACGTTCCCGTATACCATGGAGGGCGATGGATCGGGCGAGCCGGCTCCGCTCATGACGAGCATGAGCGAGACGCTCGGACAGCTCGACATCGCGAAAAACTACGACCCGAACATAGAGGGTGTGCTCATGCTCATTGATTCTCCGGGTGGCTCACCGTCGGCGTCAAAGCTCATAGCCGATGAGCTGAAAGGAACTGAGCTCCCCGTGGCCGCGTACGTACTCGACGTCGCAGCCTCAGGAGGGTACTACGTTGCGACGGGAGCAGACCGCATCTTTGCAAACCCATACTCCGACGTCGGCTCAATCGGTATCACCATGTCGTACCTCGACAACTCCAAGCAAAACGCTGAGCAAGGGCTTGAGTTCGTATCCCTCTCCTCCGGCAAATTCAAGGACTCGGGAACAACCGATAAACCGCTCACCGCAGAAGAGCGAGCGCTCTTCGAGCGTGACCTCAAGATCTACCACGACACCTTCGTGAAAGATGTCGCGCTAAACCGCAATCTCCCCGTCGAAGACGTCGCCAAGCTCGCCGACGGCTCCACCCTCCCCGCACCCCTCGCCCTCGAGGCCAAGCTCATCGACAGCAGAGGAGGAAAAGAAGACGCCCGAAAATGGTTCGCTGAGCAACTGGGAATGAATGCGGAG
>CAZNWG010000042.1:0-705 GCA_964576905.1 uncultured Candidatus Saccharibacteria bacterium
CGTACAACATGCGCTTCTGGCTCCTCACCTCACAGAGTATTGCAACGACGAGCGCAGTATGGACAGAGTCACTTACGAGCACAAACAAAGTGCAGGTAACGAATGGCCTCTTCAGTGTGATGCTCGGAAGCACTTCACCACTCACGGGAGTTGATTTTAATCAGACGCTCTATCTTGGTGTAGAAATCGGGGGAACCTCGACACCTGCATGGGATGGGGAAATGAGTCCACGAAAAGTGCTCGGCACCGTGCCTGCAGCATTTGAAGCACATACACTCGATGGACTCGACTCCACACAGTTTGTGCGCACCGATGCGACGAGCACCATTGCTACCTCGAGCGCACAGACACTCCTCACGCTCACGCAGAATGGCGTGGGAGATATTTTTAATCTGTTTGATGGTACGACCGAGGTGTTCACCGTTACCGATGGGGGACGTATGGGGTTAGGTACATCTTCACCATCACGTCTCTTCACCATGCAGGGTGGTGATTTCTGGCTCGGGGGCAATATGACTGCCACCGGCACAATTACTTCAGCAACACTCACGGTCTCTGCGTCCTCAACTCTCGGCTACGCATCATCGACTGCACTCACGGTTTCTGGAAACGGATTTATCAATGCTCTCACACTCACTGGCTCATCAGCGGGTGTCCTCACCACGAACACATCTGGCGTCGTCTCTGCATCGACCACCATTGGGG
>CAZNWG010000042.1:805-7091 GCA_964576905.1 uncultured Candidatus Saccharibacteria bacterium
CCCTGGGAACCACCGCCGGTGTCCTCACCACGAACACATCTGGCGTCGTCTCTGCATCGACCACCATTGGGGACTCATACATTAGTGACTCCCTCACCCTCACCACCTCAACGGGTCTCCCTATCAGCACCGGTGTCTCAGGACTCGGTACGAACGTCGCGACCTTCCTCGCAACCCCATCGAGCGCAAACCTCGCTTCCGCACTCACCGACGAGACGGGAACAGGGAACGCAGTCTTCAGTGCATCTCCCACCTTTACCGGCGGTGCAACGTTCAGTGGTATTAATGTCTCCGCTACCTCAACCCTCGGCTACGCATCCTCAACCGCGCTCACCGTCACCAATAATGCGTACCTCAACACGTACACCGCAAGCAATGGTACGACCACGAATGCCACCTCAACAACCTTCCGCACCGCCACCCTTGGCATTGGCTCTGAATACATCACCGACATCACCGGTAGCGGTCTCTCTATCACCAACGGGGTACTCAACGCATCAGGACTGAGCAACTGGACAGACCAAGGTACCTACCTCACCCCCCTCACCGCAACGGACGGCATCTCGCTCAGTGGCTCTTCGACCGCACAGTACCTCACCATGATCAACAGCACCACGACGAATGCAACGACGACAAACCTTCGTGTCTCTGGTACCTCAGCACTCGGTACCGTAGCCGCAGGTACCTGGAACGGCACCGCGATTGGCCTCGCCTACGGTGGTACCGGTGCAGATACTTCCGCATACTCAAGCGGGCTTCTTGGTCTCACCACCGGTACGATGACTGACGTCGACTCCGAAGCGGAGTTTGAGACCATCATGGGCTCTGACTACCTCACCGTGACCGCTTCAGACATCACCTCCGCAAACCTCGCAACCATCCTCTCTGACGAAACGGGAACAGGATCTGTCGTCTTCAGTGACTCACCGACCTTCACGGGGAGCGCACAGTTTGCCGGCCTCCGCGTCACCGCCTCTTCTACGCTCGGCTACGCATCCTCAACCGCACTCACCGTCTCCGGAACCAGCTACCTCAACTTCGCCTCCTCTACAAACGCCTCAACGACCGGCCTCACCGCCCAGAACGCGTACCTCTCTGCGCTCACCCTGGGAACCACCGCCGGTGTCCTCACCACGAACACATCTGGCGTCGTCTCTGCGTCGAGTACCATCGGTGATTCATACATCACCGATGCCCTCACCGTCTCAGGAGGCACCATCGGCTCAAACAACATCAGTGGAACCCTCACCACAACCGGCACGCTCACGATTGGTGACAATGGTGACGTTATCAATATTGATTCAAGTACCTGGGACGTTACCTCAGGGGCATTTACCGGTATTACAAACCTCTCCGTGACCGGATCCTCCACTATCGGTGGTGGCACCGGCACGACGGGGCTCACTATAAATGGTAATGCGACGACGACAGGTAACTCATATATAGCTGGGAATGTGAGTATCGGTACCACTTCAGCAAGTGCACACCTAACCATAGATGCTTCAGGATTGACGGGATCAATAGTGGGAGGAATGAAACAGTACCTTGGCTTCATCAACTCGACTTTGAGTGCACTTTATTACGGAGATGAGACATACATCACGAATGTCCCTACCGCTACCTCAACTCTCGTCGGAAAGATGATTCGTATTGCAGACACGAGCGCGCTCGGGAATACGATACGCGGTCTTGAAGTACAAGCACACCGCGGAACAAACACGAAAGGTGAGAACACAGGTCTCTCGGGCTTTGGGCGCACCTTTGGTGTACGAGGTTCGACTATGGGTGACGCGGGCGATACCTACCTCCCCGCGGGTATGTTTGCGGAAACAGAGGGCACGACACAGGGTAACGCGCTCCGCGCGTACTCGGGAACCATCACCTCTGAAAACCTCGTGTACTTCTTCCAGGATACGAGCAACTTCACCGGTACCGGACTCAAAATGGACTTTGGAAATGCCGGTGGCTCATTCGCGGCGACTTCGACTGCGAAATTCCTCGACTTCAAGGTAAACGGTACATCAAAGTTCTACGTCTCAGCAAATGGCTCCACGACAATCGGCGATGGTACGGTGAGCGCGAGCTTGCGTATTCCATACGGAGGCATCTGCGTTGATAACGATGGCTCCTGTGTCTCTACCACGACCGGCCAGATACGCTCGGTCACCTCAGCGCTCGGCAACTCTGACCTCGCCGAAATGTATTTCTCAAATCAGTCACTCAGAACTGGTGAAATCGTGTCGCTCGCGGGTGGACTTTCGGTGAAGCGCGCTAATAGTGACACTGAGGAGAACATCATCGGTGTCGTATCCACAAAGCCAGGTATGACCCTCGGATTCGATGACTCTTCGCTCGCGCAAGGAGAAACAGGGTACCCTGTGGGACTCAAGGGACGTGTGCCTGTACGTCTCTCTATAGAGAACGGTGTCATCCACAAGGGTGACCGCATCGCACTTTCCTCTATTTCTGGAGTGGGTATGAAGGCACATGAGGGTGACCGCATTGTCGGTATTGCACTTGAGGACTTCGATGGTACCAAGGCATACAGTGCTGGCTTCCTCAACCAGTTTGGCGACGATATGGTGAAAGAACGAGTAGTAGCAGTACGCGAGATGGATGTGCACGCACAAGATGGTTGCTACAACGGCGGTGGCAACGCGCTCGGTGAGGCAGAGTGTGAGGAAAGAACAGAAACTCCGCTCACGCTCCCAAGTGTTAATCCTGAAAAGACTCGTGCAGAAATGCTCGCAGAGCTTCGCAATACTGGACCGGAATCTGCAACTGGCGAAAACGGTGAGACATACGCAGTGGGGCAAGCAATTATGTTCATCGAGCTCGCGTGGTACCAGGATAGCGCAGAGCGCATGGTGCTCAGTGAACTCGCCACCACGACTCCGCTTGAAGGAGGTGGCACGACGCTCTGGGATAGAATAAAGACTCTCGCAACCAACTTCGTGGATGGAGTACTCAGTGTGACGGGCATCAAGGCAGATAGGGTAGAGGTGAAGGATGAACTCTGCGTGGACGGTGTGTGTGTCACCGCGGACGACCTCCGTGCGATTCTAGAGAGCACACGTGGTGGTGCGGGGACAGGTGGAGGTGCAACGGGAGGAGATGAAACGGGGGGTGGGGAAGTGACAGGGGGAGTCGAGACACCCGTCGAGCCCAATCCTCCTACATTACCTGAACCTACTTCTACACCCACAGAAGAGCCCCCCGTAGTCGAGGAGCCCACACCTGAGGCACCCACAGAGCCAGAAGCACCACAGGAGCCCGCTCCACAGCCTGAGCCGTCACCAGCACCGAGCGAACCAACCGTATAGAGGTATCGCTCATGTAAGTTAAAAAATATGTAAAAAAATAAAATAAAGCCAAAATGGCTTAAAGCTTAAAATAGAAAAGGAGTTATGCACATACATACATATATAGTGCAGAAAAAAACCACAAATTAAGTACAATAGAGTGAATACCAAATCCTTGGTAGCAAACATTAATTAATCATAAATTTTTAGTATGAATCGAACTCATTTATTATACTCAGCAAAGAACGCTTTGGTTGCAACTTTGCTCATCTCCATGTTGGGGGTTTTCAGTTTCTTTGCCTTTGAGCCGTCTGTGGGACGTAGCGCAAGTGGTGACTCAAGAAATTTTACCGTCACGCAACAGATTACCAATGAAATTTCTTTCTTGGTTGATCCAGGAAATGTGACCATGGTCGGCTCCATTGCCGGTCTCACTGGTGGTTATGCAACAGGAACTACAGTCACCTCGGTGAGGACCAACAATGCGACAGGGTACAACATGACTCTTCACTTTGCCACTAACTCTCGCCCACACGCGATGGTGGCGAGCTCAACTGATCCGTCATCAGCGTACATTGCTAACTACACAAATACAGGTGGTGCGGGAATTCCTGACTACAACTGGGCAGACAATGCTTCAGGTGCGTCAGCAGAGTTCGGATACTCAGTCAATGCCTCAACTTCAGCAGAAGTGGCACAGGCATTTAAGAACAACGGTGCTTCATGTAATCAATCTGCGGGGTCACCCTCGGCGGACCACTGTTGGCTCAATCCAACCACCACGCCACAGACCATCATCAATTCCACATTGCCGAGTGATAGTTCAACCACCACACTCAAGTTCAAGGTTGCGGTACCAAGTAGCCCATCACCGGCACTTCCTTCAGGGTACTACACTGCGACAGGTACGTTGACTATCTTCACTAATTAGTAGTACACTTCGAGTTACGTATGTTTGCTACTGTGCACAAAAATTCTCTTTTCGCGTTTGCGATATGTGCACTCTTCTTTCTGAGCGCACTACCTATGGTAGTGCGCTCGCAAGAGGAAACCCCAGCACCTGCCGAAGTAAAAGCAACTTCAACTTCAGAGGTTGCACCAATTCCAGCATCGACACCGTATGTCACTGAGGGTGTTCCTGGTGGAGGATCAGTGATCGGTGACTTCGTGGTTGGCCCAGGAAAAATTGATGTGCCGGTAAAACCCGGCGAAACAAAGGTGGTAGAAATGACTATCACCAACCGTACCGGAGAGCGCCGTATTTTCAATATTAATATCGAAGACGCTACTGGCTCCCAAGACCCAAACACCTCTGTCGTGCTCCTTGGTGATGATCGGGGGCCATACTCGATCAAAGATTATCTCTCGGTACCACACTATAGTTTTGAACTTGATCAAAATCAGCGAGCACGTATTCCTGTGTCTATTTCAATACCCGCTGATGCAGAACCCGGAGGGCTGTATGGAAGTGTGCTCGTGAATACGGTCGCGATTGATGCGGTCGCTGGTGATACTGCAGGGACGGTACCACAGTCGGCTATCATTGCACGTATCGGGACACTCTTTTTTGTCACTATTCCGGGTGAAACTAAAAAAGAGGGAAAATTGATTGATTTTGGAACAGTACCTGATAAGAAGTTTTACCAGACTGGACCGATTAATTTTGGCATTCTCACGGAGAATACGGGTTCAATTCACCTCGCACCGTACGGGGAACTTCGCATTACGAACATGCTCGGGGAAGAGATTGGTTTTCTCACGCTCGACCCATGGTTTATCCTCCCACAGTCGAAACGCCTCCGCGAAGTGTCGTGGAACCGTGATTTTCTCTTTGGTCGCTACACTGCAACAGTCAACATCAATCGGAGCTACGATGATGTTGTTGATACCATGAGCTACTCATTCTGGGTGCTCCCGTGGAAGCCACTTGCGGGAGGTTTTGCAGTTGTCTTCTTTGTTCTTTTCTTAATCCGTGCATTCTTCAGAAAATTTGAATTTAAACGTAAGTAAACAAGCGTATGAGTCTTCGTGATACGCTTGTCACTGCAACTGTTGCACTTATTTTTACCCCCGTTTTGCTTTTAAGTATTGTTTTTGCAAGTGCACAGGTAATGCAAAGCACTAATTATCGTATTCAGAGTGATTCCGTCAATTTTGGCGGAGGACTCGCTACTTCGACAAATTATTCACTCGAGTCTACTGCAGGTGAAGTGGCTACTGGTGATGGGACAAGTGCGAGTTATAATCTTAAGGCGGGGTATCAGCAGATGCTCACCACTTTTATTTCTATGACCGCCGTTTCTTCGGTACTGATGACACCGTCTATCCCTGGTATCTCCGGTGGTATTGCAAACGGCTCGACGACGGTGACGGTCACGACTGATAGTTCTGCCGGGTACCAGATGACCATCTCCGCTTCGCAGAGTCCTGCGATGCAAAAAGGGAGCGATACAATAGCCGACTACGTGCCTGTGGGAAATCCCGATTTCACTTTTATCACCAACGCTCCTGATGCACACCTCGGCTACTCTCCGTCGGGAGTGGATGTGACTGCGCGATTTAAGGATAATGGTGCGGTCTGTGGCACGGGGGGTACACAAGAAACGGATCTTGCATGTTGGGATGGACTCAGTACCAGTGCAGTCGAAATTGTGCGTCGCACATCCGCAAATACTCCAAACGGCTCTACAACGACCGTAAATTTTCGTGTTGGAATCGGTGGCTCGGTCGTGCAGACAGGAGGCACCTACATTGCTACTACAACTCTGACCGCTCTACCGTTATAATGAAACCCATGAGTCGTCGTTTCTATACAGGTGTACTGCTTCTCTGCTTGCTGTTGCCGAGCGTATCGGCGTACGCGGTGTCGAGCACCTATCGTGTGCGTACCTTTATCGGGAGTGATACCAACCCTCCCACAGTCCCGACTAACCTGACCGCAACGCCGATTGCCATCTCGCAAATTGATCTTGCGTGGGACCCTT
>CAZNWG010000043.1:0-1147 GCA_964576905.1 uncultured Candidatus Saccharibacteria bacterium
GTTTTCTGTTTTCTCATAGGGTAGCCCTATGTATTTTTTTCTATTTTCTATTATCTATTTTTCTTTTTGAGCGGTGGAAGGTGATGGCAAAACGGTGTGCTTCTGCATTTGCGTGCATAATATTCTTTTCGTGTTCTGCTATGAGATTTTTTGGACCGATGCAGTGCTTTGGCTTGTGGTGCTCGTCCTTGACGACACCGACGACGGGAATGACGTATCCGTGCTCTTTGAGCACACGTTCTGCAACATTGAGCTGTGCGGTGCTCCCATCTACGACAATCAAATCTGGCATGCTCCACTCTGTGTGCAGAATACGTCGGTTAAGTATTTCACCGAGCGCCTTTGGGTCATTCGCATCGGTGCAGGTCTTTACGATGAACTTGCGATACTGGTCTGGCACCGGCTCGCCTCCGACATTGACCACCATGACACCCACCATATCCTTTCCTCCCATGTGTGCCACATCGTAGGCTTCAATGCGCATACTTCTGTCATCCCGATACTCTCGCGCAACACGCCCGAGGAGCGCTACATCTTGAATGTGTCTGAGTGCAAATATCTTTTTTTTGAGTACCTGCGCGCGCTCAAACTCGAGCTTCTTGGCAAAACCGGTCATCTCCCGCTCGAGATCGGCAATGATGCGCTCTTTTTTTCCTTCAAAAAAGAGTCGAATGTGCTTGATGGTACGGGCGTACTCTCGTGGTGTGCACTCTCCCGGGTACAGTCCGATCTGCCTGTTGAAATCAATCCTTCCCCTCTGCATCGCACTGTGTTGTGCACGTGCGGGTGTAGCGACATCGTAAAACTGAAACAGCTTGCGAATGATTTTGAGTGCATCTTTGAAAAGTAACCCGCTCGGGAATGGTCCGTACACGTGCGAGTATTCATACGATTCGAGATCCTTGCCACGGACGACGAGCACACGCGGGTACTCTTCCTTGGTAATAATCACATGGTTGAAACTCTTATCATCCTTCGAGCGCGTGTTGCAGACTGGCTTGTGCGTACGGATGAGGTTGGTCTCGATAAGCATCGCTTCGAGCACTGAGTCGGTCTGCATCCACTCGATTTTCTCTGCGCTCTCGACCATCGCTTCGATGAGCACGCTTCGCTTTTCGGTAATGTCCCCCGCGAAGTAGCTCGAGAG
>CAZNWG010000043.1:1247-6570 GCA_964576905.1 uncultured Candidatus Saccharibacteria bacterium
GAAACGGGACGTGAGTCCCGTTTTTTTATGTTGTATGCTATACTCTCTTTTTAGAATCGTTAGCTTTTCCAAATCCTACAGCTGAAAGAGAGGAGCACTCGTGAACAATGACAAATTTACCCCGCCCCGTGACGGAAGCGTTGACGTTCCGTTTTCGAAACTGCCCAACATCCTGAATCGGTTCTGGAACAGAGAAATTTCGTTCTTCGACAGCGGTTTCCAGAATACAGCAACTCTGGTAGGTGTTACTACAGACGGTGACACAATCCGGCTCGAGATTGCACACTGGCGGAGACGGAAACGCAACACTGACGACCAAATGCTTCTCTTTACGAACAGTGCTGTCCTCTGTGTGGCACCTGCACTCGTGGCACGGATATCGGAGACCAACCCGGGCAAGTTCTACATCGCTCTCAAAAATGCAAACCACATCACGTTTGGGTGACCACCACTCCCACACGGTTCAGAGCACGCGCAATGCGTGCTCGTTTTATTTAGAGTACCTTCTTCAGATACTGACCAGTATATGATTTCATATTCTTTGCAATCTCTTCCGGTGTCCCCTTTGCGACGAGCTGTCCTCCACCCTCACCACCCTCGGGGCCAATGTCGAGCACGTAGTCTGCGCACTTGATGAGGTCGAGGTTGTGCTCGATGACCATGACCGTGTTGCCACGTTCAACCAATTCTTGAAGTATCTCAACGAGCTTCTTCACATCTTCATAATGGAGCCCAATCGTCGGCTCGTCGAGTAAGTAGATGGTCTTCATGGTGTGTGGCCGATACAGTTCCGAAGCAATCTTCACACGCTGTGCCTCCCCCCCAGAGAGCGTCGTCGCACTCTGGCCGAGCTCGAGGTACCCAAGGCCCACGTCGAGGAGCGACTTGAGCCGTTCGTGAATAGCGGGAATATCAATGAAAAAAGTATCAGCTTCCTCAATGGTCATGTGGAGCACTTCATCAATATTCTTGCCCTTGTAGTACACCTCGAGAGTCTCTTTGGTGAAGCGCTTGCCATCGCAGACATCACAGGTGACATACACGGTCGGCAAAAAGTGCATCTCAACAGCAATCTCTCCGTTTCCCTGACATGCCTCACAGCGTCCGCCTTTCACATTGAATGAAAAGCGTCCGCACTTCCACCCGCGCGCACGTGCCTCGCCGGTCGCTGCGAAGAGGTCGCGAATGTGTGTGAATGCACCGGTATAGGTGGCTGGATTTGAGCGTGGGGTACGCCCAATGGGCGACTGGTCGATGAGCACCGTACGCCCGAGGTACTCGGTACCGCTCACGCTCGTTGCGTTGTACGTATGTGGCGTTCGAAACTTCTTTTCTAACCGTGAGCGTAGGTTGCGATGTACAATCTCGTACATAAAGGTCGACTTCCCGCTCCCCGAGACACCGGTAATAGCTATGAGTCGCCCGAGTGGTATATCGACATTCATATTCTTGATGTTAAATGCCTTTCCTCCACGGATTTTGATTGACCCCTTCTCACTCTCTCTCCGCCTCTCCGGGACGGGAATGGCCTTATCACGACGGAGGTAGTCGAGCGTCACCGAACCGGACTCATTCTTTTTTGAGGTGAGTAATTTAGGAAGGTAGTCAGAGACAACCACCTCACCCCCATGGATGCCCGCCCCCGGGCCAATGTCGACGAGGTAGTCTGAGGCGAAGATAGTGTCTTCATCGTGCTCGACGACGATGATCGTGTTGCCGAGGTCGCGCAGGTGCGTGAGCGTCTGGATGAGTTTCGCGTTGTCCCGCTGGTGGAGCCCGATGGTGGGCTCATCGAGCACGTACATGGCCCCCACGAGGCCTGAGCCGAGCTGTGATGCGAGCCGGATACGCTGTGCTTCACCACCCGAAAGCGTATTCGCACGGCGATTGAGTGTGAGATACTCAATCCCCACATTGATCATAAAGTCCAAACGTTCAATAATTTCACGAAGTGCCGGCCATGCGATGTCTTGATCTTTTTTTGAAAGTTTCAGATTGGCGACAAACTGTGCTGCTTCGCCAATCGTCATATTGGTAAAATCAACAATATTTTTTCCCAGATTTCCCTTTCCGTCGCCCCCGATATACACACGCATTGCCTCACGACGCAAACGTGCACCGTGACAAGCGGTACATTCATCGGTATTGAATATACCAACCATGCCGAGCCCATTACACTCCGGACACGCTCCGTATGGTGAATTGAATGAGAAAAGACGTGGTTCGACTTCAGGAAATGAAGAACCATCAATGGGGCAGATAAATTTCGCTGAGAGAATACGCTCTTCTCCATTTGGTGTCCGCATTTTTACAAGACCATTTGATTCTCGGAGCGCAAGCTCCACAGCTTCCGAAAGGCGCTCTCGAGAGTTTTTGGGTGAGTGCGTGAATTCGCTCACGTATATTTCATCGATGAGCACATCGATGTCGTGACGTCTATTTTTGGTGAGTACTATCTTTTCGCGGAGCTGTTTAATCTCCCCGTCAATTTTTACCGTCTCGTACCCCTTTCCCAAGAGATCGTAGAGCATTTGGTAGTATTCTCCTTTTCGGCCCACAATCACGGGAGAAAATATGGACACGCGTGCTGAACTCACTTCCACGCCAAGTACATTTTTTGTCGTGTCATCTTTGAGATGTTTGATTTCTCGATCCTCAATAGATTTCAGAATAATTCCCAATATCTCATCCTGTGAGAGTTTTTGGATCGGTACATCGGTATCGAGGCAATAGGGCTGACCTATGCGCGCATAGAGAATACGGAGGTAATCATAAATCTCAGTAATGGTAGCGACTGTTGAACGTGGGTTTCGAGAAGCCGATTTTTGATCGATTGAGATTGCAGGTGAGAGTCCTGAAATCTCATCGACATCGGGTTTCTGCATTTGTTTGAGAAATTGGCGTGCATACGAGGAAAGGGATTCGACATACCGTCGTTGCCCTTCCGCAAAAATGGTATCGAACGCGAGTGATGACTTTCCACTTCCCGAAAGTCCTGTGAAGACCACCATTTTGTTACGCGGAATGGTGAGGTCAATATTTTTGAGATTGTGCGTGCGCGCACCCCGAATGACGATCTTTGGATCGTTCGGTTCTTCCCATGCTGTTTTTGTTGGTTTTTTTATTGCCATACGTTGAGGCCATATGGTGGTGCATATGGGGTATGTGGAAGATTATACAGGAAAATACGCTATTTTGAAGCTGTAGAGAGTGGCGGTGTCTTGAGGAACGTCGCCTTGCTGAATTTGAGTACAACGTGCGTCCCCACGCCTTTAATGGATTCCACTGCAATAGTGCCTCCCATGAGCTCAATGAGTTGCTTTGTAATCCACATACCGAGCCCTGTTCCAATCGTATTATCGACCTCAACATCTGCGACTCGGAAAAATGGTGCAAAAAGGTTTTTTTGATTTTCAGCACTAATGCCTGTCCCGGTATCTTTCACCCGTATTTCTACCATATCAACTCTATCCTCAAACGAAAGTGTAATACTCCCCGCTTTGGTGTACTTGATTGAATTGCTGACCAAATTGGTGAGTGCCTGATGGAACCGTTTACTATCAATGTACAAGTGGAGTGCTTGCATGGGCGTATCTTGTCTAAGTTGTATCCCCTTTTCTTGTGCACTCACCTGCATTGCATCAAGGACAGAGGTGATTATGTTTTGGATATCGGTATCCGCAGGTGCAAAGCTAAGTTTACCCGAGTGAATCCGTGCAACATCGAGCAAATCATTCACGATGAGCACCAAGCGATCCGATGCCTCTCCGATATGTTCTGTATACGTACGGATTTCGTGGGGTACATCAGCGCGCTCGAGAATCATACTCGCATATCCGCGCATTGCAGTGAGTGGTGCCCTGAGCTCATGTGCAATCATATTGGTGAACATGTCCTTTGCCTGATTGCTTCGTTTCGTCTCTGCGTAGAGCGCAGCATAATCAATAAGTCGTACATGCCGAATAATGAGTGCAAACACCACGAGGAGTAGTCCCGTTAGCCAAAAATATGCCTCCATGATCCCTCGTGAAAACTGAGCGTCTGTCTGTGCAAGTGAAGAGCGCGTAAAAATATAATATGTCTCTCCTCCCGACACCTCTACCAGACGATAACTATTCCAATACCGAATACCGTCTACAGCATCTGGAATAATAAATGAGGAGTGGGGGTCAACATTCGCTGTACGATACACGTCAGGACTCTCAATAAAAGAACCGATATCATTGACTCTGAGTGATGCGACAACCCTCAGGTATGGTCCGTCTTCGATCACCACCTTGAAGTCGACTATATCGCTGTTCAATTGTGCGATACGCGTAAGCTCATTCTGTATAGACACATCACCTTCACTGGTGGTTCGAATGATTGTTGAAAAGACATCTTGGAGGAGACCGATTCGATCCTTTTGGAGACGGTCTTGATTATTCCGCGCTATGTCTAGAAATTTTTGACCACTCACAAAAAAAGCTGTCGGTATGACGACGAGGAGGAGCAGTGTGGTGAGTATTTGTGGGTTATGTCTGACATACTCGTAGCCTCGTCGTATCAAAATAACGGTCCTTTGTATCATACTGGTTGAGGAAGCATGTCTGTGCGCGCAGGTACTTTTTGTGCGTGCATACCGAGAAGGAGGAGTACCAATCCGAGGAGTACAATGAGCAGAGATGCTATGAGGAGGAATATACGCGTATCAAAAAACTGTGGCTTGCTCTCTTCTGACAGGGCAGCTGCACCAGCTGCGTCGACTGCCGTATAAGCTTCTGCGGTCTTTGCAAACGTGAACGGATTGCTTTTTGCAACGATCGTTCCTGTGTTGTCGGTGAGACCTATGTACACCTCATGTGATCCGTTTTCGAGTTCTTTGTCGAGAATGTAGCTCCAGCTACCATCAGCGCCTGCCTTTACAGTCACAATGACCGGAGAACTGAAGAAGTAGAGTGTTACAAAACTATTGGGGAGCGCCGTCCCCGAAATAAATGCTCGGAGTGGCTCATCGAGTGAATCCCGTGAAAGTGACATAAGAGTATTGATGGAAAGTATATCCTCACGCACAACACCTGTATCCTTGGGTGACTCGTATACCACAAGTGCCTCGCGTGTCACATCGAGTGCATTGTACCCCTTTTCAATCTCAGTACCATCAATGACACCGTCACCATCTGTGTCAGCGGCAAAAGGATTTGTTTTATAGAGGTGTACTTCATCGTAATCAGAAATGCCATCTTTGTCGGTATCGGTAAATACAACATCTCCAATTCGTTTCTTTACGATATCTTCATTATTGAGTGTCACCTCGGTAAGCCCAAGAGTGATTTGTGAAAGG
>CAZNWG010000044.1:0-1871 GCA_964576905.1 uncultured Candidatus Saccharibacteria bacterium
CTGTGTTCTCCAAGATACATGATTTCCTCCGGCTCCATGAGGTCAATGAACTACCGAAAGTGTACACGAAAATACGAAAATATGCAGGTGCGCCAAACCGGAGCGGTCTGAAAATATTGTCCAGTATAGACAAGAAAACAGCTCCAGCAGGGAAGACGGAACTGTCTTCGTACTGCTGGAGCCGTGGCTACCTTGGAGGACGGACGGTGTCGAGCCAAACTGCCGAGATACTGTTCTTGGGTGACCCATCGATTAACTTGTCCGAATAGACCAGATACACCAGGGAGTTCGAAACCTCGTCGTAGAAACGGACAATATGCATCTTCTTGAACAAAATGCTCGTCTTTTCGGTAAACACTTCTTCCCCTTTTGCCCCAATTTTCTCTTTGAAAACGATCGGGCCCGTCTGCCGGCAAGCAACCGACGCATCACTGGTGTCGGTCGCAAGTCCAACAGCCCCTGTGATGCCACCGGTCTTCGCGCGACTAAGGAAACATGTCACCCCGTTCGCTTTCGGGTCCTCAAAGGCGAGCACGACAATCTTGTTGTCGGGGCCGATAAGCTTGAAAGTAGTATCAACTTCACCCAGATCGCGTGCAAAGGTGGGGTTTATGGCAAAGAGCGAAAGGACAATTAGTACAATTCGAATCATCATGTGAATTCCTCAGTGTTGAACATGATTACCCAACTCCAAGGCGTCCATTCCAGAATCTATTAGGACACTCAGGTAATATGAGTGTATGAAAGATCTATCAAAGGTAGAACGTTTAGAAATAGCGATTCTGCTTGAAAAAGAATATTCAATGAGAGCAATTGCAAAGGTATTGGGACGAAGTCCCAATACCATCTCATACGAGGTGAAACGGAACAGTGTGCATGGTCGCTATGACCCGCTGGTTTCGGTAGAGGATCTGGCCGGCAAGCTGGCGATAATGGTTGGGCAACCCCATATGCTGGGCATCATCGGGCCAGCCGATAAATACCTTCTGGTTTTGCATTCCCGCCAACAGCTTGCCGAGATCGATGCCGAGTTCCAGGTTGCTGTTGAGGCCAAGCAACTCGTTACCGTCCCGTGGAATCCAGAATGAATTGCACGATGCAGAGAAGCGCCGACTGGATTCCCATTCGTGAATGTATCCACGTTCCGTGAAATCACCCGACTCTTCGTGACCGCGTGGTTCAGGAGCGTAGATCCAGCCCGTAAAGCCGGCGTCACGCAGATATTTCACGGACAGGCAGCGGTGGTTGAACTCGAGGATCTGGTGACATGAAGTCGGACCGTTGAGAAAAACCGACAGCACACCATCTTCGGTCGGTAGCTCGACATCGTTGTAGAGTTGGACCTTCGGGTCGTTCCACATCGCCTCGAGTAAGCCGAGGCGTTCTTTCCGAGACTGAAGGTATTGTAAAACGCGGTTAGTGCTCATTCGATCTCTCCTAAGAAGAACACTCAGTCTTGCTGAGGATGCTTAAGTAAACAACTATTTTTTAGTGAAGTCAATAAAATTGTCGAACTCCATTCCGGCCTATGAAAAAATCCCTAGGAAACTAGGGATTTTTTCGAGGGTGCGCCGGGGAGGATTCGAACCTCCGTAGGATAAATCCGACAGATTTACAGTCTGTTGCGATTGACCACTCCGCCACCGACGCATGCTTGTATTCTATTGTACTCCACCGCTCTCGATAACTCTATATTCCAACAGACTGGAAATCTGGAAGATTTACTGGTTTGTCGCATATAGCGACATGCATACTGTGTCTTCGGAGGAAGACACCTCTGCCAGAATGACTTCCTTGGTGCGCAACGCGCAAGTCATACAGTCTGTTGCGATTGACCACTCCGCCACCGACGCATGCTTGTATTCTATTGT
>CAZNWG010000044.1:1971-5794 GCA_964576905.1 uncultured Candidatus Saccharibacteria bacterium
ACTCCACTGCTCTTTATAATCCTATGATTGATTCAACAGACTGGAAATTTGATGTATTTCAACAAATTTGTCCAAAATGCTGACAAAAAAGGACGTTGTATACACTATCATAATCCACACGTATATCAAAGCGGTGTTGGTAGCATGGTAGACTATGAGTATCGTGAAAACACCCATGCGCCGTTACCTCATCCCCATTCTCACCTTCCTCTTCCTCATCACCGTCACCGTAGTGGAAGCGAAAGGCCTCGTCCCCTGTGGGGGAGAAGGGGAAGATAAGTGCCAAATGTGTCACTTTGTACAGCTCGGTCAAAGAATCCTTGAGTGGTTCATCCTCGTTTCTGCAAGTATCATTGCGGTCATGTTTGCATGGGGAGGTTTTGAGTGGGTGATGTCGGGTGGAAATACGGGGAAAATACAAAAAGGGAAGGACAAGATGATAAATGCCCTCATCGGATTGCTCATCATTCTTGGCGCATACCTCGTCGTGAATACAATCATGGTAACGTTTGTGGATCAAAGTGTTGTATCAAACTGGAGTAGCATTCAATGTGTTCAGCAACCATCAAGAACTGGTGGGGGAGGGTCAAATCCGGGGAGCCAACCAGGGGGGACGAATCCGACGACACCTGCTGCAGGAACGTGTAATCCCGCGACATCAGGAGCATGTAGTCCTGAAGCGTTAAGTGGCACATTTGGTTCTGCTGCGAGTCAGGCATCACAAATATGCATGGCTGAGAGTGGTGGGAACCCTGCGACTTTGAGTAAAACTGACAAAACCTTAGACGGCAACAGTTTTTCCGTTGGACTCTATCAAATTAACTTGACGTATCATAAGATCACGTGTGGGGGTAAGACACTTGATTGTCCAAGCGCTTTCCAAGGAAAAAATTATACCGCAAAAGTCACAAACACAGATTTGTACAATCAGTGTGTCTCTGCCGCACAAGATGCAACGTGCAATACAAATAAAGCAAAGGAAATATACAGCCAATCAAAAGACTCATGGAGACAATGGTCTACGGGGAAAAAATGTAATCTTATATAAAAGAGTATGAAAAAAGTTTTGATAGCGGTAGGTGTGATAGTAATCGTCGGTGCAGTATTTCTTTTTCTGTATGTAACACAAAAAGAGCAAGAAAATCCTGATACAACACAAAATGGCACCACATTTCCCGTTGGTTCTGATACGCAGACAAATAATAGTGGTTCAACAACAGACGATAATACAAACAGCTCTATAACAGATGATAATAATACTGACGATACTGTAACAAGAGCACAAGTGAATACCGATGCTATTTTGGCACGGAAAGAAACCATTGATATTGGAAGTGGTAGCTATATCCTTGCAGGAGGCAATGACACAAAAATAACGCCACCCTACCAGATTTTGTATTATGTACCTGATGATAGCTACGTTATCTCATTATTGAGTACACCAGTTCGTGATGTGCGCATTGAAGCCGAAACGGAGTTTCTCTCCATAGTCAAACTTTCAAAGAAGGAAGCGTGCACCCTCAAAGTACTCGTCTCTACGCCGAATGATGTGAGCGAGAAATTTTCTGGGAGAAATCTGGGTCTCAGTTTTTGTATGGGAAGTGAAGGAATGTTTGACTAAAATTTAATATAAATTTACATGAAAAAATTTACACCCATGCGCCGTTACCTCATCCCCATTCTCACCTTCCTCTTCCTCATCACCGTCACCGTAGTGGAAGCGAAAGGCCTCGTCCCCTGTGGGGGAGAAGGGGAAGATAAGTGCCAAATGTGTCACTTTGTACAGCTCGGTCAAAGAATCCTTGAGTGGTTCATCCTCGTTTCTGCAAGTATCATTGCGGTCATGTTTGCATGGGGAGGTTTTGAGTGGGTGATGTCGGGTGGAAATACGGGGAAAATACAAAAAGGGAAGGACAAGATGATAAATGCCCTCATCGGATTGCTCATCATTCTTGGCGCATACCTCGTCGTGAATACAATCATGGTAACGTTTGTGGATCAAAGTGTTGTATCAAACTGGAGTAGCATTCAATGTGTTCAGCAACCATCAAGAACTGGTGGGGGAGGGTCAAATCCGGGGAGCCAACCAGGGGGGACGAATCCAGCTGATGGGGGTGTACAGGATCCAAATCAGGCAACAGGTTCTAACGCAGTGACAGATGCTGCCGCAAATATGATAAATGGAACTTGTGTGTACAGTCAAGAACGAAGAAATAATTGTACCGGTGATCCAGGGTACACTGATTGTTCACAATTTACACAGCAGGCATTTGCGCAAGCAGGATGTGCTACAAAGCTTGCTAATACATCCACTGCACAATACAATCAAGGAACACCAATTACTAACCAGTCTTCACTCAGAGCTGGAGATGTTATTGTATATCCGGGGCATTCAGCCGTATGCGCAAATAATGGTTGTACACAGATTATGGATGCGGGCGGATCCAAGAGTGGTCTATCAACAAGAAATTCAAGCTGGATGCTTCAACCAGGACAAAACACGAGGTCAATTAGTTGCAATTAATCATGATACTATTATGAAAAAATTCATCATATCCTGTGTATCTCTTCTTGTTATTTTTGGTGCAATTATAATTATTGTCATTAAGCGAGATGTCAAACGAGATTCCCCTGTGACAGAGGAAGTAACATATACATTTACAGTCGATCAAGCTGTTGATGATCCTTCGCAAAAAACTCTTTCAGATCGTATCAAAGGACGGTATGAAAAATTTATTGTGGATGAATCGGCTGCTGACAAGTGGACAAAATTTACTGATGCAGGTAACCAAATTCCATTAGATCAATTTCTTTTTGCGATGAATTCAAATATCGATCCGGATCTAATGAAACTTCTCGATAAAAATTCTTGGGAATTCTATACGTGCACTGATACAGTAGAAAAGCAGGGAACTCGAGATATTGTTCTCATGATGCCAATTGCCCTGCAGGAGAACTACCCCGGTGATTTGTATACCGATGAAATTAAATTTCTCTCAAAATGGGAAGCTACGTTTGTCAGAGATATGGCAAGGATAATTTTCCCCACATCAGTTTATGGCTCAGATCCAGTTCAATTTGGAGGATATACGACAATGGGGAAGCAACCCATTCGTATCCGAAAAACTGGTGTGAAGTTTGCAGATGGTTCAGAACAAACTATGGCGTATCTGCTGATTTCTGATTATCTACTTGTTGGGAGTGACATTAAATGCTTGACGAGAGTACAAGAAGACGTATTAAGTACAAGTAGTTAGTGTGTAAGTTTGTCAGTAAAGTTTGATGTTTACCCGCTCATCATGTATATTCTATACATCGCGGGCCTATAGTTTAGTGGTAGAATGCTGGTCTCCAAAACCAGCGACCGAGGTTCGAGCCCTCGTGGGCCCGCTCGAGTACAAGAGAAAACACTGACTCTTTTGAGTCAGTGTTTTCTCTTGTAGCATGTGACCTGCGTCACATGCGTACTCGAGCGGGAAGCGGAGCGTTGTGAGTCACTTTCAAAAAGTGACGAACAGCGAGCTGGGGTCGAGAGCACTTATGAGCGTCAGTGAATTAGTGACTCGTGACCAAAAGGTGTACTGCTTCTGTAAGAAGCGGACTTGAATTCTACGAATTCTGTTCAGGTTGTATGATATTTTCTTTCAGAAAATCTCGACTGACAATCGAGCGAGTAAAATAAATAAGTCGATTATTTATTTTTGAGCGAGTGCAGTCAGAAAGCTTTGCTTACAACCTTTTGAAATAGTCTCCCAGACTATTTCAATCCTACGAATTCTGTTCAGGTTGTATGATATTTTCTTTCAGAAAATCTCGACTGACA
>CAZNWG010000044.1:5894-6525 GCA_964576905.1 uncultured Candidatus Saccharibacteria bacterium
GCAGTCAGAAAGCTTTGCTTACAACCTTTTGAAATAGTCTCCCAGACTATTTCAACCTCCATGCCTTGCGGCACCATCCTTATGTTCTAGAAAAAACAAACACTGTGCGCGGGAGAGGACTTGAACCTCCATGCCTTGCGGCACCTGCTCCTAAGGCAGGCGTGTCTACCGTTTCACCACCCGCGCACACTATTTATTTTTTCTAACGAACATTTTTCATCTTATGAAAACCAGATGTAAAGCAAAATTGTTTGCTTTACATTCCCGCACCAGGCGTGTCTACCGTTTCACCACCCGCGCATTATTTCTACCACTTGAGACCAGGACGGGATTTGTCCTGACGGTCACTAAGTTCGAAAGCTCACTAAGTGCCGCGGGACACAGCTCATTTGTCTCATTTCATTCGACATCATTCCGCTGTTCGACCCCCGACAAATTATGCGAAGGCATAATTTTTCATGGTCTGATTTAATAAACACCTCTAAAGAAGTTTTTATTAAATGAGACCAGGACGGGGGTCGAACCCGTGAGTGTCGGTTTTGCAGACCGATGCGTTACCACTTCGCCACCTGGTCGGTGTCTGTCCAAGTGGCAACGCATCGGTCTAAGACCGCTGGTAAAAGTCTCTCCC
>CAZNWG010000045.1:0-6368 GCA_964576905.1 uncultured Candidatus Saccharibacteria bacterium
ACGCCCGTCACTTTGAGGAGCGTGAGCGTGCCGAGAACGATGAGGAGCCAGGCGATGATTTCTCGAAGGCGCCACCCCGCGAGCTTTTTGGTCGTGAACGCTCCGAGACGACTTGCGAGGAGTGAGCCGATGGTGAGTGCGACGATGATATCCCATCGCTCGATACCATGGAAGTACCAGTACCCCAAGAATCCCGCAATGCAGATTGGTCCCTCCGAAAATGTCGTGACGCTCACCGCTTTCTTGTGCTCACTGCCGAGCATCATCTGTCCGCCGGTGACGAGTGGGCCAAAGCCACCTCCCGAGAGGCCTTTGTTGATTGCAGAGACGAAACCGACAAACACCATCTTCCACGGCTTGTGCTCAAAGGTAAATCCGATGAGGACAAAGCACCCCATGATGAGGACGAGGAAACCGATGTACGTACTCAGGGTTTCCTTTGTGAGCCACGTCACCCCCACGAATGAAGCAAAGAGTGAAGCGAGAATACCGAGTGATGAAATCCAGAGTACTGCCTGTATGTCGGGTGAGAGCTTGCCATTCACTCGTGAAAAATCGGCATTTTCGAAACTGTGGTGGAAGTAGCTCGCCGAGAGCCCGCCCACCGCTTGTGAAAAAAGTATCGCGGGAACGACGACGAGCGGGGAGAGACCAAGAATGATGAGAATGGGTGAGAGTATGGTGCCGTAGCCCATACCGAGCGATGAGTCAATCCACTCGCAGAAGAATGCGAGAAGGACGAGCATGATGAGTACGATAAGTGTCGTTGTCATTGTGTAACTCCTGTACGTGATGTGTAAGAACTGCTGATACGACTATATCCTTGTAACTCGATATTGGGAAGAATGGTGACATGCCCACACAACGTCCGACAATGAAAGTAAAGGAAAGGAGACACAAAAAACCGCCGGAAGACCTGCGGTCTTCCGGCGGACGCAAATTAGCGCTTACGCCACCTTGCGCGGATTCCTTTTGCTTTGGATGAACATAGTGAGTTCATGGAGTGTGTCTTCATGAAGCGTCCAGAAGACATCTTCCCCAAAATGAAGCCAAAGCTGTTCCTTCGGCTCAAACATTCGTTTGGGGTTACTCAGTCCCGCCACCTTGCGCGCGTGGTACCGGAAATCCGACCACTCAGTGTGTTTGGGATTTCCTTCGGCAAGTTCCTGGAGTAGCTTTTCAAACGCATTGATGGGGTATGACCCGATGAGTCCGACGACATACACGGGTATCCTCACCCCTTCGAGGGTGACGTGACATTCCCCTGATGTGAACCCTTTATTGATGAACCGGCCGATTGACTTTTGTTGGTCGCCCCGTTCAAAGATGGATGAAGCCATTCTCTTCGGTTTTAAGTCGCCATCTGCAATTCGGTAGGATTGAATCGGCAGGAGATTTTCAAGCATTTTTGCAACATGAGACACGGTCTTTTCCTTTTTTAGAACACGCCCAACACGAATGTGTTGAGATCCAGAGAAAAATGTACACGCCATTACTAAAAAGTCAAACTTTCAGGTATCTAAATCTATGTGGAATTCACGGTTGACTTCCACGCTACGCATGATTGAATTGTAGTAATAATCATAATGACTGAGAAATATGTTTGGATTTGGAGAAAAGCCAAAAGTAGCAAGAGTTGAAGTGGGAACGCCGAGTGCAGAGATGAGGCAAGGTGAAGCACGCAGTAATGAAAATGAGTGGGTAGAAACGGCAGTCGGAAATAGTCAAACAGAGTCAGGAGTCACTGATATGGAGATGATTCAGCCCGACGCTCCGTTACAGGAAGCTTACGAACGAGGTGGATACAAGGGAATAGGGTCTGTGGAAAATCAAGTCCCTTATGCTGAGGAAGGAGAATTTTTAACGCCATTTCAAAAACAACAAAAGATGGAAGCAATGAGAAGAAATATTGAAGCACAGGGTGGGGGTATAAATGACGATGAAGAAGAACCAAAAGATGAACAACTTGCAGCGTAGGGACACGGAAAAGTAAACAAAAACGCTCGGCCTTCGGCCGAGCGTTTTTGTTTACTTTTCCGTCAAATATGGATACTATCAGCGTGGAAGTATTTTGCACATTTCGTTTATTGCAGAGGAGAAACTCAATGTATCTTGATAAACAACTCCCTCCCCTCCGCGGGGAAGGATTTTGCCCCGAATGTAACGCATGGATTGACCTCGGCATGGACGACTGGTTGCCGAGACACACACGAATGGTGACGGGCGAGGAGTGTTCTCAGATGAACCATGCTCCGACGGAGCGACGGTTTGTCATCGAGAGTCGTGCTGAAGCGGAGCAGGTCGGAGCATTTCTGCTCGCACAGAAAGGGCAGTGCTTGTTTTCAGACGATGGGCACTCACCTTCGTGTGGAAACGGGAGACAGTGTGAGCACCTCACTCGTCGGTATTACCAAGCGCTCGTGCGGTATGGCTCCGGTGAAACGAAGTCGTGTGGAGCGTTCCGGTGCGATGCACCAGAGCTTTCCACGGAGGGGAGGTGCAGTCATTGCAGTGAGTGGTATCTGCTCTCTGACGAGGATGAGTCAGCGCTTATCGAAAGAGTGTGTGTGCACACAATGCATCCGGTCAAAGAGACACGACTCACCATCTTGACTCTTAATGAGGCGTATGCCGTTTCAATTTTTCTCACGAACAGACACGGTGACTGCGAAGCGCGAAAGAAAGGTGTCGAGCCACCCGAGTGCAACGGTCGGCGCAACTGCAGTGAGTTTCTCCGTTTGTATGGCGACGCGCTCGCTCGATTCATGCTCACGTACCCGTTCCGGGTGCAAGATGTGTAGCACCGTTAACGAAAAGTAGTACCCACAAAACCCTGCCGTATGGCAGGGTTTTTTACGTATGTATACAGTCGCTCAATCTGAAAGCGCACCGGACATGTGCGAAGAGGTGCTCTCTCGTCACTCTGCACTACACCTATTCGGATTTTGCTCCTCTTTCACCACGATACCATCTTCCATGTATACGAGGCGATTGCAGTATTTTGTGTACTCCTCTTCATGGGTTACCATCACGATAGTTTGCCCATTGCAGTTGAGGTGACCGAGGAGGTCTATGATGGAGTTGCCCGAGATGCTGTCGAGGTTGGCAGTCGGTTCATCGGCAAAAATAATCTTCGGATTGCCCGCAATGGTGCGTGCTACCGCGACACGTTGTTGTTCACCACCGGAGAGCTGTGCGGGGAGATTATTGTACTTATCGGGAAGACCCACGGCGATGAGTGCTTCTTGTGCCTTCCGCTTCGCTTCATCCCACGACTGGTTTTTCATGAGGAGCGGTACGATGACATTTTCTCCCGCGCTCAAGTCGGGTACGAGTGCATAGTCTTGAAAGATGTATCCCAAGGTATTGAGGCGGAACTCTGTTTGTTCGTGTTCGGAGAGCTCACTTACCGTTATGTCGTTTATCGTGAGTGTACCCTCGGTCGGACGGTCGAGGACCGAGAGTTGATACATGAGGGTCGACTTACCGGCACCCGACTTTCCCATAATCGCCATGAAGTCACCCGCGTGGACATCGAGGGTTATGCCTTTGAGCACATGGGTCACCAAGTCGCCGGTGCCGAATGTACGATGGATGTTGTTCGCGGAAATGAGTGCCATATACTATTTTCTCCCAAGGATTGAGTTAAGGGTGTTCTGTCGCGTGATGAGCCATGCGGGAAGGAAACCGGCGATGAGGGTAATCACAAAGAGTGTCAGGAATTTGTAAAAGGTGCTGAGGGGGTCGGCGACGAGGACACCGTCACTGAAGGGGAATTGGATTGGATTCACATCAAAGTAGGGAACGAGAAAACCGTAGGTCACGAGCGCACCGATTCCCGAGCCCACGAGCGCATAGAACGCAGCTTGGAGGACATACGCAATTTCAATGGCACGCTCAGAGACGCCAATGCCCTTCAGAATGCCGATGTACCTCCTCCGCGAGAGGGCATTGATGAAGATGATGATGAAAATGGTGATTGAGGCGACCACGATACCGATAGAGCCGGTGAACGCGCCGAGGAGGTTGAAGGTGTCTTTCATGTCAATGAGAAACTTTGGCAAACTCTCCTCGAACGTCTGTATCTTTGCGTACTGCTCAATACCGCCGGCGACCAGCGCATTTTTGACTGCCACGTTTTGAGACGGGGAATCGAGCCGTATCACAATCTGGTCGGCGTTTTGGTCGAGCTTGCCAAAGAGGCGTCTGAACTCGCGTTCGGGGATGTACGTGTTTAAGCTGATTTCATCAACTTTTGAATTGACAATTCCTTTCACCTTCATTTCTTTTGAAATACCGTTCAGGGAAATGCGCACGGTGTCTCCCGGAGATACATCCGACACACTGTCGAACACATCGCCAAACTTCTGGGCGTACTCTTTTATGTAGTACACGCCGATGAGTATGTACCCCTCTTCGTCGGGATTGAGATACTCTCCCTCTACAACGTACTTACTGAGACCGGTCATCGCGTCTTCATTCTCGGGATTGATGCCGGTCAGAATCACCTGTGCAGTATCGCGTTCATTGCTCAAATCACGGCGCTCTTCAAAATTTGCCTCAAGGAGCACACTCCCTTTGAGTCGAGCTGAGTATGACTCGAGCTCCGGATAGGTGTTGATTTCACGGATGATATTGGGCGTATTGAGAATAGATGCCTCACCCGCGAGCGGGGTGATGACGATGTCACCAATAGAGCCTTCACGCACTGCGCGTTCCGCGCCGACGATGATACCTACCAAGATACCCGAGAGGGCAATGAGGTTGAGGAAGGTGAACATCATCACAAAGATGATGAGTATGGTCGTCCACGTGCTCGCACGTTGAATCTGCCTGATGCCGAGAAGTAATCCGATACGAAGACTGCGCATAGTACATTATGGGGCGACGATGGTGTCGCTCGGGTTGATACCCGTTACTTCCACGTAGCCATCATTGCCTTCAAAGACGAGTTCGACGGGAACCGATTTCGTCACGGTGCCATTTGGGAAGAGTACCGAGTGTGCATCACCCTCAGTCACGAGGAACCGTGAGGGAATACGGGTGACATTTTCGTGAGTGTCGATGATGATGTCAATGTCTGCATTGAGTCCGCTCTGCAACCACGAGGATGGTGCGTCGAGGATGAGTTTTGTTTCAAAGTAGGAGACTCCGTCAATCTCGTGCGCGAGGGGAGAGATGAAGGTGATACTTGCCATGAGGGTTTCGTCGACGCGCGCATCGAAGACGACGCGGGCTTTTTGTCCCACCATGATTTTGGTGACATCAATTTCGGGGACGAGCGCGGTGAGCTCGAAGACATCCTTCGAAACCATAGTGATGACCGGTTCGAGTCCGACGGTCTCTCCGGGCACCGGCGCAACGTGCGTGACCGTGCCGTCAAAGGGGGCGGTGAGGGTGCGGTCTTTGAGCCCGGCTTGGATTTTTTTCACACGCGCTTCGGCCTGAAGCACTCGCGCGCGTTCGCGCGCGAGTGCTTCCTCGCGCGGTACAGCGTTATTGAGAAGCGCGTTTTGCTCGGCGAGCTTGAGGTTTTGCTCCGCACTCCGCACCGCGTTATCGCGTTCGGTCTGCGCGAGGATGTACGTGTTGTTGTTTGTGACGTAGGTACTGCTCTCTGTGTTCGGTATGGTGATGGTCCATTCAGCGTTGCTATACGAAGCACTTGGAGCAAATTGTATGGAGAGCCCACACGTCCCGAGTGCGCCGGGTGACTCCGTGTACGCGGTGTACGTGCCGTTCTCGAGGCCACTCAGACGGTATGAGTAGCCGGACTTTGAGCCTGAACGGAATAGAGAAAGGGTGTACGTGCCTGCAGAACAGGTGTAGGTGCCGGTGACGGTGGGCGCGGTGTCGTCATTGTCTTTGTCTATCGGGCGTACCTCAAGGTCTGAGGAGAGGAGTGTGCGGTACGCGTTCTCCACCTTATCATTCGAGGATTTGGTAACACGCGCGAGCTCTTCCTTCGCGATAGCGACCTTTGTCGCATTTACCTCGCGCTCTTCGGGGCGGAGACCGGAGATGAGCTCCCTCTGGTCTGCTTCCGCAATCGAGAGCGCCGCGCGCGCATCTTGGTACTCAGCGGTGAGTGCGTCGTGTTCGAGGACAATGAGCTCCGTACCCTGCGCTACAAAATCTCCTTCCGCAACCTTGATTGATTCAACGATTCCTCCCTGAGGGAATGAGAGATCAGCACTCTTTGTCGCGTTCATTGTGCCCGAAACCGAGATAACCTTGCTCACGGTGCCGGTATCAACAGTCGCCGTTACCCAGTTTGGGACTTCGGTACGTTTATTCTGTACATACATTCCAATAGACACAGCGAGGACAAGGAGAAAGACTATGCGAATCCAGTGTGCGCGAAAAAA
>CAZNWG010000046.1:0-6128 GCA_964576905.1 uncultured Candidatus Saccharibacteria bacterium
TGCCTGCTTGGCGCCGTCTCGCTGGCCCCCCCCTCGTACGGTTCGGTCGAACTGGGCGTGGTCTACCCCTTTTTTGGCTGTGGTGCGCCCGGTGAGGCGCCCACGGGTCTTGTCGCTCTTGCTCTCACTCACGAGGAAGCAGTATGGCTGGTAGGTACCGCGAATCACGCGTCCACGGAGCTGGTGAAGCTGGGCGAGGCCAAAGCGCTCCGCACCCTCGATGATGATGTTGGTGGCATTCGGGACATTCACGCCCACTTCCACCACCGAAGTGGCGACGAGGATGTCGCTCTTGTGCTCCGCAAACTCCTTCATAATGGTTTCTTTCTCTGCGGGTTTCATCTTGCTGTGGAGGACGGCAATGCGGTACGCGGGAAAGACATCTTTTTTGAGTCGCTTCGCCTCCTCGGTGACTGATTTTGCATTGATGGCTGTTTCTTTCTCTGGGTCTGGCTCCTCAATCCGTGGGCAGATGACGTATGCTTGTCGCCCAAAAGCGAGCTCGGCGGAGACGTGCGCGTACATGTCTTTCACTTTTTCTTTTGAAACAACCTTCGTGATGACGGGCTTTCTCCCCGAGGGCATTTGGTCGAGCAGGGTGATGTCGAGGTCTCCATAGATGGTGAGCGCGAGTGTGCGGGGGATGGGGGTTGCAGTCATCGAAAGGAGGTGAGGTATCCGCAAGCCGGCGGAGCTGTCTTTTTTTGCGAGCGCTTTGCGCTGGCTCGTACCGAAGCGGTGTTGCTCGTCGATGACGACGAGCGCGAGGTGCTTAAACTCGACCGACTTGTACATGAGCGCGTGCGTGCCAATGAGAATCGGCACCTCGCCATTTTTCACCCACTTCAGTAACTGCGCTTTGGAGATACTCGTCGGCTTTTTAGGGTCGGTCTTTGAGGGGAACTTCATGCACCTACTTCCCGTGATGAGTCCGATTTGAATGGGGAGGTGGTGGAAATACTCGATGAAGGACTCGAAGTGTTGCTTTGCGAGAATTTCGGTCGGCGCCATATACGCCACCTGCAAATTTCCAAATTCCAGTGCTCCCAAAACTCGAGTACTTCTTTGTTGTGGAGCCTCAATGCCTCGGTCATCGTAGAAACCTACGCCTTCCTCGTCATTTTCTCCACGCCTTGAATTACTTCGAGTTTTTGGGGCACTGCGAGTGGTTTCAATTGCAATGTTTTTTGAAATGTTGATCTGTGGGCGTGAGGTGACCGTCGCGTATGCGACGGTCGCGGCTACGGCCGTCTTTCCACTTCCCACATCACCCTCAAGCAAGCGTGACATGGGGTACTCACCCGTGCAGTCGTTGAAAATATCGGTGATGGCTTTCTTCTGTGCGGGGGTGAGTGCGAAAGGGAATCGTGAGGTGAATTCTTTGATATGAGATGCATCGGTCTTGAAAGTGTACCCCTCTGCGTGGCGAATTTCCGCGCGCGAAAGCGCTTTCGCGGTTTGGATGTAGAAGACCTCCTCAAAAGCAAAGCGCTTTCGCGCGCTCTCTGCATGCTCGGCTTTCTTGGGTGTATGTATCCACTGGAGCGCGGTACGGAGGGAAGGGAGGTTGTATCGTGCAAGAATTGTTTCGGGAATAGGGTCTTCAAGCGTGTCGAGAATGCCCTGCTCAAAGCACTTTAATACCGTGTGGTAGAACCACTTCGAGGTGACGCCCTTGGTCTCGCGGTACACGGGGTAGATCGTCTCGTCGAGATTTTCGGTGTTCTTGAAAATAGAGTCATGACGGTCAATGGGGAGGGATTCGAGTTTTTCTATCTCGGGATTGGCTATGTAGAGTTTCCCCTCGCTCCCCGTCACCTTGCCCGCCATCTTCACATACATGCCATCCGTGAGCATCTTTGCGAGGTAGGGCTGGTTGAACCACATCACCTTAATGCATGCGGAGCCGTCCTCAATCCATCCCTCGGCGATGGGGACGCGACTCTTCCACGCCTTGCGGGTCCGGAGTCCACCCACCTTGCCAAAGACGACCGCGTCTTGGCCTTTTGTGAGTCCACCGACCGATTGTATGGTGCTCACGTCTTCGTAGCGCTGGGGGAGGTGGTAGAGCAAATCACCCACGGTCACGATACCGAGCTTCGCGAGCGCCTTCTGGTGCTCGAGGTCAATGCGAAAGTGTGTTTTGAGGGTGTCGGTGGTACGCATGTGTATATAGTAGCAGAAAGCAAGTCGAGTGTGCCCTAAAACTCTTCATACGTTGTTGTGCCACACTCGGAAACACTCACCGTATGTTGAATACGTCTCGTATTTCCTCGTTTGCACGCCTAGTCTGAAGTGCTTTAGGACACGCTCTGCCGTCGTTGTGCAAAGCACAACGACGGCTCAAAATATGCCTATTTGAGCTATTGACAATATATTATATATATGCTATCATATAAGAAGCATCAAGCAGTTCCATTTCATTGTAAGCAACGGTCCACTCGGACTGTTGCTCAACCACGAGGAGAATCATCATGACCATCGGTCTGTTCGAAATGAATCGCAAACCCGCCACCGCCAAGCCCGTGTCCAAGCCGGATTACGGTCTGCCGAGGACGTTTGCGGAAGCGAAGGCGCAGGGGTGGACCTTCAAGATTCATGGGGAAACACGGGATCTGCGTCCGTTGGACAAGGTCGACATTTCGTGCACTTCCCCTGACGGGATGAAGTCTAAGTATTTTCCGAACGTTCTGTTCGGCGACACGTTCGTCCGCAGGGAACCCAAAAAGGTTCTCCACCAATCTCGCGGTCCCGGCAAGACTCTTGCAGAGCAGGCCCAGCACAGGGCCGAAGTCGCGGCGAGGAACCGCGCTCTGTGCATGAGCACAAGGACGGGTAGTGGGAATTCGTCCCAGCCGTCCTCTGGCAAGAAGGGAAAGAAGGGAAAGAAGAAGTAAACTGACCACTTTCGGTCACGAAGCCCCGCGAATTTTGCGGGGCTTTCTTTTTATATTCCACATCGTGCCGTATACTATCCTCCTACTATTCACTTTTTTCATTATGGCAACAAAAAAACCGGTACCAAAAAAGGATTACGCGAAGATGGCGCTTGCGCTCCATAAGAAAATGGTGGGAAAACTATCGGTGGTCTCAAAGGGGAAGCTCAGGACGCGCGACGAGTGGAGTACGATGTATTCCCCCGGAGTGGGTGCGGTGTCGAGCCACCTTGCAAAACATCCCGAAGAAGCGCGCATGTACACGATAAAGCGCAATACCGTCGCGGTTATCAGTGACGGGTCTGCGGTACTCGGGCTTGGCAACCTCGGCGCTATTCCCGCGCTCCCCGTGATGGAGGGGAAGTGCGCGATACTCAAAGAGATGGCGGGGATTGACGGGTTTCCCATTGTGCTCGATACGCAGGATACGGAAGCAATTATAAAGACAGTCATCAATATCGCGCCTACCTTTGGTGCAATCAACCTCGAGGACATCAGCGCGCCACGCTGTTTTGAGATTGAGGAGCGACTCAAGGAGAAGCTCACCATTCCGCTCATGCACGACGACCAGCACGGCACCGCGATTGTGGTTTTGGCAGGGCTCATCAATGCATCGAAGGTGGTGGGGAAGAAACTTGAGTCATTGCGCGTAGTAGTGACGGGTGCCGGAGCTGCAGGACGCGCGATTACGCTCCTCCTCATCAAGGCCGGCATCACGCATATCACCGTGACCGACAGCGCCGGCGTCATCTACCGTGGGCGGAAGGGATTGAATCAGTACAAGAGCGACCTGGCGCGTATGACGAATCCACAGAACGTACAGGGACTCCTCGCCGATGCGATAGCGGGTGCCGACGTGGTGATTGGCGTCTCCGGCCCAGGGACTATCACCCGCGCGCACATCGAGAGTATGGCAAAGGATGCGATAGTCTTTGCGCTCGCTAACCCTATTCCGGAGATAAAGCCGGAGGATGCACTCACTGCCGGTGCGCGCGTCGTCGCGACGGGGCGCTCAGACTACCCCAATCAGGTCAACAACTCACTCGCGTTCCCCGGCATCTTCCGTGGCGCACTCGATAGAAATGTGACCCAGATTACGGACGAGATAAAACTTGCCGCAGCAAAGAAAATTGCCGGACTGGTGAAGAATCCAACCGCGGGCGAGATAGTGCCAAAAGTTACCACCCCGGGGCTGGTGAAGGCAGTCGCGAGTGTTGTGAGATAGCGTGGGACGCTATCACTACAAGAGTACTTCGATTTTTTATGACAAGTTTGTCAAAAAATCTGGTCGCGCAAGACCTTGAGCAGTTTCTGCGAAAGGTGTACAGCACCTGTAAGGTGAAGTAATACAAAATTACTTCACAAAGGGTTGTCGATAGTTTATGAGTGAAGCGATATAAACTATCATACAACCCGAACAGCATCTGTAAGATGGTGAGATAGAAGAAAGAAAAAATAAATAATGGAATATAAAACCACCGCGCGCCCTTTGGGCGCGCGGTGGTTCGATTATCACAAAATTCTCTTTGTTTTTAAAAGGCGGGGGTAGGTCTGGGTTTAAAAACAAAGAGAATTTTGTGTGTTGGTTGCAGAGGTAGTATTAGACATTAGCTATCGCAACGTATACCGTGGAAACTCAGCAATCATTTCATCGGAATTGTAGAATTCGGCACCGAGTGAGCCAAAACTGTAGTCGATACCGTCAATCGTAATCTGTGCGCCTCCCGACTTTGGCTCCGCATTGGGGATTGATTTTGAAAAACCGAGATTGTATAAGGTTGAGATGATGTCGGGAGAGTTGTAGATTTCATACCCCGCATTTCTCCACTGGGTGGTAATTTGCTTGATGAATAAACCCGCGTACAGATAGCTGTAGTAGTGGTTGTGCTGGTCGGTCATGCGTGTGAAGCGTTCCGATGATATGTCCTCTGTTTGAAAATCCAATATGTGCTCGTACTCTTTTCCGAGGTAGTACGGGGAAGAGGGGTCTTTCAGGTGTTCCTCAACCTGAATTGCCGTTTCCTCTTTCATGCCCATGACTCCCCATGAAAATTGCGTTTGACTCCCGAGTATTTTGAGTGGTTCAAACCACTTCTTGAATGCCTCGCGCTCGGAGAAGAAGAGTCGAAATTGCTCCACGACGAGCTGAGCGACGATAATGCGCGCCGGTATACCAGAATCCGCTGATGCCTTCTGTATGACGGGAACATCTTTTGCGAGAGCGCTCTTGATTATTTCCCACTCATACGTCGCATTCCACGTTTTGAATTCTACTTTTTCGGGAGGAACGAGTACCGAAGGAGTGTTTGTCGCACCACTCATAGCATCTGAAACGTTTGCAGAGAGGTTTGTTGAACCGTCTTTTATAAACTGGTCCCTCTGCGCATCAATGATGCCTGTCGTATTGGTGAGGCCAAACTTGACCGCGAAGTACATGCTCACAAAGAGAAACCCAATGATGGCAAATATGATGATAAAAAATGTGAGTATTTTCCTGAACACGCGCATAGTATATATGAAGTGTGCAGTAATGGGTAATGGAGCGTATACAAAAGCCACGCGCGGAGCGCGTGGCTTTTCATTGAGTGGAAGGTACCTGCATTCACGCGGAACGCATCCCGATACGGTGGAGTTGCGGTCGGGCCGTGTCGTGCACGACTCTGCCTTCTCTGCCGACAATGTCGACAATAGCATCAGGAAAAGCCGACCGGAGTGCGTCCAGTTGTGCTTTGGCGTGTGTGAGCAATCGGTTTCGATACTCTTTTTTCACTTGAGCCCCGGAAGGACTGAGGTTACTCCCCACGTATTCATAGACCTTTTCGGTGAACAAAATGACTGTATCGTTCCCGAAACGCATCGCTCTATAACCGAGCATGTAGCTCGATGTTCCAATGGTACCACCACGTGCAAACACGGCGGTTCCATTAGGAACGATGTATGGTTCAATTTCAACATGGATTGTCGTCTTGTCCAAAGTGGCATCGACGAGCACCTGAAGTGCTTCGGAGAATGCCTCAAAGGATTCGACTGCGGGCTCTGCAGGCGTGTTCTTGCCAAACAGATTTTTCAGTAAAGTGAGAATTTTCAGTAAAACTTTCAGTAAAGTGAGAATTTTCACGATAACCTTCCTTTCCTAAAAAAAGAACAAAAACAATGCAAGAATGAAATATCCCTGCGCCAAACGGGAGGGTA
>CAZNWG010000047.1:0-5906 GCA_964576905.1 uncultured Candidatus Saccharibacteria bacterium
GCAGATGTGAGTGTGGTGAAGCACATCATTCTCTTTCATGCGAACTGGAATCCCCTCAATAAAATCATTGCGAGGATTGCAAACTTCTACTGGACATACCTCTTTATGGGGCGGGTGTACAAAAAGTGTGATTCTATAGGACTCAATTACTATTTTCATAAAAAGTTTGGTGATAGGAAGGTGTATGTGAAAACAGATATGGATTGGGACATTTACCCAGAAGGTCTTGAAGATGCACTCATGATGCTCGCAAAATACAAGAAGCCACTCTTCGTGGCCGAATCAGGACTCGCTGACGAAGCTGATCTCTATCGTGCTGACTACATCACTCGTCAGGTGCAGGCTATGTGGCGCGCAATGGAACAGGGCGCAGATGTGCGTGGGCACATGTACTGGTCTTTGCTTGATAACTACGAGTGGGCGCTCGGTTTTGAGAAACGCTTTGGACTCGTCTCCATTGATTTTCAGACACTCAAACGTACCGTGCGACCTTCTGCCCATGTGTATAAGGAAATATGTATCAATAATGCGGTACAATAAAAAGACATGAATTGGATTCTTTTGGCAGTCGGTGCGCAATTTCTCAATGCCTTTGTAGCACTTGTTGATAAGCGTATTGTGAGCGATGAGAAGACACTCCCGCGTCCTTTTGTGTACGCTTTTTATACATGCCTCATTTCGGGTGCATGGATTATTGTATATTTCATTGGGTTTGTCCCTTTTATGTCCGAAGTACTTCAAGTACCAACTTTTTCAAATGTGATGAAGCCGACTCTCGAAGTGGTCGCACTCTCCTTCCTTTCCGCGTATACCTTTTTCACCGCACTTGTAGCGATGTTTAGTGCACTCCGCGACCACGATGCATCTGATGTGGTGCCGGTGATCGGTTCGGTATCCGCCCTTGCTTCTTTTGGTATGGGGTACTACTTCTTCAATACCACACTCAGTCACAATTTTATCCTCGGTATCGCACTTCTTTCAGTGGGGACATTCCTGGTATCGCATTTGCGTTTCCCCGTTAAAACAGCAATGGTGGCACTCTACTCAGGTATCTTTTTTGCACTGCACTACATTACCCTGAAGGGTCTCTTCGCAAGTACTTCATTTGATAATGGATTTTTTTGGTCGCGTATTGCGTTTGTCTTTTTTGCACTGACGCTTCTCATGATTCCGAATTACTTTGAAAAGATTAAAGAGCAAACAAAATCGACTACAAAAGGCACTGCAGTACTCGTGTTGATAAATAAACTCCTCGCGGGTGTTTCTACGATACTCATCCTGAAAGCAACCGACCTTGGCGATGTGGCAGTGGTACAAGCGCTCGGGGGACTCCAGTTTGTATTTATTCTCGTCTTAGGTATCTTCTTTAGTATTAGACCATCAAAGCTCAATATCGGTGAAGCATACCAGCACGATACAATCCTCAAAAAAGCACTTTTTGTGGCTGTTATTACTGTTGGTTTTCTTGTATTATTTAGGTAATGAAGAAATGGCTCGTTCGTACACTCATTGGAGTAGCGATATTTTTACTCTGTGTGCTTGTGGCACTTTTTTTCCTTGCGCGCAAAGAAAAGCCCGAACACATCACCTACGGCATTTCGTATAATGTTCCCTATGTGCTTGAGCTTGGACTTGACCCCGATGAAGTTTTTGACGCACTTTTGAATGATTTACAAGTGCGTAATTTTCGTATGAGCGCGCACTGGCAACTCATTGAGCCAGAAAAAGACCAATACGATTTTGAATGGATGGATACAGATTTGAAGAAAGCAGAAGCTGTAGATGCCAATATTATTTTTGGTGTGGGTCGCCGACTTCCGCGATGGCCCGAATGTCACATTCCTCATTGGGCACAGGAGATGACATGGGAGGTACAAAAAGCTGAAATTCGCGAGTACATCACTGCAGTGGTAAATCGATATAAACATTCACCCGCCATTACGCACTGGCAGGTTGAAAACGAGCCATACCTCAGTCTCTTTGCATACGAACACTGCGGTGAACTTGATGAAGCGTTTTTGGAAGAAGAAATTGCCCTGGTGAAATCACTTGACCCCACACGTCCGATTCTCGTGACCGATAGTGGTAATCTCGGTACATGGAATGGTGCATACTCCCACGGTGACTCTTTCGGGACGAGTGTGTATGTGTACTTTTGGAACCCTGAGCTCGGCCAATTCAAGACACTCCTTCCTCCATGGTTTTACCGTGTAAAGGAAAACATCATGGCACTTCTCCATGGCAAAAAAGAGACGTTCCTTATCGAACTTTCACTCGAGCCGTGGCTTCTTGAGCCGGTGACACAGGTACCTGTAGATGTGCAGTACTCGCGTATGGATATAGATAAATTTAATGAAATCATTGACTATGCTCGTGACACTCGGTATGAAAAGCAATTTCTCTGGGGCGGGGAATGGTGGTTCTGGCTCCGCGAGCATGGGCATCCCGAAATGTGGGAACGGGGGAAATTACTTTTTGAAACAGATGTATAATTAAGTGTATGCACATACTTCGATTCATTCTTCCATTTCTCTTTGTACGCAATTGGCACGATGGTGCGTGGGAGTTTTCGCGTGCGCGCTTTATACTCACCTGCATGGCACTCTTTTTTATCATCCTTGGCCTTATTATTATCTATGTTCTTCAGGCACCGATTACCTATACCGCACCGAATGCATAATATATGAAATGGTATCTCATCATCGGTGGTATATTTCTCATTTGTGCGCTCGGTGCGGTGATTTATGTGTGGGCGCTCTATCAGGATATGCACCGTACATTTGATGCATATGTACCAAATGCTCCTCAGGTAGAAAAAACTGATACTGAAGGTGCTTCCGTATCGGCAGATACCACAACAGAGACAGTAACCGATACGGAAGAAGCAGAACCGATTGTGGTCGATACTACAACGCTCGGGACAACACAACAAGAAATGCTGAAAGCATTCGGATATGATAGTCAAACACTCACCATCACACCCACAATGGTGTCTTGCGCAGAAAATGCTGTCGGAAAAGAGCGACTTGATGCAATCACCCGTGGCGGAGCACCCACGCCTTTTGAAGCGGCAAAAATCCTCCCTTGTTTCAAAAAGGACTAGAAAAATTTTGTAAAAGTGGTATAATCACGAAATATGAAGAATATATTGCTCACAGGAGCGTTTTGTACGCTCATTTTTATGCCTTTTTCTGCATCAGCAGGGCCTATTCTCCGTACGGGAGAGATAGTTTCAGTAGATGCTACTCAAGAACTTGGAGGCGACTTCTATGGTTTTGGTTCACAGGTCATCATTTCCGGTGCTGCTCAGAATGATGCATATCTGGGGGGAGGTACCGTCACGGTGAATGCTCCGATTGCGGAAGACCTCACGGTAGCTGGTGGTGTCATACAGGTACATGGTGATGTTGGTGACGATGTCCGTGTCGTGGGCGGAGAGGTGACAATCGCAAAACCCGTTAAGGGAGATGTGGTGGTCCTCGGTGGTGTCCTTACCATACTTTCGACAGCGACCGTTGAAGGCGACGTGCTTTTCTTTGGAAACCAGCTCACTGTTGATGGTGTGGTGACCGGAAGTGTCCACGGGACGGCAGAAACGATACGACTCAATGCTCCCGTGCATGGAGACGTGTCAGTACAAGCAACAAATCAATTTACTATCGGAGATAGTGCACAACTCAAAGGAACAGTGACATACACATCTCCCAATGAAGCTGTACGCGCTCAGGGAGCTGTGTTGGATGGAGAGATGCAACGCCTTCAAACAGCAACACCAGAACCTGACACACGATCGGTTGTACGTATCGTACTCCTCATGCTCGGTACGCTCGGATTTGCCGGACTCGCACTCTTTGTAGCAGGAAAGAAATATGTGGAGCGCATAGTTGAGCACTCGACTGTACGGACAGGTGTATCGGGACTCATTGGACTCGGCATGTTTATCGCTATTCCACTTGTCTGTCTGATGCTCGGAGCGAGCGTTATCGGTGGTTTTGTTGCAATCCTCCTCTTCCTTATGTACCTTATATCCATACTCCTCGCGGTTGCCCTTTCACCGATTTTTATCGGACATGTTTGTGAGCGAATTATTTTAAAACGAAAGACGTTAACCGTATTCACCATTATGGGTGGGGTACTCCTATTTTTTGGGGTGCTGGTGATACCGTTTGTAGGTATCGTATGTGTCATTTCATCAGTCATTATTACGCTTGGATCATTGGGGGTGATTGTGTACCGATCAGTACGAGCGGGCTAAAAAACGGGAGTGGCAAAGCCACTCCCATTTTTTGGTATACTTGTCTCCAATGAATCCCGCTTTAAAAAAAGAACGCGTAGCACGAGTTCGTGCCATGAACCGTGTCCTCCACAGACTCTATCCAAACCCACGCATTGCACTCAACCACGGTACCCCATGGGAACTTTTGGTTGCAGTGATACTTTCGGCACAGTGCACCGATGAACGGGTGAATATGGTGACGAAAATACTCTTCGCTCACTACCCACGAATCGAAGACTATGCTCATGCCACACAACGCGAGATGGAGCGGGCGGTCTTTCAATGTGGGTTTTATCGCAACAAAGCAAAGCATATCCGCGAGTCTGCAGAGTTGCTCATCCGTGATTTTGGTGGTGAGGTTCCGCGCACTATGGAGGAACTCCTCACGCTCCCCGGAGTAGCCCGCAAGACCGCGAACGTGATGCTTTCAAATGTATTTGGTGTGCATGAGGGAATTGCTGTTGATACACATGTGCGACGTTTCGCAATACGATTCAATCTCTCCGACTATACTGACCCCGTGCGCATTGAACGAGATTTGATGGAAATTATGCCCCAATCAGAGTGGTGGGGATTTAATCACCGATTGGTGCACTATGGCAGAAATGTGTGTCCTGCGAGAAAGCATGAGTGTGTAGAGCACCCACTCACCTCCTGTTACCCAGAAGCTACTGCTATTTGGCCAAAAGCGCATTAAGAGCTGGATTTAACCTTAAAGACTGGGAGCGTCAAGAGGTCATCTTTAGTGCAAAATGATATACTGCAGGGATATGCAGTATGTGCTTGGAACCATCGATACCGTATACGAATGGGTGATATACGTCACTCTGTATGTTGTGAATGGATGTGTTTCTTTGTATTCCCCAGTTGTAGCGGTAAAGAGAGAAAATGAGATTATTGAAGAGTCCAGAGAAGATGAATCACCAACAATTTCCAAAACTTCAACATTCCATGCAGTACGCGATGTCCTTGGGAAGTACGATCGGATTATGCGGAAGCGCACTGATCCTGAAAGTGTGGGTGGTGTGGTACCGCTCGATCTTCCTGTCGCGGAAAAAAATACCATTATGTATGCCGACGCACCACGGGTACCCATATACAAAAATCCAACGATTGAGTTCGATGCACAAATTGGTGAGATACCCTACGCAGAGATGATCATTGTACTCGAGCCAAGAGGACGTTTCTACCGTGTGGTGTGGGAGACGCTCGAGGGGTGGGTACTCAAGGAAGATATTGCGGATAGAGCGGTACGCGTATACCCAGAATTTACCATTGGTGAAGAAAATGCAGTCGATCACCCCAATACTGCGCAAGTGCGTACGCTTCTCGATGATGTGTTTGGACTTCGTCGTTCGGAATTTGCACTGCAAGCAGGAGAATACGTACTGTATCGTTTGTGGCGGAAGGGAATACACATTGACTGGCCAGAGATTCGACCCCGTGTTCCTGGTGTGTGGCATAAAATACTCAAAGGCGTCCCCAAAATACACATTGGAGTGCTTCCAAAACAAGGGGCTATCATGGAGTACATGATGAGTCCTGAAATGGGGCATCTCGCCTATGTTGAAGCTATCTTTCCCGACGATACCATTACTATTTCGGAGGTGAATTTTCCCGACAGTGGTAT
>CAZNWG010000048.1:0-5302 GCA_964576905.1 uncultured Candidatus Saccharibacteria bacterium
TTCCTCGCGGATGCCTCAGGTGCACTCCTCACGCGGTACCCCGAGGGGCTCGCCTCTGCACTTGAAAAGATTTCTGGGTACCCGTACCCGATGCAGAGGAGAAGCAACGCGACCGCGCACCTCTTCATCGCAGACCCAAATGGCGCGGGAGAAAAGAGTATCGGGCAAAAAATTACGGGACTCTTCCAGACACACCCGCATGCAGAAGACCGTATCCGTATTTTGAGGGATATGAAATAAAATTGAGCGTATGGTACACTCTATTTTGGATCACTCACAAAGAAAGGAGACGCACATGCGTACGACGACCAACTAAGCACACGGCGGCGTGATGTGGAGAACGGCCCCTGTTTGTGCCAGGTATAAGCCGAAACCCTCCTTAAAACCCGCCTCGGCGGGTTTTAACTATTCCAATTCTCATGTCCTCATGCACATTGGCTCACCACTACCCGTATTGAAAAAAAACGGAAATTTTGGTACACTCCGTATGCACATTTGCACACAACCAAGGAGAAGATTATGCGCAAGCATTCCGTGAAGAACACCTGACTCGGCGGCCGACAACAAAAACACCTCCTCGCATTTGAGGTGACCCACAACAAACTGAACCCCGAGCGAGCGGGATTCAGTTTTTTTATGGTATTATGCATGTATGGATACCGAAACAAATGAAGCGCAGTTTGCGCACCTCGAAGAGAAGATAGACGCGGTGTACGCATCGGTGGAGAAGAGTAGGAAGTACCTGCTTATCATGGTCATCGTGACGCTCGTCACCGTTGCACTTCCGCTCATTATCGCAACCATCGCGCTCCCCATGGTGATGAGCACCGTAGGGGGAATGTATCAGATATAATGATTCATGTATGAACTGGGCAATATACGCAGTCCTCTCTGCATTCTTTGCATCACTCGTCGCAATCTTTGGAAAGATAGGCATCAAGGGTGTCGATAGTAACCTCGCTGTCGCCATCCGTACCGTCATCATTGTCGTTTTTGCATGGGTGATTGTGCTTATTCAAGGCAACTGGGCGGACGTGTTCAAAATCTCAAAATTTTCGTACATTTTCATTTTCCTCTCCGCGCTCGCAACGGGTGCCTCGTGGCTCTTCTACTACAAAGCACTCCAGCTCGGTGAGGTATCGCGTGTCGCCCCGATTGACAAGCTCTCCATCGCACTCACCATCATCCTCGCATTCATTTTTCTTGCGGAGAAGCCGACCCTTGGGAACGTGCTCGGTGGTACACTTGTTACAGCGGGTGTGCTCGCGACAGTTTTTATTAAATAAATTAAAATAACCACTATGAAAATCGGATACTACGCACCCATTGAAATACTCACCGAAGAGAACGAACACTTTCGTCAGGTCTTATATACCTCAGAATCATTACAATTGGTCCTCATGATGCTCAAGCCGAGTGAGGACATTGGTGTAGAGGTACACGAAGAGAACGACCAGTTTTTCCGTTTTGAATCAGGAGAGGGGCGGGTGGTCATCAACGATGCGGAGTATGAGGTGAAGGGTGGTGATTGCATCGTAGTGCCAAAAGGCTCAGCGCACAACATCATCAACACTTCCAATACTGCGCCACTCAAGATGTACACGCTCTACGCGCCACCGCACCACAAAGACGGTACCCTCCATCCCACCAAGGAGTATGCAGAGGAGCACGAAGAAGAGTATGACGGTGCAACAACTGAGGAGTAGGAGAAACAATAGTTATTTACGAAATATGAGAAATTTATTTAGATTTCAGGGCGGATTCATTGGAGAGACTCAGGGTGGGAAAAAAGACATTGAAAAAAGTGGGGTTGACAATAAAAACAATGGAATCACAAATCACGAAGGAGCTGATATGCCGGAGAAACCAGCTACAGATGGAATAACAGTTGAAAAGATTTCACCAACAGACTTTTTACGCGAACTTAAAAACTACAACGCTGCAAAAAATTCAGACAATCCTTCAATTGCTGGTGAATCAGATGTTCATTTTGTTGAAGTGCCAGAATCACCTCAATTAACCGATGAGCTAATTAATGACGAGCTTAACCAATTGAGAAAAAAAGCTCAAGAAAGGGGGAGCGGTACACAACCATCTGGGACTGAGTAGTGTACGAATAGACCTGTCACTCCGAATGCTATGGCGTGGCCAGCAAGGTTTTATCGGTGAAAAAGGGGGAACTGACAATAGAGGATTATTGGGAAAGTTACGTAAATTTTTTCAGAAATAAAGCAAAACAGCTACCGGGGTAGCTGTTTTAACCCAGAGGTGCAAACCAATACGCTGGTTCATGAGTAACAAAGTTTTTCGAATACTTCAAAATCCATTGAGACTCCCTCCAACCATTCCCTGATGGACTTTTTCCAGGCAGTAGAACATAGAAGACAATGAGACCAGGATCATAGCGTTGGCTCACCGTCTTCATGTATGTGAGACCATCTTTTGTAGTTCCGATTTTCTCTACAGATGCTTCATCACGCTTCCTCTCATCGGTGTAGACGTTGACCACCATTCCTCTCGAAAAAGGGAACACGGGTTTCTTTTGATTTTTTCTCATCACACTCCTCATGCATTCCAGGTTTTATACTTCTGATTTTCCATCTTTCTTTCGGTCGGAAAGTAGAAGAGGAGGAGAAAAATGAGAGAAAGAAGAAAGAAGCGTAACCATTCGCATGAAGGGTGCATAAACGCTTCCATAAAGGCATTATAAAAAGACGGTTCCATCTTCGTTCCTCTTTTGGTCAAGGTGCAAATCAAACGCTCAAAACGAGCAAGGGCTTGGTGCTTCTGTGCTCACTATACCAACAAAAACCCTCACGTCAACGGAGCGCTTTTGGCTAGGGTTGCAAGACGAGTGTTGTGGATGGCACTCCGCACTATAGATGTTTCTTTGGCGGGAGTGGAATGAACACACTCACCCTTCGCGCATACTCAGCAAACTCGGGATGCTCTGCCATCTTCTTCTCAAGCATCGGAATGCCGGACACCTTCAAAATCAAAAAGGTGATGGTGAGTGGACCTATGATGCCAAGGAGGCCACTAGGGACAGAGAGCGCGACGAGCCACAAGCCCCACCACTGTGTAACCTCACCGAAGTAGTTTGGATGACGGGTGTACGCCCAGAGTCCGCTCTGCATCAGCTTCCCCTTGTTTTCCGGATTCTGTATGAAGCGAGCGAGCTGTGCATCACCCACCGCTTCAAAATAAAAACCAAAGAGCCAGACTGCCATACCGATGACGTCGAGGAGACCGAGTGCCGTACCGACGCTCCCATTCACAAAGAGTACGGGGAGGACGATGAGGAAGAGGAACATACCCTGGAGGAGGTACACCTGCGCGTACGAGCGGAGATAGAACCACTTGCCCCACTCTTTTCGCCACGCGAGGTAGCGATAGTCCTCCGCTTTGCCCCTGTTGCGCCTGTGAATGTGCCACGCGAGCCGAACACCCCAAATGGTCACCACGGTAGAGATGAGTAGTCCGCGCGCGCCGGATGTGCCCGAGAGGAAAAACGACGTCCACGTCATGAGCACGAACCCGAGACCCCACGCCACGTCGGCCACATCGTTTCGCTTTCGGAGGAGCGAGACGAGAAACCAAGAGCTCATGTACACAAACAACACGAGCGCGAGTGTCAAAAAGTAGTTCACAGAATGATTTTATGTGCGATAAAGTACGTCACTGTCGACACGGAAGCTGCGAGCACCGCACCCCAGACAAGGTCGACAATGGTGACGAGGATCGGCCAGTCTTTGAGCGTCGCGAGGTTGGTGAGGTCGTAGGTCGCGTAGGTGATGAATCCGAAAAATGCGCCCACAAGGAGTGCGTACGTCCACGAACCCTTTTCGATTGCAGGTGTGATGACAAAGAACACGAGTCCGACAATGAACAGGAGGTAGAAGACAATCGCCGCGGTCCAGTTGATATCGGTCTTCATGAGGGAACCGATTTGGCCCCGATAGAAATTTGTTGCCACGAGGCCGAGCCATATCATGTCAATGGCAAAAAAGACGGGGAGTGCTATTGCGTAGAGTTTTATGAACATATGAGTCTAAAATGAACGAATAACTTTTGACGATTTGTGCTTTCAGTATACCACCGCACCGTGGTATGGTAAGAGTGTAATGAGTAAAAGACTCTTGGTGAATACGCTCTGCGAATTTGGACCCGTGCTCGGTTTCCTTGTTGCGTACGAGCTCGAGGACTTCATGACGGGAGTTGTGGTCATGATGGTGGCTACGGTCCTCTCACTCATCATTCTACGGCACGTCGAGAAGCACCTGCCCATTTTTGCGCTCATTTCTGCCGGCACAGTACTCTTCTTTGGGAGCACATCACTGTTCATCGACATCCCGAGCATCTTCATCCTCCGCGATACACTCTTTGATGGTGTCTTTGGATTGGCCCTCATCATTTCAGTGTGGAAGGGGAAGCCACTCTTTAAGTACATCTTCAGTGGCGTGTTTGCTATTACCGACAAGGGCTGGAGTACCCTGAGTTTCCGCTGGGGCGTCTTCTTCATCATTCTCGCCCTGATCAATGAGCTCGTACGGCACACCCTTTCGCCCGACGATTGGGTCATCGCAAAGGTTCTCTTGATAGTCGCCTCGGTGGTTTTTGGTTCCTACCAGCTGACTTTGACCAAAAGAGAGCGTTTACCCACCGCAACCGCGTGGGGTATTGTTGTGTGAGAGTTGTACACCATGTACTTTTGTGTAATCAAAAAGAAAACGTCGCCCACAGCATGTAGACGACGTCTGTGTGAGTGCGACACACTCACTCTTCAAGTACGAGTAGACCATTCTGGAAAAGGGTATCGTACATTTTTCCACAACCTTGATATGCAGGACTCCATTTGAGGACAGTACCTGTCTGTCTTGCGTAGTGCTCCCACCACGCTGTGCAGAAAGGCTTGATAGTTAATTTGTACTCGTCCTCTATGAAGGATGGGAAGGATTTCTCTGCGCGCGACCGTAATGCCTTGAGATCACGATTCGCTGAGCGGTGTTTATTGCAACAGTTCCACTTGCTCCATCCGTGAGTCTCCTGAGGGCATGATTTTTGTGTTTCCGGACGGAGACGCCAATTCTGATAATCCACCCAGAACTGTTCGAGTAGGGTAGGACTTGCTGTTGTGCTGACTGCGGTCATGAGGGATCACTCCTTGTTTGGTATCGGCCATACAACGAAAGGTACATCGCCAATGCACTTCATATCACATTTATTATAAATCGTCAATACCACTACGGTGAATTCGCACGCTAATTGCACAGAAGTTTGCAGGCTAATTGCACAGGTAGAA
>CAZNWG010000049.1:0-4811 GCA_964576905.1 uncultured Candidatus Saccharibacteria bacterium
CGTGCGCCATTCCCGCTTGTCGTCGTATACACTCCGTTTGAGGTGTACACGTTCGTACCATTCGTCCATCCGCCCTGTGGGCTACCCTGCTCGCTCGGCGCGTTGAAGCCGTCCTCATTCCCTATCGGTGTGCCACTGTCCGGATCCACACCTCCCGAGCCACCGCCCGAACCACCGCCCCCGCGGGTACCATCGCCCGCAGGTGGAGCCCCGCCAATAGCACCGTGTGAGCCACCGGCGCTCGCACCGCCACCGCCTTTCATGTGGCGCACCGTGGTGAGCGAGCCCGTCTGCGTCATGAGTCCCGAGGTAACGCCCGCCATGGTGATGTCGGTCGCGCTCAAGCTCACGGTGAAGCCCTCTGTCACGCGCACATTATCGACCGAGCCGATGAGGAGGTAGTTTTTCGCGGTCGACGTCGCGGTGAAGGAAGTGCTGAAGACGACAGTCCCCGTCTCACCCGAAATGGTAACGACCGGTGTACCACCCACCGCGGTGTCGCCCGCTTCGTAGGTGCCGTTCGCGTTATTGTCACGGTAGAGTGCAAAGTTGGTGAGGTCGCTCGTCACCACCCCATTTACATCCTTGAGGCGTACCGTGAGCGAAGAGACGGTGGCATCTTCTCCCGCGGAGTTGAGGTTGAACCCGAAGAGTGGGATACCCACCTCCGTGGTGGAGTTGATGTTGTCGGTCACCTGCCCGTTCGTGTGGTTGGCGAGGGTCGAGAGACCGCTTATCGCGATGGTCTTGTCGTCGGCATCATCGCTCACCGCATCGCTCGCGCCCGCGAGGTACATGTTGAGCCCCACTGTAGCCGAATTCACCGCGCCAAACTGTGAGAAGGAGAGCCCGTCAATCGTGAGCGTATCGCCCGCGGAGAAGTCATTTGAAACGGGGATGACGAGCGTGGTGCCATTGTTTTCAAATGAGACGGGGTTTGCTACCTTTGCTGACGCCGTACCACCGAAAGTCGCCGTGGTATCGGTCGTGTCCCACTTCATGTTCACCGTGGTGGATGCGATGCGGATGCGGATGTCGTTTGCCGCGGTCACCGAAGCCCCTGGGGTGTCGGTCACCGTCACCGTGCTCATCGTGGTCGTCGATTGTGTGTAGTAGAAGGTCTGGTTGGATGCGGAGGAAAGTGAGACCCCAGGCGCCGTAAACGACCAGCAGAGCGTATTTCCTGAGTCAGTACCACTTGTGACGTTGATGGTAGTTGGACACGCACTGCTGTCCTTCACGTCGACGTAGGTGACGGCTTTTTGGGAACCGGAGACGTAAAAAGCAAAACGTGTCCCATTTGTACTCGAACGGAGGTACACCGGAGAACCTGAGGATCCTTGGAGACTGATGTTCTGGAAGGTACTCGTCGCACTCGCTTGGAAGTTGGCTGAGGTAGAGGCGAGCATGGTGAGAGTGTCGGTGGTCGAGGCAGACGCGCCGAAGGTGACAGATTGGAGAGTACTCGAGCCACTCCCACTCGTGTTCGTGATGACGAGGTTTGCGAAGGCAGAGGTGCCCGTCATGGTGCCGGTTGCGGTCTGTGCCGAGGTACCGTTGAACGTCGTCGTACCCGAGCCCGCGGTGAAGGTGCCACTATTGGCGTAGTTGCCCTCAATGGAGAGCTGTGCCGGCGCTACCACCGTCGCGCCGGAGTTTATGGTGAGGTTGGTGGTGCTGGCGTTACTGCTGAAGGTCTTCGCATTAAAACTATACAGTGAAGCGACCTCATTATCCGAAAGAGCACGGTTATAGAGAGAAACTTCATCAATACCTCCATCAAAATAACCACCACGGCTTGCGTTGTGTCCCGAAGCACCGATGAGTATTGGGTCAGTAGTACCTATCGTACCAGAACCCCCGGTACCAATAACTGTCGAGTTTCCGTTTACATAGAATTTAACTTGCCCTGATGTACGCACGAAACCGACAAACGACCACTGATTGAGCGGTACCGTAAGGGTACTATCGACATATTCAGGATCCCAACCATCTGTCATCTGTATGAGATATCCATTGGTATCATAGAGTGCTATTCCCGTTTCCCAGTCTGAATCGTCGGCTTCTCCAAATGAGACAACGCTCTGATATGCTCCTGCAGCATATGCAGTAGGATACACCCACGCAAACTGGCTGTGATTAGAATTATAATCTGTAACAAAAGTCGTGTTTGCTGTTGTAACGTAATCATCTGTGCCATCAAAGGTGAGTGCCTGTCCTCTCTTGCCCGTTATTGGCGACGTTGCCGACGACATATTGGTCATATTTCCTGTTCTCCCATTTCCAGACCCATCTGTGGTTGAACCGGTGCTCCCCGTCACCCAGTTGGTTGCTGAAGTATCCAATGACCAATATCCAACAAGTCCGTTCGAGGTAGGTGAGCTCGTACCTACCATAACTACGTTACCGAGCGACGAGGTGCCGGTCAAATTACCCGAAAGGGTTTGAGCGGAGGTGGAGGAGAAGGTGAGGAGGGAGTCGGAGACCATTACATTTCCAGTACCATTCCACTGAACTCCAACAAATTTCCCTCCGCCATATGCTACTGACTCCCAATCACCTATTGCAGGAACAGCCCGTGTTGTCCAGGTAATACCGTCTGGGGAGGTCATGATACGGGCAGTCCCCGATGTGTCTGCGGTTGCTACAAAGAGGCCATTTGCATACGTGAGACTATACCACCCACTCACTTCAGATGCAGAGCGCGCGGTCCAAGTGGTGCCGTCGGGAGAGGTCATGACTTGATTTGTTCCATCTGCAGATACTGCCACAAAGAGTCCTGCGCCATACGCAACGCCGTACCATGAGTTTGCTGCAGTGGCCGTGCGCGAGACCCATGTCGCACCACTCGTAGTTGAAATCATAACGCGATTGTTTATTGTTCCTGAATCGGCAACCGCAACAAATGTGCCATTGCCATAGGCAATAGAGCGCCACTGATTAGTTGCCGCAGCGGTGCGGGGAGTCCACGAAATTCCATTAGTTGAGGTCATCACCTCGCCCCAACGCGCAACTGCCACAAAAGTGCCATTCGCATATATAACATACTCCCATGTTGTTGCTGATGTGGCTGAGCGCGGTGTCCAAGTAATACCATCAGGAGAGGTCATGACTTGATTTGTTCCATTATCCGCCACCGCCACAAAAAGTCCGTTGCCAAAGGTGACCGAGCGCCACTGATTTGCTTCTGCTGCTGTGCGTGAGGTCCACGTAACACCATCGGGAGATGTCATTACACCTCCACCATGCGCAACAGCGACAAAAATGCTTGTGGTGGCGGTATTACCATACGCTACCGAATGCCATTGTTCATACGGTGCTGAAGCGAGTGACCAATGCTTCCCCACCCCCGTATCATATGTCCCACTGTTCGAGAGATTTCCAGAGACGGTGAGGCGTGCCGGCGCGACTGCGGTCGCGCCTTGGTTTATGGTGAGGTTCGTCGTACTTGCGTTGCTCTGGAACGTAGCAGTGCTCGTCCCCGTCACGGTCACGTTGTTGAACGCGCTCGTGCCGGTCATGGTGCCGGTCGCGGTTTGGGCGGAAAGGTCGTATTGGTAGACATTGTAAGGAGAGCTCAAATCCACCATATACATTTTTGTGCCATCGGGCGAAAGAGTGAAGCTAATTGGGAAATCGTCTTCTCCTCCCACATATTTTGAGAATGAAGTGTATTGTGCTGACGATACATCCCCTGGTGTAGAGAGAGCGTATTGGAAGATGGTTTGGTTTGTTTCATACCCCATAACATACATCTTTGTCCCGTCTGAGGAGAGGAAGAGTCCCGTAAGAAGACCAGTCTCAGATATATTCTTTGTGGTCGTGGCAGTAGTTACTGATACATCCCATGGGGTAGGAAGCGTGTATTGAATAACGGTTCCATTCGTGTAATTTTCCGTATACATCTTTGTGCCATCGAGAGAGAAGACGGCACCATGTATGCCCTCTGGAAAAACTCTTCCGGTACCAAGCACAGCAGTAGATAGGTCCCATGGAGTGGAGAGCGCGTATGGATAAACAGCACCATTAGTCCATCCCGTCTCAAACATTTTTGTACCGTCGGGAGAGAAGGTAATTCCCACAGGTGTAGCGTCTGCTGATGCTATACTTGTGCTGTACACGGCAGTCGTCACGTCCCATGCGGTAGAAAGGGTGTATTGGTATAAATTGTTGTTGTCATTCCCCGCCATATACATCTTTGTACCGTCGGGAGAGAAAGCGATGTCTTGTGGACCTCCATCCTGTGCACTCACACTCTTATACTTCCCCGTATACACCGCCTGCGACACATCCCACGAAGAACCGCCGAGGTTTACCGTGCCCGCGTTGTTGGTGAAGGTGCCGGAGTTTGAGTAGTTGCCATTGATGGCGAGAGTGGTGGCCGGCGCGACCACAGTCGCGCCGGTTTTGATGGTGAGGTTGGTTGTAGATGCAGAGGTGGCAAAGGTCCACCCACCGCCGGAGCTACTGAAGGTGGTGGAACCGAGAGAGAATGGCGTGATGAGCGTCTTTCCGGTCGTCGTTGCGTTGAAAACGATACCTGAAAAATTGGGGGTGAAGGTGGCACTTGAAGACGCGGTAAAGTTGCCTGCGATACTCGTCACGCCTCCCGGCTGGAATGTACTCGTTGCAGAGAGGTGGAGTGAGCCGTCGGTGCCAGAGCCCGCATTCCCCCGTATGGTGACCGCGCCTCCGGGGGCGAAGGTCTTGCCCGCGAGGACGTGGAGCTCATTGCCGGCGTTTATGACGAGCCCCGCGCTGGTCGTGGTCGCGTTGTATTGAATGTCGGTGTCATCGTCATTGTCGTAGAA
>CAZNWG010000050.1:0-124 GCA_964576905.1 uncultured Candidatus Saccharibacteria bacterium
GCGGTCTTAGACCGATGCGTTGCCACTTGGACAGACACCGACCAGGTGGCGAAGTAGGTAAAAGTTTCTGGGAGAGACTTTTACCAGCGGTCTTAGACCGATGCGTTGCCACTTGGACAGACAC
>CAZNWG010000050.1:224-959 GCA_964576905.1 uncultured Candidatus Saccharibacteria bacterium
CGACCAGGTGGCGAAGTGGTAACGCATCGGTCTGCAAAACCGACACTCACGGGTTCGACCCCCGTCCTGGTCTCATTTAATAAAAACTTCTTTAGAGGTGTTTATTAAATCAGACCATGAAAAATTATGCCTTCGCATAATTTGTCGGGGGTCGAACAGCGGAATGATGTCGAATGAAATGAGACAAATGAGCTGTGTCCCGCGGCACTTAGTGAGCTTTCGAACTTAGTGACCGTCAGGACAAATCCCGTCCTGGTCTCAAGTGGTAGAAATAATGCGCGGGTGGTGAAACGGTAGACACGCCTGGTGCGGGAATGTAAAGCAAACAATTTTGCTTTACATCTGGTTTTCATAAGATGAAAAATGTTCGTTAGAAAAAATAAATAGTGTGCGCGGGTGGTGAAACGGTAGACACGCCTGCCTTAGGAGCAGGTGCCGCAAGGCATGGAGGTTCAAGTCCTCTCCCGCGCACAGTGTTTGTTTTTTCTAGAACATAAGGATGGTGCCGCAAGGCATGGAGGTTGAAATAGTCTGGGAGACTATTTCAAAAGGTTGTAAGCAAAGCTTTCTGACTGCACTCGCTCAAAAATAAATAATCGACTTATTTATTTTACTCGCTCGATTGTCAGTCGAGATTTTCTGAAAGAAAATATCATACAACCTGAACAGAATTCGTAGGATTGAAATAGTCTGGGAGACTATTTCAAAAGGTTGTAAGCAAAGCTTTCTGACTGC
>CAZNWG010000050.1:1059-4778 GCA_964576905.1 uncultured Candidatus Saccharibacteria bacterium
TGTCAGTCGAGATTTTCTGAAAGAAAATATCATACAACCTGAACAGAATTCGTAGAATTCAAGTCCGCTTCTTACAGAAGCAGTACACCTTTTGGTCACGAGTCACTAATTCACTGACGCTCATAAGTGCTCTCGACCCCAGCTCGCTGTTCGTCACTTTTTGAAAGTGACTCACAACGCTCCGCTTCCCGCTCGAGTACGCATGTGACGCAGGTCACATGCTACAAGAGAAAACACTGACTCAAAAGAGTCAGTGTTTTCTCTTGTACTCGAGCGGGCCCACGAGGGCTCGAACCTCGGTCGCTGGTTTTGGAGACCAGCATTCTACCACTAAACTATAGGCCCGCGATGTATAGAATATACATGATGAGCGGGTAAACATCAAACTTTACTGACAAACTTACACACTAACTACTTGTACTTAATACGTCTTCTTGTACTCTCGTCAAGCATTTAATGTCACTCCCAACAAGTAGATAATCAGAAATCAGCAGATACGCCATAGTTTGTTCTGAACCATCTGCAAACTTCACACCAGTTTTTCGGATACGAATGGGTTGCTTCCCCATTGTCGTATATCCTCCAAATTGAACTGGATCTGAGCCATAAACTGATGTGGGGAAAATTATCCTTGCCATATCTCTGACAAACGTAGCTTCCCATTTTGAGAGAAATTTAATTTCATCGGTATACAAATCACCGGGGTAGTTCTCCTGCAGGGCAATTGGCATCATGAGAACAATATCTCGAGTTCCCTGCTTTTCTACTGTATCAGTGCACGTATAGAATTCCCAAGAATTTTTATCGAGAAGTTTCATTAGATCCGGATCGATATTTGAATTCATCGCAAAAAGAAATTGATCTAATGGAATTTGGTTACCTGCATCAGTAAATTTTGTCCACTTGTCAGCAGCCGATTCATCCACAATAAATTTTTCATACCGTCCTTTGATACGATCTGAAAGAGTTTTTTGCGAAGGATCATCAACAGCTTGATCGACTGTAAATGTATATGTTACTTCCTCTGTCACAGGGGAATCTCGTTTGACATCTCGCTTAATGACAATAATTATAATTGCACCAAAAATAACAAGAAGAGATACACAGGATATGATGAATTTTTTCATAATAGTATCATGATTAATTGCAACTAATTGACCTCGTGTTTTGTCCTGGTTGAAGCATCCAGCTTGAATTTCTTGTTGATAGACCACTCTTGGATCCGCCCGCATCCATAATCTGTGTACAACCATTATTTGCGCATACGGCTGAATGCCCCGGATATACAATAACATCTCCAGCTCTGAGTGAAGACTGGTTAGTAATTGGTGTTCCTTGATTGTATTGTGCAGTGGATGTATTAGCAAGCTTTGTAGCACATCCTGCTTGCGCAAATGCCTGCTGTGTAAATTGTGAACAATCAGTGTACCCTGGATCACCGGTACAATTATTTCTTCGTTCTTGACTGTACACACAAGTTCCATTTATCATATTTGCGGCAGCATCTGTCACTGCGTTAGAACCTGTTGCCTGATTTGGATCCTGTACACCCCCATCAGCTGGATTCGTCCCCCCTGGTTGGCTCCCCGGATTTGACCCTCCCCCACCAGTTCTTGATGGTTGCTGAACACATTGAATGCTACTCCAGTTTGATACAACACTTTGATCCACAAACGTTACCATGATTGTATTCACGACGAGGTATGCGCCAAGAATGATGAGCAATCCGATGAGGGCATTTATCATCTTGTCCTTCCCTTTTTGTATTTTCCCCGTATTTCCACCCGACATCACCCACTCAAAACCTCCCCATGCAAACATGACCGCAATGATACTTGCAGAAACGAGGATGAACCACTCAAGGATTCTTTGACCGAGCTGTACAAAGTGACACATTTGGCACTTATCTTCCCCTTCTCCCCCACAGGGGACGAGGCCTTTCGCTTCCACTACGGTGACGGTGATGAGGAAGAGGAAGGTGAGAATGGGGATGAGGTAACGGCGCATGGGTGTAAATTTTTTCATGTAAATTTATATTAAATTTTAGTCAAACATTCCTTCACTTCCCATACAAAAACTGAGACCCAGATTTCTCCCAGAAAATTTCTCGCTCACATCATTCGGCGTAGAGACGAGTACTTTGAGGGTGCACGCTTCCTTCTTTGAAAGTTTGACTATGGAGAGAAACTCCGTTTCGGCTTCAATGCGCACATCACGAACTGGTGTACTCAATAATGAGATAACGTAGCTATCATCAGGTACATAATACAAAATCTGGTAGGGTGGCGTTATTTTTGTGTCATTGCCTCCTGCAAGGATATAGCTACCACTTCCAATATCAATGGTTTCTTTCCGTGCCAAAATAGCATCGGTATTCACTTGTGCTCTTGTTACAGTATCGTCAGTATTATTATCATCTGTTATAGAGCTGTTTGTATTATCGTCTGTTGTTGAACCACTATTATTTGTCTGCGTATCAGAACCAACGGGAAATGTGGTGCCATTTTGTGTTGTATCAGGATTTTCTTGCTCTTTTTGTGTTACATACAGAAAAAGAAATACTGCACCGACGATTACTATCACACCTACCGCTATCAAAACTTTTTTCATACTCTTTTATATAAGATTACATTTTTTCCCCGTAGACCATTGTCTCCATGAGTCTTTTGATTGGCTGTATATTTCCTTTGCTTTATTTGTATTGCACGTTGCATCTTGTGCGGCAGAGACACACTGATTGTACAAATCTGTGTTTGTGACTTTTGCGGTATAATTTTTTCCTTGGAAAGCGCTTGGACAATCAAGTGTCTTACCCCCACACGTGATCTTATGATACGTCAAGTTAATTTGATAGAGTCCAACGGAAAAACTGTTGCCGTCTAAGGTTTTGTCAGTTTTACTCAAAGTCGCAGGGTTCCCACCACTCTCAGCCATGCATATTTGTGATGCCTGACTCGCAGCAGAACCAAATGTGCCACTTAACGCTTCAGGACTACATGCTCCTGATGTCGCGGGATTACACGTTCCTGCAGCAGGTGTCGTCGGATTCGTCCCCCCTGGTTGGCTCCCCGGATTTGACCCTCCCCCACCAGTTCTTGATGGTTGCTGAACACATTGAATGCTACTCCAGTTTGATACAACACTTTGATCCACAAACGTTACCATGATTGTATTCACGACGAGGTATGCGCCAAGAATGATGAGCAATCCGATGAGGGCATTTATCATCTTGTCCTTCCCTTTTTGTATTTTCCCCGTATTTCCACCCGACATCACCCACTCAAAACCTCCCCATGCAAACATGACCGCAATGATACTTGCAGAAACGAGGATGAACCACTCAAGGATTCTTTGACCGAGCTGTACAAAGTGACACATTTGGCACTTATCTTCCCCTTCTCCCCCACAGGGGACGAGGCCTTTCGCTTCCACTACGGTGACGGTGATGAGGAAGAGGAAGGTGAGAATGGGGATGAGGTAACGGCGCATGGGTGTTTTCACGATACTCATAGTCTACCATGCTACCAACACCGCTTTGATATACGTGTGGATTATGATAGTGTATACAACGTCCTTTTTTGTCAGCATTTTGGACAAATTTGTTGAAATACATCAAATTTCCAGTCTGTTGAATCAATCATAGGATTATAAAGAGCAGTGGAGTACAATAGAATACAAGCATGCGTCGGTGGCGGAGTGGTCAATCGCAACAGACTGTA
>CAZNWG010000051.1:0-2692 GCA_964576905.1 uncultured Candidatus Saccharibacteria bacterium
AATGTACGGGTCCTGCTCTTCATCTCCCGAGTAGTGTATCTTGTCACCGTCCACCACACCGCTTCTGAGTAACGCATCAAAGTCGAGTCGCCAATCGTACGCGAGTGGCTTCCATGCATGAATGACTTCGTTTCCAACCATCTCGTCATCCATGTAGTCAATAAACTTTTTGTACACATTTGCCTGAAATGATCCTGTCCACCCATCAGGAATGATATTTGCTTCATCAATCACCCCATCCTCTTTTGCGTATATGTTTTTATTTTTAGAATTTCCATTCTCATCCATGTACAGTTTTTCAACATCGCCATTCGTGTTTGGTTCCCAGAGCTGATTCTCAAAAGTTTCTTCGCGATACAATCGACTCGCCTGAATGCCGGGCAAAAATGCGACACTACTGTACCCTGTCGTAATCTGCTGTGGCATGGTCTCTGCTACAGCCGTACCTTTTACCGCTTTTAGGTACCATGAGTGCACACCTTTCGGGAATGTCTGAGTGCCGGTCCAAGCATTGTCTACACGTGACATACCATATGATGTGCCATCAACAATGAGTGAGACTGCATCCGGGTTGCCGGACGCAGTGACCGAAAATGTGAAGTGGGTTTTATCCGCAACTCCCTTTGCATCTTGCAACCCATCATCTTCGGAAACTGTCGTGTTGCTAAACGAGAGAACCGGCTCTGGTACTCCCTCCTTGGTCACTGATAAAACCTGTGCTGTCCAGCTGAGGCAGTTGTATGTGCTCAGACCCGTCGTATTGATCCCCACAGTCGCGCTCGTGTCACCACCGCGCATGTATGAAGAAACGTTATAGCTTTTGGTATCCCAATACTCTCCATCGCTTCCATTAAATTGATTGGTGAGGGTGAGTGTGTTTTGTGAACCTGTAAATGTTGCTTTTTCTGGCAACGACTGTCCGTTACCAACAATGAACGTCGTCTCTGCCTGAACCCCACTACCTGAATCGTATGCGACAAAGCCATTCAAAAGCGTAGACAAACTTTGTGGACCTCCGGTGCGAATGACCGCATTGCCATTTTGTATGACAATCGTGCGCTCTACTCCCATAGGTGCTTGGTATATGACAATGAGTGAAGCACCTTGCGGAAGGAGTGTCGAACCCGATGGCACTTTCGAAATCACATACGTCCCATTTCCCTTCACGAGCGAGGTCACCTCCGCACGAAATGAGCGACTGTACGTGAGTCCCCAGCACGTATCACCGCCACTCCCAATCTCGGTACCTTGGACTACAGCTGAATTCAAATACACGGTCCGTTCAAATGGAAGCGATGTGTTATCCAAATAGCTCCAGTATAAATACGCTTTCTGTACCGTTGCGTCGCTCGGAATGTCGTTCACCGTTATCGTTCCCGATGAACTGCCACGGAGCCCCACTCCGTGTGCAACGTAATCACCCTTGACCGACATGGTCACAAACGGATTGAGCTTGATGGGAGGAGTTGGTGGAGTTGTGCCCCTTAGCATACTCATTGTCGGGCTCACCGTAGGTGCCTCCGCGGAAGTGGTGTCTTCTGTGGTCTCAACAACGTCACCGTTTTCAGCTATCGAAACGGCGTAAACTACATGTGTGAATATAGAAGTGGAGATTAAAACAGCTGTAAAGACAGCGAGTGTTGCGACAAGTCTTTGGCGCAATGAGTGTGTGTGCATAGTTCTGGTATTAAAGGCATGTGATTAATATGGTAATACGGAACAAATTTGCGGGTACAGTAGCACACCATGATTATCTGTTCACATTGACATGTCCAAAAATACAGTTCGTGATTTCATATTATTTTTAAAGGAGCATACTCTATGCAGGCAACCTCAGTACTTGACAGAGTTCTACATCCGATTCATACTACTAGTAGATTTGCAACCGAGTGAAGGAGTTTGACATGTCTGAACATACTGTTCAAATTGCGCGCGCGGATGACTTCCGTGACGTACGTGCTGAAAAGGAATTCCCGTTTTTAAATAGAAACGGCTTCGTCCGTGGGGTTACACCCATGGACCAGTGGCTCTTGCTCGTGAATGAAACGTGGGCAAAACTGCGATATCCCATGAATGAGCCGGTGCGCGACTACATCACCTGCATGCTTGAACGCTTCATGACACGAGTGAATTTGCTCGAACAACTAACAACGTTTGAGTATGTACCATTCCTCATCGGGGAAAAACGTATTGATGACGCGTGTATCCAAGATGTCGCGGACATGAGTCTGCAATACGTTGCACTCTTTCCCGAATGTAGTGACTACCGACATGAGATGCGCTCAGTCGATTACGTCGCCGTTATGGGAGAAACTTTGTACGGAGTGCTTTCACGAAAATCAGAAAAGAAAAATGACTGGTTCAGTAACGCATACCGTGCAATGGCAAAAGACTTCGCCCTAGCAGTAATGGTGCTCAGTGCCATGAATTCACACATGCAATCAAGACGAGGGAACACACACCCCGTATTCATGAGCGACGTACAGGCGAAAAACATGGTCGGCCAAGCGGAGTTATTTTGCAAAATGTACCTTGAAGATGCTCAGGTGACATCCCATACCAGAAATTAAACGAGAATCCAACTCGTCGAACGGCGCTCACATGTGGGCGCCTTTCTGTATGTGCTCGGCACTTTGTAGCTACTATCCCTATTAATGGGAATAGTAATCCTAGAACATCGTAAATAGGGACA
>CAZNWG010000051.1:2792-4706 GCA_964576905.1 uncultured Candidatus Saccharibacteria bacterium
CAGTCATTGAAAACATATCGCTCACGACCCTGGCTCACTCGTCGCAAAGCAACATCGCTCCGCCTTTCGTCTATAGAACCCCTGTTGGTAACTAAAATGATAAGATGTATAGGGAAAACAAGCACGTGTTCAGATATAATAATAGTAGTATCACGCAGTAAAGTCAGCACAAAGTCACACCCTCGTCTAGAAAAGGTATTTATATTCTCATTCGTCTATGAGTACTCAGAGGTACACACCAACATCCGTGAATAGAGATACTTCAATCGATTCCAAGGTGTCAAAGCACCAGAAGACGCTTAAGAAGTTATCTCCCTTTGTGCTGGCTTCACCGCATGATCATCGTACGACACTCCTCTCTGTACCAAATGCCACGCAATGGTGAGGAGCTTATGTGCCACCACTATCCGTGCCTGCTTCGGTGTCTTGTGCCGTACCTCTTTCGCTACCTGATAGTGCGTATAGAGGTTGTGTGATTTTTCCGTATCCCGCACCCGCATCGCTGCTTCGATGATTGAGTACCGGAGTACCCGGGAACCGGCTTTCGAGATACTGCCGTAGTGCTTCAGGTCACCGCTCGATCGCTCTTTGGGATAGATACCCGCGTAGCTGATGAGTGAGGATGGTGTGTGGAAACGTTTAAAGTCACCGACCTCAGCACAGAGTGCTCCTGCGGTCACCGGTCCAACACCCGGCATACTCAAGAGTATTCTATAGGTATCGGTGTGTATGATAGTGCTGGCTATCTGCTTCTCGAGAGTAGTCACGTGTGTCTCTATCTCTTCGAGACTCTGAAACATTTCATACAATCCAGACCCCTTCGTATAGAGTGCATCTCGACCTGCTCTATGGAGCGGTCGCTCCGCTGTCTCGTGACTTCCCCTCGCGGTGCAGACGCTGTGGATACGACACTTCGTTGCCGTGCTCTGACTGATGAAGTGCGCTCGCTCTCGTACCAGCATACGCAGTTCGTAGATGTCATCCGGTACCTTGTATGCTTCCGGTAGGTAATCTGCACGGAGCAACTCTGCTAACGTGCGCGCATCGTTTTTGTCGGTCTTTTGTCCACTATCAGCAATCTGTCTGAGCTTGATCGTGTTCGCAATGTGAACATCGATACCCCTCTGTTCACACAGATTCGTCATCCAGCGCCAACCGCACACCGGCTCCACCGCCAGTGTGATTTCTTCCGGTTTTGCCGGTAATGAGGCGATTGCCGATTGCACGGCGAGTGGAGTACACTCCCACACTTTTTCGTATACCTTCTCTCGATTCTCGTTGAGACCTACCCACGTACTGGTACGTTTGTGCCAATCAACACCAACGTATAGCTTTGACATATGTATGTTGTCTTATGCGTATAATCGTGTACGTTGCCGTACACGATTATGGTAGCAGGGTTCTATGGTGGCGATTCCCCCGACCCCTTCCAATAAAAAATGCCGGAAAGAATCCGACATTTTTTATTGGTGGACCCGACAGGAATTGAATCTTACAGATTCTGTTCAGGTTGTATGATATTTTTCATACTTCAAAATATCTACAACCTTTTCAATTACTGACGCAAGCAATTTTGTATTGCTTGCTTCGGGTCCACAGTGAAATACAAAAAAACTGTCCCGAAGACAGTTTTCTTGTTTACTTTCACTGTGGACCCGACAGGAATTGAACATTACATGTTCGGTACACCTCTCACAGCAACTGTTCGAGGTCTTGCGAAGCTCCAAATAATCGCTTCTCACCTGCGACCTTCTGAGTGCAAAATAGCAAAAACAGTCTGGGAGACTGTTTTTAACTAGCCAACTCATATTAGATAGATTTTATTTTTTTGTGGACCCGACAGGAATTGAACCTGCGACCTTCTGAGTGCAAAACAGACGCTCTAGCCAACTGAGCTACGGGCCCACAAAAAAA
>CAZNWG010000052.1:0-4651 GCA_964576905.1 uncultured Candidatus Saccharibacteria bacterium
TTGACATACCAAGTCACTAAGTATAATTTTCGCTACGCTCAAATTCTACTAAGTGCTTGCCGGCCCGCCTCGTCTGTTTTTGCTTTTTGAAAGCAAAAACATGACTCCGGCCGATTCGATTCCACGAAGCATGTGCAGGTATGCTTCTCACCATCACCACTAACAACAAAACCGCCCAAAGGCGGATTGTTGTAAAAGTGGAGATGGTGGAAATTGGTCACGAGTTACTAAGTCTTTCATTTCACTACGTTCATGAAAGTCTAAGTACTCTCGACCCCAGCTCGCGGTTTTTTTCTAGGAAGAAAAAAACATCGCTCCGCTTTTCAAATCCGCACGCACAGTGCGCAGGCACTGTGCTCCATCTCCACAGACAGAAAAGGCACGCTTTCGCGTGCTCTTATTCTGTATCTGTGGAGATGGGCGGATTTGAACCGCCGTCCGAGAGTGGCCGAACGCATGCGTCTACAGTGGGTAGTTCCTCTTTCTGTTTAAGTGCATATCCTCAAAGCTGAACGAAACGGATATGTACCGAGCCCCGAAGAATTTGGTCTCTACCGGAGGCGAGGGAAGAGACTAGAGCCTGATGTTTATTTCACCACGCGTGTCGTATCAGACATAAAACACGGTGACGTCACACGAGCGAGGGTAACCTAATTTCTTGGGTTACGCGAATGCTGGTGCGAATCCGAACGCATTAGCGTAAGGACTTGGTACGCTTTTCTTAGCACGTACTGGTTCTCGAGTTTGAAAGGAGTACTCGAGAAGCTCCTCCACTGCACATACGAAACGGGGCAAACCGTCAAAGCCTGTCATCCCCCCAGCCGTACTTTTTGAAATTTTCCAAAAAGTACGGCTGGGCGAACGGCAGGAAACTACCTATACTTCACCTCTCGTGCGATATCTCTACTCACGTCTCGCTTCTTGATGCTCTCGCGTTTGTCCTGCTTCTTTTTTCCGCGCGCGAGCGCAATTTGCAGTTTGAGTTTTGAGCCAGCATTATACCATTTTACAGGCACTATCGTCAATCCCTGACGCTCGCCCCCCTGGTCGAGAATGCGGATTTCCTTTTTGGTGAGGAGGAGCTTGCGGGGTCGTTCGGGGTCGTAGCCCTTCTTCGCGTTTATCTGCTGAAACGCGGGAATTGAGGCACCGACGAGGAATGCTTCACCTCCCCGAATAATGACGTGTGCACCGTCGAGCTTGCCCTGGCCACTGCGGAGCGATTTCACCTCGGTGCCGAGCAGGGAAACACCCGCCTCGTAGGTTTCGAGAAGTTCAAAATCAAAGGTGACGCGTTTGTTGGAAATAAGGTGTGCCATATACCTACTATAGTCGGAATGAGAGTTGAGAGCAACAGAACATCGTTTATACTAAGGCACAATTTCAGAAAATCTCGCAAAAATACACAGTATATGTATAATGGCACTATGACACAGAAACACGAAGAACAAAAGAATACAGCCCCGATTGAGGCTGAAAAGGAAAAAAATTCCACGGAAACCATTACCAATAAGCAAAAGAGCAAGAAGAAATCGCCCATAAAGATGCCCGAGCACATGCCCGTCGGTCCAGGAAATTTCTGGAACAACATCCTCTCCACGGTGCTCTTCTTGATTGCGCTCAGCTTTGTGTACTCATACATGACCGATACGGCACAAAAGCCAGAAGAACTCTCAATCTCCCAAATTGCAGAACAGGTAAAGAAAGATGAAATCAAGGAAATTATTGTAAAGGGAGCAACCCTCGAAGTGCACTACAAGGATGAGACGCGTAATCAGGGAGTCTCGAAAAAAGAGAACGATGCGGCGGTGACCGAAACGCTCACGAATCTCGGTGTCTCCACCGAGCAAATTTCCGGTATCACCATCAGCGTCAAGGATGAATCCGGGTTCAAGTACTGGATCGGGAATCTCGCGCCGTTTCTCTTTCCGCTCGTGCTCCTCGGTTTCATCATCTGGTTTTTCACCCGTTCGGTGAAGGGGGCGGGGATGCAGGCTCTAAACTTCGGTTCTTCAAAAGCGCGCGTCATCGACCCCAACGACCAGACGCAGAAAGTTACCTTCAAAGATGTGGCGGGTGCTAAGGAGGCAAAGCAAGAGCTCGAAGAGATTGTCGACTTCCTCAAGAATCCAAAAAAGTTTCTCGACATCGGTGCGCAGATACCGAAGGGTGTCATGATGATGGGGGCACCGGGCACCGGGAAGACTCTTCTCGCGCGCGCGGTTGCGGGCGAGGCGGGGGTGCCCTTTTTCTCAATCTCGGGTAGTGAATTTGTGGAGATGTTTGTGGGTGTGGGAGCATCGCGCGTGCGCGACCTCTTCCAGATGGCGAAGAAAGCTGCCCCCGCGATTATCTTCGTCGATGAAATAGACGCCGTGGGGCGCGTACGTGGTACCGGTGTGGGGGGAGGAAATGACGAGCGAGAGCAGACACTCAATCAGATACTCGTGGAGATGGATGGCTTCGAGCCGAACGAGAAGGTGGTGGTGATGGCGGCGACCAACCGTCCCGATGTGCTCGACCCCGCGCTCCTCCGCCCCGGGCGCTTCGACCGCCGGGTGACCATCGACCTCCCTGACCGTATTGATAGAGAGGCGATTCTTCAGGTACATGCACGAAAGAAGCCACTCCAAGAAGATGTCAATCTCGATATCATCGCACAACGCACTCCTGGCTTTTCAGGTGCCGACCTCTACTCGCTCATGAATGAGGGTGCAATCCTCGCAGCGCGCGAGGAGCGAAAGAAGGTGGGACAGTTTGACCTCATTCGCTCTATAGAAAAGGTAATGCTCGGCCCTGAGCGCAAGAGCCACGTGCTCAGTCGCCGTGAGCGCGAGATTACCGCCTACCATGAGGCAGGGCACGCGCTCGTCGCATCGGTGCTCCCGTACGCGGACCCTGTGCAGAAGATTTCCATTATCTCGCGTGGGCGTGCCGCGGGGTACACGCTGAAGCTCCCCGATGAGGATAGGCGCATGTCATCAAAGAAAGAGTTCCTCGATGACATCGCGATGACACTCGGCGGATACGTGGCAGAAAAAATGATTTTTGATGACCTCACCACCGGCCCCTCAAATGACTTGCAGGTGATTGCGAACCTCGCGCGTGACATGGTGACCAAGTATGGTATGAGCGACAAGTTTGGACCTATCGCGCTCGAGGGTACGGGCGGACGCATGATTGGTGGTGGTTTGAGCGAAGACCGCGGGTACTCGCTTGAGGTGGCACGAGACATCGATGAAGAGGTGAACCGGATTGTTGCCGAAGGAATGAAGCGCGCAAAAGAAATTCTCACCAAGCACCGTAAGGCGCTCGACGCGGTCGCGAAGCGACTCCTCGAGGTGGAGACACTCGAACGTGAGGAGTACGAAGGAATTTTGAAAGTTGAGGGAGTGAAAATAGAGGATGCGTACAAGGAGATGCGCGAAAAGGAAGAGCGCATTGGCGACCCCACCAAAGCCCTCGAGCTCACACCCGAAACCGACATACTCGCAGGGAAGTAGATTGTTGCTTTCAGAGTATGTTCAATCTGTTTATAGAGTGAGTGGACAGGTGGGGTGAGGAATGCTTTCATTGTAGTATGCGAAAATATATACACGGCGTAACTATTGTGCTCCTCGCGCTCTGCGCGATTGTGCCACTTGTGTTTGTAATAATGAAAGACAAGAAAAGTGATGCTCCCATAGTGCTTCCACCGATTGTAGAAGAAAAGCCGATGATGCCGAAGACTCCGAAGGACATCACCTACACGATTGACGGTCAGCAGTACGCGCTCACAAACGGAAAAGTGGAAGTTCCTTCCGCCCCCGGCTCCGCCAGCATGACCACGGTATCTGTGTTCGGAGAACCAGTGTACGGAGACCTCGATGCCGATGGGGATGAAGATTCTGCCGTATTGCTCGTGAAGAGTGGCGGAGGGAGTGGCACGTTCTACTACGCGGTCCTCGCCCAGAAAACCGACACCACCTACATGAGCACCAACGCACTCCTCCTCGGTGACCGCATCGCGCCACAGACCGTAGAAATTCATGACGGACGCGCAGTGTACAACTACGCAGTCCGTAAAGAGAACGATCCAATGACTACCGCCCCCTCAATCGGCAAGAGTCTGTGGATTCAGTTCGACGCAACGACGGGACAAATCGGCGAGTGGGTGAAAGATTTTGAAGGGGAAGCGGATACAGCAAAGATGAACCTTCGCATGAAGAAGTGGGTATGGGTGGAGAGCGTCGACCAAGGGGAGTACATACTTCCAAAAGAGAAGGGAGCGTTCACGCTCACTTTTACCGACGATGGGCGCGTGTCGGTAGGTACAGATTGCAACACCATGGGTGGAACGTATGCGGTGAAGGGGAGTACGCTCAAGTTTGATCAAATGATGTCGACCCTCATGTACTGCGAGGGTTCACAGGAGTCAATGTTTAGCGCTATGCTCACCGCTGTGACTGAGTATCGGTTCACGAATAAGGGGACACTCGAATTGCAGTACGGAGGAAGCGGAGTCGCGACCTTTCGGTGAGATAGAAGCGTTGTAGAAAGAATTGTGAGGGAACTCTTCGAAACAAAAAGCTCCCGAATTCCCTTTGTATGTTCCGATCTTGCAAATCCAAAGGGAAAATGTAGAATCTCTGATGGATTCACCAACCAAACA
>CAZNWG010000053.1:0-4551 GCA_964576905.1 uncultured Candidatus Saccharibacteria bacterium
ATCCGCGAGATGGATGATGTCCGCCAAGTCGACGCTCACCTGCAGTGTGCCGATTGTGATGCGGTATGGGCGCTCCGCTTCGCCCTCCCTGCTTTTTTTGTTGTGGTGGGCTCCCGCGAGTATCGCCTCCACCGTGTGCCCAAATGTCTTTAGGATTGTCCGTGAGTACCTGTCATGCGTGTGCATGATGGTGAGGAGTGAATCATCGAGGGAGCAACCAACGTGTGCGAGTTGCTCTGAAACTTCCTCCAGCTTTTCGGGTGAGAGTCTGCCGAGGAGTAGGTGGATGGGGGTGAATTTTTGTGGGCGCTCATGGAACGCTTCGTTGAGGTACCGGTTGAGCGCTTGAGGTGAATCGATTGCCTCGGGGAGCGTAAACGAAGGGTCGTCCAAGTAATCCCGAAGTGCGGGGAGGAGGACGTCATCTTTGTGTTCAAAGAGGTGGATAGCGCACTCGGTATCGGTTGTCGTATTGGTAACGACTTCATGGGGAACTTCAACCTTACCGATGTCGTGGAGCAGGCATGAGGTGTAAAACGTATTGAGGTCTACGGATTCATCCCTGAATGATTCGGCGAGCACCATTCCATCGAAGAGCCGTTTCTCCACTTTATTTTTCGCGATGTGGTACGTGTCAACACAGTGCCGAGCGGTTTCCGGGTCAAAGAGTTCAATGACCGTGAGCATTTCCCACACATCAGAGGGGAGCGATTCACCGAATTCGTCGAGTTCCTCGCTGAAGATATCCTTGACGCGCTCGATTTGAACCTCGAGAAGGTTTGAGTCGTGAGACGTTTCAGTTTTAAGACGCTCGATGATGTGAGTGTAGCGCAATTCGTCCGGAGAGAGACTTCTGTCAAAGAGTTCAAAATCCCTCGCGATATCGCGAGCACGTTCTTCATCACCATGGAGTATTTCAGGTTGATCTTCAAATCCCATATAAAACTAAAAATCAAAGTGCTTCGCGTACTGGCCAATGAGCGGAAGGGGAACTTGTTTCTTGTGGAGCACGTTGATGATACCAATAACGGACAGCACGAGAAGTCCAAGGTTGAGGAGAGTAAAAATGGGTGAGAGTAGAGAGCTCCACAACATTTCACTCGCAATCCAGAGGAGAATCTCAGGCACAAGGAGCACAAGTCCTTGTCGAACATGAAACTTTACAATGGGGTTTTCTTTTGCAGTGAAATACGGTATGAGTACAAGGATACCAATGTATGCAAGGATACTCATGAGCGTGGTGTTATCCACTGGCTCTTGTGTCGGTTTTTGTTGCTCTGTCGTGACGACCTGCTCAGTTGTGTTTGAAGTTTGTTCGTTCATATAGTATTGAAATTACATAAATTAATAAACACCCGAAACTCATATAATTGTATGCCTTTTTGGGAGTAGTGCAATTGACAGTGGAGTGTTTGGATTCTTTTGAGGATAGTGGCGAGCACAAAAGAAAAGCCCCGCGAGTGTGTGGGCCATGGGGCTTTCCTCGGGGGCAATGTTGATCAGCGTATTTTCTTCTGACCTGTTTTGAAGAAATGTCTAGCGTCTTCCCAACTTGTATCTGGGGGAAGACCGAGAGATCGTGCTTCGAGCTCACTCGCGTGTTTGCGAACGCGCCGGAACGTTTTTAGGGGAATTTCGAGCAAAATCAATATGCTCATGACGGCTTTCCTCAGGTGCTTCTTGTGTTTCATTTCCAAACCTCGTTGTTGTTGAAAATACGCTCGTCATTAATACACTAAATATGATAAAAGTCAAATCACGACCTGCTCATTTTTTTCTGAAAAAGGCAAAAACTGTCGCATTGCTTGAGTAAGAGACACATGAGCTCTTTGAAAGTAAAAACAGTGACCACACATTGTGTGGCCACGTCGTCTCATCTCTCAGGGGGAGGTACGCACTTTCGCTCGAGTGCGAAGTTTGTTCAGCTTTTTCTTGGTCATTCCGATTTTTTTTGGGGTGAGATTTCCTTCTCGGAGATAATCGAACACAAGTGCCACATACAGCGAGTCGAAAGCGCTCGTACCCTTTTTGAGGAAATCGAGGTACCACTCCGCTTTTCGATTGCACCCTTTTACATACAGTTTGCGAATGTGTTTCTCCGTTCGCCCAATGTCTTCGTAGGTTAATCCGCCCATGAGCATTTCGCGTTTGAGGTAGGCGATGAAGTAGAGGTTATCATCCCCAAGGTTATCTTTCGCTTCAAGTCTGTCGAGCCAATACAGTGCATTGATTTTGTGGTTTTCCTCATCGTGGATGTGAATAGGAGAGAGAGGGGGAGTGAGAATATTTTTCAAGATGAGACCTGAACTTTCAGTTATGGAACAGAACAGCGTATGTTATAGCATACATTCATCATTATTGTGCACACAGCCACTGTGAATGTCTGATGAAAACGTATGTAAAAAAAAGCCCCACGAATGTGAGCTGGGGCTCTTCGTGGGGCGGGCTGACTAGGTGATAGGGCTAACGATTTATCACCCCGGTTTGATCCTGAGTGCTCTTGATGTAACCGAGGTAGTCTAAAACCTCGATTACGCCAAAGTACAGGTCGTACGGATCGATCCTGTATTCGACTTCAATGAACTGACAGACCATCGGTCCACCTTTGAACGGCATAATCACCTGGTCACCAGGATTGAAACGATAAACCGTATGCCCATAGCAATTGTAGAACACTCGACAATTGTCACCGGATCCAATGATTGTAGGACGTGAATCAGGATGGAGGATACAGTAGCGTCTTGTCATGCAGTCGCACCGCACACCGGTAAACGGGGTGGCCCGGTAAGCTTTTTCCTGCGCGCGTTTCATTCTGAACGATTGCAGGGTACGCCATGGCTTTTTCAGGCCCGACAACAACAGCTGTCCCATCCTTGCGAGTGGGACATAAAGCTCGGCTCTTGGAAAGTGCATTTCTTCCTCCTCGTTAAGTTATTGGACTCTTGATGTAAGGATCCAATAAACAGTTAAAGAATGAAACTGAGAAATACAGTAACATGTCTATAAGGATTTGTCAAACGATAGTTTTCGCGAATTCAACTTCCTATCTCCAGCAAAAAGATTGCAATGAGTGCAAGGCCAAGGCCAAACATCTGTGTCGTTGAGAGTGGTTCGTGAAAATAGAACCAACTAAAAAGCGCGAGAGTGACAATATTCATAATGACAAAGAGGGCTGAGGCGACAGCGATGTTTTGCGTCTTAAAACTCTCGACAAGAAATATGAGCCCAACGATGTAACAGATCATTCCACTTGCGTAGGATAGTGAAAGGTAGGGTAGGGCCCGCTCTATCCAAATTTTGAATATGACATCACCCACCGTGAGCGCGATTCCACCGAGAGTGATCCAAATATATCCCAGCATGATGATAGTAATAGTACCACAGTGACATGTGGCTTTTTAGCGATACAGACAACAGATTTCGTCTCTTATTTCACACGCAGTACAAAACCCGCCAAGAGACGAGGTGTGGTGTGTCGAGGAGTAGTTTGTTTCAAGAAAATGCTTTGATTGAAATGGAGTGTGCGAATTTTCTGAAGATTGTTGCTTTGTGTTGATTTAACTTTCGTTGTTTCCGTAATGTCCTCGTTGTCGTTCTGGTAACATCTCAGCTATTTGTCTCATGTACCAATCGGCATTTGATAGTTCGTTTTCATTGTCTCTTAATGTACTCGCTGTTCCTATTTTTACCTGTTTCTTTTCACCTTCCTCATAAAAGCCTATTGGTACAATCGGTACATCTTCACCTGTAAGTTTTTTATATTGTTTGGCAATTACTACAAAGCCGTCATAACCTTTGTATAGAAAGTGACTCCTCGGTGCACCACCTTCGCCATCATAGAGCCATAAACCTTCAGGATATATAATGAGCACGTCACCTCTTGAAAGAAGTGCCACAGAGGAACGTATAAGCTCAATTAAACCACTACGATCAACTTCTCCTGCTTCTTCACGATCAATAATTTCTTGGTACTTCTGGCGTACGAACTCGTCGGGTACACGATTTATAAGATTCTGCTTTTCTTCTGGTGATAGGTGAGCAAGACTGTCGGGTGAAGTAAGTCCACGTATAGCTCTTACGCCCAGTCCACGTACAGGATGCTCGCCATGGACTTTTTCTGAAGCAATAACATGAGCATCATAGTTTTTGAGTGTCGCCAAAAGTATTTCTGTCTCCTTTAGATTGAAGTGATTAGCTATCACGATGAACGGTCCTTTTTCAGGTAAGTTTTCCATTCCTTCAATATCAGCTTGTCTGGCATACATCAATTCTAGGCCAGCTGAGATGATCAAGTTCACCTTCTTTTGTGAACGCATACCTTCAGGCAGGTGCTTTTCTTGAAAGGACTTAATTTTAGCTTCCTGCTCGGCTGGATTAGTAAATCTTTCCATATTGTCTACATAGTATACCAAAACAAAAAGCTTACTCTTACGAGTAAACTTCTATGTTGCTACATGTATTTCTACATACTTCTGTATCTGTGGAGATGGGCGGAGTTGACATACCAAGTCACTAAGTATAATTTTCGCTACGCTCAAATTCTACTAAGTG
>CAZNWG010000054.1:0-4512 GCA_964576905.1 uncultured Candidatus Saccharibacteria bacterium
TGCAGAGTAGGTGCGGTGTCGTCCGTAAAACCGGCGCGCCCGTAGGGCGCGCCGGTTTTGTGTTATTTGTTTCTTTATTCGTCTGTGTCTGTGTCCTTCAGGGTCAAGTTTCTAAACTCACTACGTTCGTTAAGAACTTCCTCCCCGGCCTCGACTATTTTTGCATTAGGAATAGCAAAAATAGTCTCCGGCTCGTGAAGGACACTACGAAGAATAAAGAAAAGGCACCCTCGTCGGGTGCCTTTTCTTTATTCGTCTGTGTCTGTGTCCTTCACGCCACGCATTTTCTTAATCTCCATGGCGACATTTGGTGGGACGACGTCGTAGTGGTCAAACTCCATGGTCATGGACGCACGACCTTCAGTCATAGAGCGGAGTGTTGTGGTGTAGCCAAACATTTCTGAGAGTGGCACCTTTGCGTGTACCACCTTTGCCATACCACGGTCGTCCATACCCTCTACAAGTCCGCGCTTTGAGCTGATGTTTCCATTGACGTCCCCCATGAACTTTTCTGGTGTCGTGACCTCCACCTTCATGATTGGTTCGAGGAGCACTGCTCCCGCTCTCTTCGCAGCTTCCTTGAAGGCATTGATTGCTGCGAGCTTGAAGGCGATTTCTGAGGAGTCAACTTCGTGGTAGCTACCATCATAGAGCTCAACACTGATATCCTCCATTTTGTATCCAGCCACAAATCCTCGTGCCATTGCCTCTTTACATCCCTTCATGACTGCAGGAATGTATTCGTTTGGAATGACACCTCCCTTGATGCTGTTGATGAATTCGAAGTGGTCTTCGCGAGTCACATTCTTCGCAACGGTCTGTCCCTCTTCTAGTTTTTCAAGTGGCTTGATACGAATGCGTACATGACCGTACTGTCCCTTACCTCCTGACTGCTTGATGTACTTGTATTCCGCCTCAGCTGGCTGTTGGATAGTTTCACGGTACGCAACCTGTGGCTTGCCCACGTTTGCCTCCACACCAAACTCACGCTTCATACGGTCGACAATGATCTCAAGGTGAAGCTCACCCATACCCGCGATGATTGTTTCGAGCGTTTCTTCATCGGTTGAAACCTTGAATGTTGGGTCTTCATCAGAAAGTTTCTTCATTGCCATACCCATTTTCTCTTGGTCATTTTTTGTCTTTGGCTCAATACGCATAGCAACCACTGGTTCAGGGAAGGTAATGGTTTCAAGTATGATTGGCTTATCCTCAGCACAGAGTGTGTGAGAGGTCTTCACCTCCTTAATACCTACACCGGCAGCGATTTCTCCCGCATATACTTCTTCAATTTCTGTCCTCTTGTCTGCTTGCAGACGCACAATACGTCCGAGGCGTTCCTTCTCACCTGTTGAAGCGTTGTAAAGGTAACTTCCTGCCTTGATGGTGCCTGAGTACACGCGGAAGAAAGTGAGCTGGCCCACAAATGGGTCTGTCTGTAGTTTGAACGCGAGCGCACAGAAAGGTGCATCATCAGATGCTTCTCGTGTTTCCTCTGCATCGGTGTTTGGATTGGTACCCACAACCGGAGGGAGATCAACCGGTGAAGGAAGGTAATCAATAACGGCATCGAGAATAAGTTGCACACCGGTATTTTTGAGTGCGGATCCAGTCATGACCGGGAAAATCTCATTTGCAATAATTGCCTTTCGGAGTGTTGCTTTGAGTTCTTCAAAAGAAGGAACATTTCCTTCAAGGTATGCGTTCATCTGCGCATCATCGTGTTCGACAATGCGCTCGACAAGCTCTGCATGATATTTTTCTGCATCCGCACGATGTTCTTCAGGAATGTCATGCTCAACTACCTTCATACCCATTTCACCCTCGAAGGTGTACGCCTTCATCTTGAGAAGGTCGATAACCCCTTTCAGGTTTTCTTCGGCACCCCATGGAATCTGGTAGCGAACTGCTTTCGGTGAGAGACGAGCAAGAATAGATGCGTACGAACGTTCGAAGTCTGCACCGGTACGGTCCATTTTGTTGATGAAACAAATTCGAGGTACTCCAGCCTCATCTGCGTATCGCCAGTTGGTCTCTGATTGTGGCTCAACACCGGCCACCCCATCGAATACCACAACCGCGCCGTCGAGTACGCGCATTGAACGCTTCACCTCCGCGGTGAAATCGATGTGACCTGGGGTGTCAATGATATTAAAGGTGTACTTGAATTCATCACTGGTGCGGTCTGCAATGAGCGATGGTGTCCAGTTACAGGAGATAGCAGCTGCAGTAATGGTGATACCGCGCTCACGCTCCTGCTCCATCCAGTCGGTGACTGTTGCACCATCGTGCACTTCACCAATCTTGTGACTCATACCGGTATAAAAGAGAACGCGCTCAGACGTGGTCGTCTTGCCTGCGTCAACGTGTGCAACGATACCGAAGTTGCGCAACTTATGTAATGGGAATGCTCGTGCCATAATTTTTTAATGTGTAACTCTAAATAATTTACAAATAATATTTCATATCTCCCTTTTGCAGTGGACTATAACGTACCATAGAAAAAGAAAGGCCACGTGGGCCTAATGGCGCATACTATACGATATTTATATGCATCAAGCAATGTATTGCATCCTGTGTTCATGTCGCTGAATGAGATATATGCAATTTCTTGCGTTTTTTATAATCTAGGGTATACTCACGCCTAGCTTTTAAAGACCTATGTACATGCGTGAGCGAAAGCAAATGTGTGGACCAATGGGCACAAAACCGCGATTTTTTAGTCTGCGAGCTTGTGCTCGCGACCAAAAATCGCGGTTTTGTAATTACCTCGGTCAAGAAAGCCCATTATTAGTAGTTTTTAAAGTAAATGAAATTTATTTTGGGAACCAAGGAGCAGATGACCCAAGTGTTTGATGCACAGGGTATTGCGCATCCAGTCACTATTCTCCGTGTCACACCTGCAAAGGTTACGCAGGTGCGTAATACTGAGAAAGACGGATATGAGGCAGTACAGCTCGCATCAGGTGCGCAAAAGGCGCATCGTGTGAACAAAGCGCAGACAGGACATTTGGGAGGTGCGTTCCAACATGTTGTAGAGTTTCGACCACGTACCGGTATCAAAGAATCCGTGCAAGGATTTGAAAAGGGAGCAACACTCGACGCATCAGTCTTTGCGGCTGGTGATACGGTGATGGTATCCGCCATCTCAAAGGGAAAGGGCTTTCAGGGTGTTGTGAAGCGTCACGGCTTTCAAGGAGGTCGTGCAAGTCACGGTAACAAGGATATGCTTCGAGCACCGGGCTCGATTGGAGCGACGGGAGCACAGCGCGTTTTCAAGGGAGTGCGCATGGCAGGCCGAATGGGAGGAGATCGAGTGACCGTTAAAAATCTTACGGTGATTGCTGTTAATACGGATGAGAATATCCTCCTTATTAAGGGCGCAATACCGGGTCGACGAGGAACATTAGTAGAGGTTCGTAGTGTTTAATGCATATGGAAACGAAACAAGAAGCGAGTGTATATTCGCAAGAAGGTAAGGAAGTTGGAAAAATTACACTTCCGAAAGCGGTGTTCGAAGTCGCATGGAACGCAAATCTCGTACATGATGTTGTCGTCGCTATGCAAGGAAATGCTCGTGCAAATACTGCACACACGAAAGACCGCGGTGAAGTAAGCGGGGGAGGAAAGAAACCGTGGAAGCAGAAAGGTACTGGACGTGCACGTCATGGTTCATCACGCTCGCCTATTTGGGAGGGTGGAGGTGTTGCACACGGTCCACGCAATGATCGTGATGATTCACGTAAAATTAACAAAAATGCACGAGCAAAAGCACTCGCCTGTGTACTTTCACAAAAGTATGCGCAGGGCGCAGTTGTATTTGTCGATGCGCTTACGTTTACTGAACCAAAGACTGCAGAAGCGCGTAAGTTCCTTACGGCACTCGGCGGCGTCTCTGCACTGAAAGACATTGGAACAAAGCGAGTAAATGCAGCACTCATTGTGCTCGATGATCGTAACGAACAGACGGAGCTTAGTTTCCGCAACATGGGCAATGTTTCTGTGGTAAATGCCAAAGATATCAACCCAGTTGCATTACTCACCTATAAGTATGTTGTAGTCGCAAAACCGGAAGAAACACTCAAGACGCTTGCGTCACGAGTTGCAACAAAGACGGCACGTAAGGCTACAGCCACACAAGCATAATATGGCATTGTTTGGAAAAAAAGATGCAGATGCATCAGTGCCACAGACCGAAATTGCCGTGGCACCGGCAGTACAGAACAACACTGTACTTGAGCGACATATCGCTTCGGTCATAGGGAAGCCACGTATCACCGAAAAGGCTGCCCTGCTCGCAGAATCAAATGTATACACATTTGAGGTTGCGACAGGCGTCAATAAATTCGAGATACGCGATGCTATCAAGGCCCTCTACAATGTGACTCCGGTACGGATCAACATTGTGCACCAGAGGCCTCGTCACTTCATGTCGCGTTCACGCGGTCGAGACATGATGCAACACGGTTTACAAAAGGCGTACGTCTACTTGAAAAAAGGCGACCGCATTGA
>CAZNWG010000055.1:0-4348 GCA_964576905.1 uncultured Candidatus Saccharibacteria bacterium
CATGTGTTTATTGCTCCACTAAAAAGCATCTTTATTAGCAGGTATCAATTAATTTTAATTATATGAACACTCAAATAAAGACGAACACACTCGCATTACTCACACTCGCACTCATGGCTCTCGGTGCGTATGCCATCACCATGCCCGCATCAGCATTCTGGCAGATGCACGATTCTGGTGATGACAACGACATCAAGGTGTCGGTTACCAATAACGCAACCGTCAATAACAATGTTGAGGTTGAAGCCGAGACTGGCGACAACGAAGCAAGCGGTGGCGATGGTGAAGAAGGTGGCAATGGTGGTGAAGCGGAAGGGACCGGTGACAACACAGGGGGTAATGGGGGAAATGGCGGAAGTGGTGCACTCGGTGGATACATTGTATCTGGCCATGCTGCAGCATACTCATCAATCCTCAATGAGGTCAACATTGTGAAGACAATGATTTCTGACTCATGTGGTTGTGAGGCAGATAAACCAACAATGTTCTCGTTTATGAACAGACGTAGTTCTGATAATGGCGATGACAACGACATTCGTGTTCGCGTCAACAACAACGCGACTGTCAACAACACTGTAGAAGTTGAAGCTGAAACAGGTGACAACGAAGCAGACGGTGGCGACGGTGACGAAGGTGGCAATGGTGGTGACGCGGAGAACCGCGGAGCTCGTGACTCTCGCATGATGATGCCATTCTTCTCTTTCTGGTCACACGACAACAACCAGGGTGGAGCTGGTGGTACAGGAGGTAGTGGCGGTGTAGGCGGTGAGATTTACAGTGGGAATGCTACTTCAGGATCTGACGTAGTAAACGTGGTAAACCGAATCGTCACGCGCATTACTCGATAGTACAGACAGTCTTTGAAGGGTGGGGAGTCTCTCCCCCCTTCAAATAAGACCCCGAGTGTCACTCGAGATCTTATTGAGGGAAATGAAAAAAGACATTTTTACACATAAGACGGTTAATTACACAGTGGGCATCATCGCTACGGGTGTATTCATCTTCGTGATCGTATTTCCAACATGTACGATTGCCGAGACCGCATCCGTATCAAACTCGGTGTCGATATCGAGTAACGGCAGTGGTGCATCACACGCTTCTCTGAAGACAGTGGTGAACGGGGTCGTCGTTGAAGACCAATCAATCGAGGGCTCGGGTACCCTCGAATCGCACATCGTGACCGTTGACGGCTCGACGACGGTGTACGCGACGACCGACGGCGCGAGCACCAAAGAGCGAGAACTGCTCATCCTCCTCGAGAAGCTTAACGCACTCTTACACTATTATGTATCGCTACTCAACGGACAATCGTAGACACACCATCGTGTTCTCGATACTCATCACCATAGTGACCACCGCACTCACCATCGCACCGCTCGGCGGGGCCGTCACGGCGTACGCGGCGGAAGACACAGGTACTGAAGAACCCGCGCTCATCGTGACCGGTGATGCGGAGTCTGGTTCCGAAACGGAAACTATCATCAACATGAACGACACATCGCCCGACGAACCAGATACATCTGGAGGAGATGGTGCCGAATCACTCGATTCTGAAGCAGATACTTCAGAACCAGAAACTCCTGCTACCGAGGCAAATGGCGCCGAGGATGTCGACACGTCGGGTGATACTCCTTCCCCGCTCATAGAAAACGCATCTCCCGAAGATACAGATGATACGGAAGCGGATGTACCCGGTGACAGTGTCACAACAGAAAACACCGGTACCATCACAAACGCGGGAACGACTACTGCAGAAACAGGAACAAATAGCGCACTCGGCGATGGATCTGTCATCGTAACGGGCGATGCGATTGCGTATGCAAACATCGTCAACGTGGTGAACACCAACATTTTCAACTCCGACGGTGCCATAGGATTCTTCAATGAGATACTCGGTGTAGATTCATTCGATTTGCGAAGCGCGTTTGATGTATTCGATGAGACGAACGCCGTCTCGACACTTCCCTGCTCGCCGTCCGTATGTGATGCTGATGCATACACAGTCACGACCAACAACACCGCAAACATCACGAACGATATCGTGGTGCGCGCAGACACGGGTGGTAATGTGAGTGGTGATGACGGCACCATCTACACGGGCGACGCGTATGCCGCAGCCAACATATTCAACTTGGCCAACACCAACATCACTGATTCCACCTACCTCCTCATCTCCTTCAATAACTTCGGCGATTACGGCGGAGACATAGTCCTCCCCGGTGCGGAGGCACTCAACACACTCTTTAGTGCGAATGGAAATTCGCTCAGTGACACCATTGCGAGCACAAATGATGCGACAATCGAAAATACCGTCAGCGCGACCGCGGAGACCGGAGGAAACGATGGCTCGGGTGGCACTATCGTGACAGGTGACGCGTACAGCGACAGCTCGATCCAGAACACGGTGAATACGAACCTATTTGGTGGAAGCGATTTTGTTCTCGTACTCCGCGTCCATGGCGACTGGGCCGGTGAAGTGTTTGGGCTCCCCGAGGGTATTGCGTGGGCGGAAACGGAACATGGTATCGTGCTCTACAATACCAACTCGGACGCATCCGGCGCCGTGGGTGGTGCCACTTCAGATACGACGAACACCGCGACGATTCGAAACAACGTATCCGTCTTTGCGCTCACCGGTCAAAACAGAGTGGGAGACTCAGGTACCATACAGACCGGTGACGCGTACGCTGCGGCCAACGTGACAAACGTCGCGAACACGAACATCCTCGGTCAAAACTGGGCACTCCTCGTCTTCGACATATTCGGCAACTGGAACGGAAACCTTGCGTTTGGACGACCCGACCTCTGGATTGGAGGTGCGGTATCCTCACCGAAAGCGACCATCATGCCCGGAAACGAAGTAGTGTACACGTACACGGTCACCAATAACGGTGACTCGACGGCAACCGACGTAACGCTCGACCATCGTTTCGATGGCAGTGAGCTCGTATACGCATCCGATTCGGACAAAGTACAGTTTAAGACCGATGGTGCGCACGGCGTGTGGTCACTCGGTACCATTGCGCCCCACGAGACGAAAGAAATTAGCTTCAAGACGAATGTGCACAGTGAGCTCAGCCGTGCGAAGCGCGAGATCGTGAGCAGTGCGACCGTACGCGCTCACGAAACCGATGCGGATACAACCGACAACACGGAGTACCTTTCCTTCTTTTCAGGAAAAAATGGCGGTTCAAATGGTTCGAGTAAGCCCGCGCAGGTGACCCTCACCAAATCCTCAAACGTGGAAGCGGTTGCACCTGGTGGCTCGGTGGACTACACGATTACAATTACAAACAATGGTGGACCGCTCTACAAATCACTCCTCCGCGACGTACTCCGCAACGAGGACGGCGCAACGACGAGCGAGCAGTACTGGGACCTCGGGACCATACATGCCGGTGAAACCATATCAGTGACGTACACGATGGAATTTGCCGATGACGCAACCATCGGGACGTACACCAATTCGGCCGATGTCGTGGGTTTGACGGGGCACAATTCCCTTCGAGCTGGAAAGTCGTACGATTCACCGGACGCGACCGATGACGTTTTTGTCGGTGATGTCGTGCCACAGGTGCTCGGACTCTCCACGACCCGCTGTGCCCCGTACCTCACCTCGTACCTACGGTACGGTGGAGAGAACAATCCTGAAGACGTGCGCCGTTTGCAGGTATTCCTCAATATGCACATGGGGTACACCCTCGAGACATCCGGCTTCTTCAACACCGCGACTGAGGTTGCCGTGCGCGCGTTCCAATCGCGGTACGCGAGCGACATTCTCAACCCATGGGGGCTCACGCGTAATTCCGGACACGTGTACTACACCACTCAGAAAAAGATCAATGAAATTCAGTGCAACAACGAGGCGATGTTCCCCCTCAGTGTTGCACAGTTCAATGAAATGAATTGGTTTAAGGCATTTGCACGCAATGCACAAAGCACATCGGCGTATGTACCTGCACCAAACATCGTGTATGCATCAGATGAGATAACACCACAGAATGCAGATGAAGAAGATAGATATATCGTCGTACCTATACCATCCGTAACCAGAACTCAGACGACTACACCAAAAGCCTCACAAGATGATAGTTTCATTGAATCGCTCATTCTTCCCATAAAACGGGTACTTGAGTGGTCGAAGCGCACGTATCTCTATAACTGGTTCTAGCGAGCTCAGTTCCATGTTGAACCACAAAAATGCCTTTCTACAAAGGCATTTTTGTGGTTTCACCCACACCGCAACACACCACGATATTCTCGCCGGCTATTTGCAGACTCGCCATTTTTCTGTACAATGCTCTCTGTCCTTGTATACATATATATGAGGACAAAACATTCCGGTGTA
>CAZNWG010000056.1:0-4159 GCA_964576905.1 uncultured Candidatus Saccharibacteria bacterium
GTTCCACTGTCATATTCAACTTTTTGACGAAAATAGTCAATGGTGTATAATAATCACTATACAAATATGCATGAGCCGCGAAAACACCTTTTAGATCTTGGATTAAGTGATTCAGAAGTCACTGTGTATTTGGCAATGGTCTCTGGGGCACGAACAGCTCGAGACCTCGTTAAGGTTACTCGGCTTAAAAGACCTACTGTTTACTACGCACTTGGTTGCTTAGAGAAGAGAGGTCTCACGAGTAAGACTGGATTATCTGGTGACAAAAGCTTCACGCTTGAACCTGTAGAGAAACTGTCTCTTATTGCCAATGAAAAGGTTTCGGAAATAACCAAACTGCAAAGCCGGATTGAGGAAATGATTCCAACTCTCAACGCCACCGCTTCACCAATTGATACAAAACCAACGGTCGCTTTTTACGAAGGAGTAGATGCGGTGAAGAACGCGATTATGGAAATGCTCTATTGCAAGAGCAAATGTATTAACTCTGTAGTCCCAAAAGAAAACTTTTTTTGGCAAATTGGCCAAGACTTTGTTGAATTGTTTATTGAGGAGCGAATCAAACGAAACATTAAGACTAAGAACCTATGGGAGGTTCCTGTAAACAAGGGACTTATAAAGGAATACTACGAGGGATTATCACAAGTGAGAATTGCTCCCGAAATCATGCACGGCAAATTCCAGACCACCATTTTCCTGTATGACGATAAGACTCTCTATGTGTCTTCAAAAAATAATAGTTACTGTATTCTCATAACTTCTAAAGAACATACCGACACAATGAGAGCGTGGTTTGACGGGCTATGGAGTGTATCAAAGCCACATGGAAAATAGATTTTAATTAGGTGTATCTTGTCACTATAAGAACTTTGCGAAGGGTGGCCCTTTGTCGGTTTGAACTATGCAAACGTATACGATTCAGCTATTTTCCAGACACCCTTCTCACGGAAGGCGGGAATGGTTTGGCGACGTGCCTTATTAATGAGTGAAGCAAGAGGAAGAGTGTGTTTCTTAGCATAATCAGCGAGTGTGATGATAGTACTGCCCTCTAGATAGGAAATACGCTTATGAAGACCCTCAAGAAGAGACAGGTATACCACCTGCGACAGTGCGTCTACTTTTTTTGATTCACGATACGTTTTAAAAGTGTCGTAGTAGCGTTTCTTTTCCTTATCACGAATTATGATATGGGGGTACCCATAGGTCTGAAGTTGTAGATTGATGAGTACACGCCCAATACGTCCATTCCCATCACAAAATGGATGAATGTGTTCAAACTGAAGATGAAAATGCGCTATCTTATCAACAATGTGCGTATCATGGTCACTAGTGTACTCATGAATGAGCACTTCAATCATGCGAAGAATATGTTCCGGTGCAGGGGCAATGTGCGTACCAACTCGTACATATTCTCCTTCCTTACGAAATCGGCCAGCAATTTTGTCATCAATGCCACCAATGAGTAATCCATGCAAAAATAAAATCGTCTCCGTATTGAGAACAAGACCTTTACCTTTACTTTGAATGTACTCTGAGACACGAGCAAGATTTTTTGCCTCAAACACTTCTCGAAGCGAATACTCTTTTGAGACCTCAAGTTCAAGTAAAACACGTTCAGTATCTGAAAGTGTGAGCGTTGAATTTTCAATTGCGTTGGAGTTGTATACTGCTTCTGGAAGCTCGGTTTCATCTATAATGCGCAGTAACGACTCTTTGCCTGTTTTGAGTTTGGCAAATGTATCACGAAGAGTCTGTAATTGTTTGATTTTTTGTGAAGTCATAATACGTAAATTATACGCTATATAATATGAAATTTACGTTTTTTGTCAAGAAAAACGTAAATTTAGGCTTAAAACGAGGTAAATTTGCGTTTTTTTACTCTTTTCACTTTTTTTTTGCCAGCATAAACGTCAATACATCAATTTTTTTAGTATTTTTCATGATTATGGCTATATATTCCTCATTTAAGACAGAACCGCCCGCGCGGAGCGCGGGCGGGTTGTGTGCACTATTGCATAGTCGTTACCGGAGTATCTGCGTGATGAGTGCAACCATTTGTTCCTTTTTTGAAGGATCACTTTCAGCAATGAGCAGTGTGAGCGCAGTGAGTGCTCCCGGATTTATGTGACTCTCACCCTTTGCGCTTGTTTTCCTGAGAAACCACACAAAGGCAAATGCACCTGAGCGCTTGTTACCATCTGAAAATGGGTGGTTCTTCACCATGAAGTACAGAAGGTGTGCTGCTTTTTCTTCAACAGTAGGATACACCGACTTCCCTCCAAATGACTGCATCACATTACCTACGATGCCTTCAATACTACCCTTCGCCCGTTCATGCGCAAACATGTCAGATGCTTCTCCCTTTTTCATTAGTTCTGAGCGTAGACTTTGGATTGCTGTTTCAAGATCACTGCCAATGAGTGTCACTTTCTTTCTCGTGACACCCTTAAGTATTAGCGCATCTTTATCATATGCGTCGAGAGAAACCCACGTTGAAGCAAACTCCTTAATGAGTTCAAGAACTGCTTTGGGGTCGAGTGTGACGTGCTCAGGAAGGAGCGCCTGTACGTCTGCGACAGACTTCATAAACGCACTGTAGTTTTTACCGACCTGCTTTTTGTTGATGGTGTAGCCCTTGGTAATGTGTTCACGGAGTGTTTTTGTCGCCCACTTCCTGAATTCGATTGCAAGTTTTGAATTTGTGCGATATCCAACGCTTAAAATTACATCGAGTGAGTAAAGTGCAATTGGTTTGTCAGAATTAGCAATATGCATTTTTTGCATATTGCTTTTTTGATCAACCTCACCATCCTTAAATATATTATTAATATGTCTCGAGACAACTGATTGGTGGACACTAAAAAGTTCAACTATCTGTGCTTGTGTTGCCCACAGAGTCTCCTTTTGCATGTCCCCGCGCAATTCAATAGCACCAGACTTTGCTTGGTAGATGATTGCTTTATTTTTTACTGCAGTCTTTTTCATATGGATATTTTATCATATGTAAACTTAGTAATTTTAATGATGCAGACTTCATCTTCTTGCTGATACAACCAATAGCCCGCGCAAAGCGCGGGCTGTTTTATAGGATTCAAAAATTTTCTGACTCTTTAGGTTTTTGTACTACATCGCGGTATTGAGGCATTGGTTGAGGGTGTCGGTCATTGTCCAGCCACACTCTCCTGAAGATTGCTGTTCGCACGTTGCACTTTGGTAACAAGCGTATTCATCGCGCCACTCACAGGTAGAAACCATATCGGGACTGTCGGTGCAGAGTTGCCCGCTACACCCACCTTTGAAACATTCTTTTGCTATCGGTGTTGGAGTTGGAGTTGGGTCTGGAGTTGGTGTATCGGGTGGAGTTACCGGAGGGAGTTCTGTAATCGGAGTGGTCGATGGTACGTCGTCATTAATTTCTTCAGGTGTTGTGGTCGGTGCGGGCGTTTCTATGCGTACCTCTTCCTGTACGGATGGAGTGATAATCTCTGTCTGTTCGACTCCCCTATCTCTATTTACCAAAATAACAAAGGGAACAAGCATCATCGATGTGAGTACGATAAGTGCAAATATTTTTTGTGAAAGCGTGCGCATAGTCTATGTGTATGTGAAATACAATAGTGCTAATCATAGCACTACCGTCAAAATTGTTGTATTTGGATATTCTCATCCTCGTGCTATACATAACGGTATATGTCATCAGAAATCTCAAGTGGAGCGGATACTGCCTCTCTCGTAGAAAAAGCTATCGAAAATGTGCGGGATATTGTCACCCATGCACTCGAATACTCATCTCCTGCGCGAGCACTTGTCGTATTTGATGACGAGAATGGATTGACACGCATCATCACGGAGGCCTACCGTGCAGTGCTCACTGATGCGCAGTTTCTCGATTTCAATGCACACATGAAAGAGGAAATCATTTCAGCATTTGACTCGCTCTCACCCAATGACCTCGTCGTCCTCATTCAATCGACCGACTTTCGTCTCAATGAATTCCGCATTCGCATCCAGCTTTTCCAGAGAAAGTTAAAAGTGATTGACCACCTCCACCTGTACCGCAACACTCCCGACCAATGGGAGACATACATCAATGCGCTCGCGTACGACCCACTGTGGTATAGAGGTACCGGCACGAAGCTCAAAGAGGTACTCGAAACCA
>CAZNWG010000057.1:0-4025 GCA_964576905.1 uncultured Candidatus Saccharibacteria bacterium
AGAAAAACCGCAGAACGGCTTCTGCGGTTTTTCTTATAATACAACGTAGAGCATTTCCTCTCGGACCTCGCATGCTATTCTCATGCGTTTTAGTATGTGAAGAAAATCACCACATCCGAAAGGATACTAATAGTTTTCCACCTCTTACCATAGTCGTCAATACAGACGAGAAATTGTTGAAAAATGGCTCTACTCCGCAATTCTGTGTATAACACCGTGGAAAACTCATGTATAAACTGTATATAACGCTGTGCAAACACACTGCGTAACAGTGTGTATTATATTGTGAACAGCGTTCCAACAAAAAATGCAACCGACGCCGCCACACCTCCCACAATTACAATTTCGAGCACTGATCGGAGAGGATGAGTGCCCACAATCCTCCACTTGAGAATGCCAAGAAGTACGAGTGCAACAAATGCTCCTGTCGCTGAAAGCTGAAATACGGTCGCTGGGTCGACAGAATGCATAACAATAAACGGCATGAGCGGAATAAAACCAAAAGCAATAAAAGCAGCAAATGTAGCTGCACCCGTATACACCGCGCTTTCCCCCATGGGGTTTGCGACCTTTAATTCATTATTCAGCAAAAATTCAATCCAAAAGGATTCATTCCCCCTGTATATGTCAGTAAGCGTTTTTGCTTCAGCTTCAGAAAAACCGCGAGCGAGAAGTATGCGCATTGTCTCTGCAACCTCGGCATCTTCATGAGTTACTGATGAATTCTGTTCTTTTTTCCATAAGTTGCGATACAGACCCTGCTCACTCCGCACCGCGAGAAAGTTTCCTAGACCCATGGACACACCATCACCCACGAGGTTTGCGAGTCCGAAAAGTAACACGAACACGAATGAGAGCTGGGTCGTGCTGTCTTGCGAGAGCGCTGCCCCCGAAAAGCCGGCAACAACGGCGAACGTGGTGATAATGCCGTCGATTGCACCATATATGACTTCCTTGAGATATGACACGAATGGAGAATGTGTATGACCTTTTTTTACTCGTGCCACCACCTTTTCCACTTTCTTTAAACGTTTACTTCTGAGCATATCTTTTATTGTACCATACCGAATGCACTGTCACTCAACACGATATGAAAAACAAAGCCCGATCGATTCGTTCGATGGGCTTTGGTGCATCAGTCGGTCTCATCATAGAGCTTCTGCACTGTGGGATTCTCCGCAAGGTACTCTCCTCGTGCGTCAAGAGAGAGGAGCCCAAAGACGACGAGTGGCATAGGGAGCATCACGCCATCATCGGAGCGGTAACGCCCATTTCCGAGGTGTCTGTAGAGCTTACCCTTGATGGACAAGCGGTCGCGTAGCACGTGCCCTGAAATATGCGCATACTCCCGCATCTGCTCGTCATTTGCAAAGACACACTGCAGGTGGGTGACCTCGTAGTCATGAAGCGGACCATAGCGTGTTCCGTACCCTTCGAAGTTCACCGTGGCAACTGGCTTCTTTGCGTACTGAATTTCTTCAGATCTGTTCCATGCGATGCGGAGTGTCACCAGCGTTGCAGGAACAGTGCTCTCCGGATGTCCGTCAAATTGAACTTTCCACGCAAGCGGAGAGGTGTCTGAATCGAGCACCAGCCGAATAATTCCGCAGGTATGTTCGAAGCCCCTCTGCGCAGGATCTTCGTCACCGCACTCTGTGATCATCGGAAGATCATCCGTGGAAACAATGCGATCCACTCTGATTCTCCAAAATGGTGGGCCGAAAAAAATGAAGAGTGGGAACACCGTAACGGCGGGTTCGGTATGGAATGGGAGCATCTCAACTGAAGTCTGCTTTGCTCGGTTGTCTCCCCAACGACTATCTACTACACGGATTGAATCCATGATTTTCTCCTCTGGTCGTTATGTGATATGAATGGGAACTGCACTTCTGTATGTGATAATGCCATATGCATATGGGGTAGTCAATCGCTTGCTGACTTAACCATCAAAATACCTCGCCCGCTATGACGCTGTTTTTTGAATGTTTGTCCCCTATTTTCTCTAAAACCCGATTTATTGAAGAAAGAAACCGAGAATGCCTGATATTCCGGTTGCAAAACCAACGATGATTGTAGCGACAACAAGACCAATACCAATTTTCGCTTTTGCTATCCTTCCCTGATCCAGTTTTTCAGTTTGAAATGACTTCACCGCAGACCAACCCGCAACTGCGCAAATTGCAAGACCAACAAAAGTAACACTGAACCCGAATATGACTTGAAGAATACCCGCTATCAAGCACGTGACGCCGTAATTATTATCTGTACTGGTGATAGGTTGATTGAGTTTCATTTTACTATTTTAGATGTAATTATTTTTTAGGTTTTTTGTCCTTGACTACTTGCGATTTTTTCGGACTTGCTTTGGGGACACTGTGCTGTCTTTCATAACACTCATAGAATAACTCTGCGAAGTTATGCAGTGTCTCAAGTAATTGAGCACGTGCTTCTTCTTCACCGAGGTCTGTGTAACAATTGATAAGCATCAGCAAGACTCGGTGATACTCCTCTGTTAAATCGATAGTGGGAGGGAGTGTCTTGATATCCAATACCTTCGAACTCAATTTTTCTCGCAACATGACCGCATCGTGAACATGCTCAAAACCATGTGTGACGTACGGTTCGAGTACGTCGAGCAATTTTTCATTTTGTTCAATTGCACGCTTATACCACGAATCAGAAAATATGTGCCCGCGCTTTGACTCCAAGTATTCCACGTGTGTCTTTGTACATTTTTCGATGAGAGCGACTACCTTTGCGTCATACGCTATAAATAATAAATCACCCTTTGTCTTGTGCTCAAGTACATACTCGGTAATTGGATTGTTTTTCATAGAAACTATGGTATCACACGAACAGAAAAATAAATTGAAGTGCTTAGAACATAGTTAAACAAGGCAAAGACAATTTTAAAAAAAGCTCGTTATTTAACACAAGGTCAGAACTTATATTTTCCCAAAAATTCAACCCCCTTGCATACTCCATGAAGTATAATCCACAGTGGTGAACCTTACGCTCATTTTATTCCTTCAATCTCTTCTTTTCAAAATTTTTTACCCGAGTTTTAGCTTTTCCAACACCATCGACTGATGGTAAGTTCTCAGGCATTGTCCCTCCAATGTTAGTGATAGTATTCCTAACTTTCTGTCCGACCTCAAAGTGTGCAAAGTTCGCATTACCTTCCCCTTTAATATTTTCCCGTCGAATTTTTGCGTCAGTCTGGGTAGCACGAAATAAGTTTGCAGCTAACTCCTCACTGTTCATGTGATCAAGAATGTGTTGAGATTTACCCAACTTCTTTCGTTTATGAATGTCCTGCATAGTCATTCCGCCATAGAGACCTTTATAACCAGCATTTTGGAATATTGCGTAATTCTGTACGCCCGCACTTTTAGCAGTTTTGGTAAGTGAAGTGTTGTGCTTTTTGATTTCTTCTCGAAGAAAAACGCGTTTGTTATCTTCAACTAGGTTGTCAGTGGCTTCTTGGCGATGTGTTTGAATGGCAAAATATGTTTGCCCTTTGGCTACCACAACTTTTGTAGGGTCAGAGTTTTGGACAATAAGATAACAGGCGTAGCGTGAAAGATAAACTGTTTCAATGCTCTTTTTCGCCCCTGAGCCAATCTCGACCATGTCGGTGGCTTCAACGAAATGGTTGTGGATAACTTCGCCACTATTCTCACAAGCAATCTTTGCTCTAGATATAACTGTCTGAAAGTTTCGATAGTCGGAATATTCAAGTGTTTTGGCTAAATCGCGAGATGACCAAAATTCTGCACTATTGTTATCAAGTCGCTTAATTGTTTCAAACTGGTTTTCTTTCATTGATACCATTTTATCATATTTTGTAATCACTAGCCGAGCTTGATACGACAAATTTCTCCATAGGAAAAGCCTATGGAGAAATTCTCTTCTCGCAACATGCAACAAACCCAATGCATTCGCATTGGGTTAGGCAGTTGCGGAAGAGGGGGGATTCGTCCTGACGGTCACTAATTCGCTGACGCTCATAAGTGCCGCGGGAC
>CAZNWG010000058.1:0-3931 GCA_964576905.1 uncultured Candidatus Saccharibacteria bacterium
AAAAAGAACAAAAACAATGCAAGAATGAAATATCCCTGCGCCAAACGGGAGGGTATTACGGAGGCATGCATATGGCAAGAAAAACATGGGGTTTTATGCCCAAGGCTTCAGACCGAGGCATTCCATGTAAAATTTGTTTTCTGGAGTGACAGTGATAGAAACCACCCTATTCTTTTAGTTGTACATTATCTGTAATGATTTTGTCTCTTTGTTTTGCGTCAACATTCATAAACAATGGTAGCTTGAAGTGTAACCAATCTTCATTCGGCTGTTTTTCTGTTAAGTAATCGGTGTTTCTTTGAGGAATTTGAAAATTTTGCTGTGCCCAAATTTGTATGTCAAAGTAGTTCTGGATATATTCATGTGTATAATTTGAAAAAAGTAATTTCGTGACAAATTCATCAGCTCCCCCTTCATATAATGATTGGTGACGGGTCGAGGAAGACTGTATCAATTTAAGGGAACGATAATACTCTTTCTCCCAGCTCTCTTGGTTGTCGGGTTCAGTGTTAATTTGATTAAGGGCTTCAGCAGTTTCAATTATCGCTTCAGTTTGTTTATCGTATTTCAGTCCTAATTCCTGTCTAACTTTCCAATAGACAGAGTCAGCCTGAGCTCTTTTTGTCTTATCTCTCGCTATATCATAATTTCTCCAAGTCGATGCTCTGCCAGCCACATCCACATCGATTCCTACATGTTGCGCTATTTTCATGCACTCAACGACCAATGCTGATGAAGGGGAAAGATTGTATTTTGAACTGAAACGATGAGAGTCGCGTTTACGCTTGCGATCCTCCTTTTCATCATCGGCTGGTTTACCGCCTTTGATTTCAAAAATTTTGATAGGGTCTGATGGATAAAATGAAACTTGAAATACTTCTCTTTCTTCTCGCCACATACTTACACACATAAGGCCTGTGCCAAATTCACAATCGTGTCTGTGCATCTTTATTTCGTAATCACCAATTTTTTCAAGATTGATTTTTTCTCCTTTCGTAAATGCCTCTACATTGTCGCCGAGTATTTCTTTCGTGCGTTTGTGTTGCGCTTCGATTTCTCCCATGGTCTTGCAATAGGTAAAAGATGTTGGTCCCAAAGGCAACCCGTCTCGCTTCGATTTTTGGATGAATTGATAAAGTTCAAGAATTGAATTAACAGTGTAATTATCTAAACCTAAGTTTTGCTCGATCCACACGCGAGCAAGTTCAAGATCTGTACTGTTAAATCCGTGAAAGAGTTCTCCCTCTATATTTGAGAAACGTCTGCGGTTATCTAAGACCTCTTGAATTGCCCCAGTGATGCTTTGCTCTTCAGAATTCTTGTGAGTAAAGTCAACATCATCTGCTGACTTTACAGGTGCGGGTGTCATTTCTGATTTCCAATGTTGTTCAGTCATAGTTTGGGTTCAATCCGCTCATTATAGCAATATTGTAAGTCAAAGCTCAATGAGCAAGCGTTTCTGGAGCGACTAAAGGGAGCTCGAGGGTTTCATAATTGTAGTCCATTAAAAAATTGCCACTTCGTTTTTTTGCGAAGTGGCAATATCAAAAAGACTATTTACGTCTCAAGGTATTTTTTAGCCCTCAGATATAGGGTGGCGCTCCAGAGTTGTTCTTTGGCTCCCCAACCTCTGCCATCGGTTGGATCGTACCACTCGTAGAAACCATCAAGGTCGTGGAGCTTCTTGAAGAGCGCCCGCGCTTCATGATTGTAGCCTAGCTTTTTAAGTGCCATGACACTAAAGCCGACAACAAATGGCCAGATTACTTCTCCCTCTGTGCGCTTGAAGACTTCTACCTCTCCCTCAGCATACGGATTGTGAATACACTTGATGGTCACACCATAGTCGGTATCAACTGAATGCAACAGTTCGCGCACCCGCTCACCGCTTTCTTCTGGAAACACATCATAGAGTACTGCCAACGCTATACCGAGTGGGTCGGGTCGATCACCATCAGGAATGTAATCGACGCAGTTACCATTTCGCCAGAAGTATTCACGCACCCGTTCTCGCTGAGCCTTAGCTTTCCTCTCCTCTCCCATAAGGTCGTAGGCGCGAACCAAGAGCACATTGTTGGTGAGGAGCGCACGATCAGAGAGGTATACCTCCATGGTGTCACGCCAGTCAGCACCGACCGTTAGACCGACAGTATTGAGGTTGTGTTCCTCAACGTATGTCATAGCGTGTCGCACAGTATCGCTGTAGTGCTCCAAAAGAGAATAATCGCCAGTCGCCTGTGCATACTCATACATGGCGATGACATAGAGAATCTCCGAATCCTTGGTGCCAGGAGTGAGATTCCACAGTTCGCCACTGTCGTACCTCGAAACCATGAAAGAATTTTCACCACGCTCAGCTACTTTCTTTTCGCGCCAAGCTACCTCATCGCTTAGAAAGAGGATGGGGATTTGACCGTTTGGGGTTGTCGTTCCGAGAGGTTCTCGAGGTGCGTCCGTACGATATTGGTCTCACCGAGACTCAAGAGAAGCGGTGCGACTGCTAATGCAACATCGCGTGTCCAGCACTGGTAGAGATACCGATCAGGCGACGCAAAGATTCCGTTACCCTTGCTCAAACATGAACGCAAGATGCGCAATGCTTCGGTTGCTTTGGGGGTAGTGTGAGGCATAAGGTTACTCCTTTTAGGACATAGTTGTGATGAACAAAAAGAACGTACACACACATCTTATACTTCTATCAAGATTACACAACCCATACGTATGCTTTTCTTTGGTTTGTATAAATACTTGTTATTTTAAAGGTTATTATGTATACTTGATATCGTCGGTTTCGCCGATAGTTTATGAAATATACTTCCGAACTTACACAATTAGGCCTAACTGCAAACGAGTCTTCTGTGTATCTCGCCAGCTTGCGTGTTGGTAATGCTCGTGTGTCGCGTATTGCGAGCGAAGCCAATCTCCCGAAGTCCACTACTAATGACACTCTTGAAACCCTTCTTGCAAAAGGTCTGGTGTCTCGCTACCAACACAAGAACCGCTTTCATTTTACTGCGGCCGATCCCGGTGTTCTTAATTCTTGGTTTGAACGGAAACAGTCTCTTCTCACTAACCTCCTCCCAAAACTCTATGCCACACAACGCACCGCTACTCAACAACCTTCAATTCGCACATATTTTGACAAGGATGGCTTTTATACAGTTGAACGCGAGATATTAGCCGAAGCGAAAGAGATTCTCATTATCAGTCCAGCGAAGGATCTTGATGAGTTGCTCCCCGACCATTTTTCAAAATTTATGGTCCGTCGCCTTAAGCGAAGAATTCCTGCTCGTATCTTGATTGAAGACTCTCCAATAGCTGAGTATGTACAAGCACTCGACAAAACCGCTATCCATCAGACTCGTGTATTGCGTCCACCAGTTCCTTTCGAGTCACTTATGCTTATGTGGAACAATAAAGTTGCTACTGTATCTCTCGACACTCAGGTGACCATCGTTATTCAGGAAAACAAAAATGTTACCCAAATGATTACATCGTTGTTTGAGTTATTGTGGAATAGCTCGACAGAGTAATGACTGTAACGAGATAATAAATTACCACGCCCGATACTATCGACCCAGAGGGTCCCCGATGGTGTCTTTCAAATCTCATACTCTCGCGCAACATACAACAAAACCAACACATTCGTGTTGGTTTTGGTAGTTGCGGAGAGTATGGGATTTGAACCCATGAGGGCTTTAAGACCCTACCTCGTTAGCAGTGAGGCGCTTTCGACCACTCAGCCAACTCTCCGTATATTCATTTGTTTATTCGAAGAGTTGGCTTCGTGTTCGACAAGTCGTCCACTTCCTTTCAGTCAGATGAAAATGTATCCCATACATTTTCATCCACTCAGCCAACTCTCCGTATATTCTTTTGTTTTTTAGATTGTACATACCTTGTGTGGTCACACAAGGACGCGAGAAAGGAT
>CAZNWG010000059.1:0-2610 GCA_964576905.1 uncultured Candidatus Saccharibacteria bacterium
ACGCCACTCCGGAGGAGTGGCGTTTTTACAATATATTTGGTTAAGGCTGTCCCTACTTCAACGAAAATGTGGTGAACTCCTTCCATGTGTTCTCGTCAAAGACGGTAATGCGCTCGTCACCAATCACATAGAGGTAGTCGCCGATGTAGACTGCGCGCTTCACCGACCAGCCGGCAACGGTCGCTTTCAGACTGAGGGTATTCCCCGCATATGAGAAGACGTACCCTCCCTGCCCACCGGGGATGAAGAACACCTCGTGCTCGGCGTCACGGAGGAAGGCGTGGTGGTTACCTTCGACTTCTGACCACTCGTCTGTGAGGAGGTACTTCGCGCGCTCAACGGGAGCTTTCGGATTTGAGACGTCAAAGAGCGCGAGCTTCACGCCCGACCCCTCTCGCCCGACGCCGAGGACCATGTCATTGCCGAGTGGTTCGAGGTACGCGCTGTACCCAGGTATCTTGAGCTCACCCGCGACTTTCGGCGCGGTCGGCACACTGAGGTCGAGCACGAAAAATGGATCCACCTGCTTGAAGGTGACGAGGTACCCGGTGTCACCGAGGAAACGCGTCGCGTAGACGCGCTCACCGAGCGCGAGGTCGGTCACACTTCCCTTTACCCTGAGATCTGACCCGAGTACATAGACATCATTCGCAGTCTCACCAACGCCCCACCACGCGGGGTTCACCGTGACCGCGACGCGGAGATCGCCATTGTACTCGTCGAGTGCAAACTGGTTGAGGAGCGAGCCGGGAATGTCACCGGTCGCTTCCGCGGTAAGGGTCGAGAGTGGGATGCGGACGATGCGCGTACGGTCGAGGTCGCGCTTTCGCTTCTCGAGTGCTTGCTTCACCGCATTCTCCACTTCACGTTCGATGCGAAGTTTTTCATTTGCCGATTTCTGCGCGAGTTCTGATTGGAAGACAAGGGTGATTTCATTCAGCTTCCCTGCCGATGAGATATCGTACCCACGTATCGCCTGCACTTTTGCGTTGCCCGCCTCCGAGAGGAATGGCCGGTACGCGCTCGCGTACACTTCAGCAACCACATCGTACGGCTCTGCGTAGAGCTTCGTCGCGAGGTAGAGGTTGTCCTTAAACATCGCGACCGTCACACCTCCCGACTGACTCGCGACCGAGTACGTGCGACCCACTTCGCCGGTCGCCGGATTGAGCGCGATGACGTTGTACGTCATATCTACCGGTTCGACGCGCGCAGGGACCCAAATGTCCGCACACGGGATAGAGATTTTTGACGCACCGCGCATGAGGGGAACAACCGGGCACGGACTCGTTGCGTCGAGCCACGTCGTCGTCACGAGGTACATGGTGCCGTCTCGCAAGCGCGCAGAGCTCACCGAGGTATTGTTTTCGAGATTGAGTGTCCATTTCTTCACCGGCTTCGCTGTGTCTGCCACATTGTATCCCACAACGGAACGACCACTCAGCACGACGAGTGTGTGCGTGTCCTTCGCGAGGAGGAGCTCTCCGTGTTCAGTTATTTCACTCTCATTCGCCATACTCTCCGGTGGAAAAGCGTTGATAAGTTTTGTCGCACCGGTATCCTCTCCCCACGGTGGCATAATTGCCATATCTGTACTCACACCACCCATAGCTGGACGCGGAACTGGGTCACGGTAGTAGTAGCGACCCTCTTCCGAGATGAAGAGTGTGCTCCCGTCGGTTTTCACGATGTCCGGCTCGTCGATGCCCGCCACCTGTACGTTCGTCTCTGAAACGCGTGTGGGAGCACTCGGGCTCGCCTCACTTTGCGCTACGCCGTTTGCTCTATCCATACTCGGAACCGCAATCGCGTCTCCGCGCATCGCACCAAAACCATACGATGCGCTTTTTTCTTTTTCCGCGAGGTAAGTGGCGAGGACACTCGCACTACCCGCGCGCTTAAAGCCCGAAGCAGTGGTCGATACCACCTGCCCGTGGAGCGAAGCGAGCTTTCCCCTCCCGAGCGGGCCCACCGAGAGCCCATCCCATGTCGGAAGTGCCATGTGGGATGCGTAAAACTGCTGTACCGCGGATTTTGTCTGCGCTCCGTAGTACCCCGTCACTCCCGCGGGAATCGAGAACCCCGCGCCAATGAGACACTCTTGGAGCGCGCTCACCGCAGAGCCTTGCGTGCCGAAGGAAACCTGCCCGAGTCGTGACGCGTCACAACCGGCGTGTGCCGGCGCGGGCGCAAGCGCGAGTACGGAGAGAATTCCAAACGCGAGCAGTGTCGCGCGGACAGTCTGTGCGGATAGCGTAATATGTGTGTGCATAGTATAAAAAATAATTACTCCACTATACTCATAATAGACGGACGAATCGCCCATTCATAACAAAAATAGTATGGCATAGTGAACACCCTTTGGCGAGAAAATTTGACAGATTTGATTTCTGTGCTAGAATCACACCAGTTCCATCATCTCAACCGCCACAAAACAGGAGGAGCCGTGAAATTCTTAGCTAAAGATTTTTGGGACCAACATCCCGGACTCGGTTTTGTTTTTCTCAGCCTGGTAGGCATGAGCGTTCACTATTGCTTCGTACATTACCAGATACCGGCATGGAGTCTTATGCAAACCCCACCTTTATCGCAAAGGTGGCAAGACTTCGT
>CAZNWG010000059.1:2710-3771 GCA_964576905.1 uncultured Candidatus Saccharibacteria bacterium
GTCACCGTCGCCATGAGCGGTTCCGCGACACCAATCGCGTACGCGATGTGCACGTACACCTCTTTTGCGCCCTTTTTGGTGAGGTAATCAACAGCAACATTTCTCGCCATGTACGCGGCGCTCCTGTCCACCTTTGTCGCGTCTTTTCCTGAGAAGCACCCGCCACCGAGTGGGATGTTGGGGCCGTAGTTGTCGACTGCAAGCTTGCGCCCGGTGAGGCCGGTGTCTGCTTCAAATCCTCCAATAGTCCACGACCCGTTCGGGTTTCTGAGCCAAATGTCTTTCACATCCTTCACACGCTCATGGAGGAGTGGAACAACATCGCGGAGCACCGCCTCGTCGAGGTGCACGTCGCTCATATCGCCACTCTCGCAGAGTGAGGTGAGTATCTGCACCACCTTTCCATCCTCGAGTGTCACCTGCGCTTTGCCGTCGTGCGCACCCATCGCGCGCGTGAGCGCGCGCGAGAGCATGACCTCACGCGGGAGAAACTCCGGTGTCTCACTCGTTGCGTACCCCACCATAATTCCCTGATCCCCCGCTCCATCTGCATCCACTCCCTGCTGAATCTCAGGGCTTTGCTCGACGACGTTGACCACAATGCCGATGGGGTGGTGGTACCCGAGTTTCCGATACACGTTCAGCGCGATTTCGCGAATGTTGACGTGCGCGGTGGTGGTGAGTTCTCCCGTAATGGTGATGAGCCCGTGCCCGCCGAGCACCTCAATTGCCGAGCGTGTCTGCGGGTCATCCCGCAGACACGCATCGAGGACCGCGTCGCTTATTTGGTCACACACCTTGTCGGGGTGTGAGGGGGTAACCGACTCTGCTGTTCTAAAGAGTGAAGACATAGTTTTCTAGGTTATGAAATAAAAAACAATCTCTAACGGAGAGATTGTTTTTTATAAAATCTTTCCCCGTAGGGTTGGATGGAGCACTTTACGTTCGCAAGTTGCTGGACGACCTAGCGGGCCAAAACCCTATTCGTCACTCTTGATTTATTATGAGATTGTCAGGTGTGAGTATAGCAAGCACCTGTTTCCACGAGCAAGGGATAACCG
>CAZNWG010000060.1:0-2094 GCA_964576905.1 uncultured Candidatus Saccharibacteria bacterium
CCTGTGCAAGCAAAGAAGGTCTCGACACGCTCATCGAAATGGGAATGAAAGAGGGATTCAATCAAGGACTCGACCAATTGGAAGCATTGCTCCTGAAGAAGTAATTGAAAAATGGGATGAGTACAGCGACATGATAAAATGTCTATGCGTATGAGTATCATCCTCCAAGAACTCAAAAAATATTCGAGTGACAAGCGCAAGAGTGCCAATGAGTGGTTTTTTAAAACGGGCACGGGACAGTACGGTGAGGGAGATATATTTATCGGTGTGAGTAATCCTGATGCGCGAACGGTCGTAAAGAAGTTCTCTCATTTGAGCTTCGAGGACATTGGGGAAGCCCTCCATTCGAGCATCCACGAAGAAAGACTGGTTGGTGTCCTCATTTTGGTACGGCAGTACGAGAAAAGCACCACAAAAGAGAATCGATTGAAAATAGCAAAGTTTTATTTGAAAAACTTAACGTGCGTGAACAACTGGGATTTGGTTGACCTCTCTGCACACAAAATCCTCGGACGAGCCATTCAAGAACAGATTTTGGATGAGAAAATACTCGACAGACTCGCCGTCTCAAAAAATATGTGGCACCGGCGCGTTGCAATAATCTCTACAATGACCTGTATCAGTAATGGAAAATTTGATACTGCTCTGCGAATCGCCAAAATGCTTTTACACGATAAGGAAGATTTGACACACAAAGCAGTCGGCTGGACGCTTCGCGAGGTGTGGAAGAAAGATCCAAAGCTATGCGAGCAATTTCTCCTCACGCACTACGACGAGCTCCCGCGAACCACGCTCCGCTATGCGATAGAGCGAATGGATGAGGTGAAGAGAAAGCAATTTTTGAAACATGAGCAGAGCAATTGAAGAAGTGCTGAACAAGATGTGAAGACTAAAAGTGAAGAGCGAACTCATGTATTTGTAAACGGACAATTCCTGTATCAGTGATACACAGAAAAATCACCTTTCAGAAATGTTGTTTTTCTGGTAGTGTATTCCTCTATGGCATCGCTTTCTGTGGGAATTGTGGGTCTTCCCAATGTCGGTAAGTCGACACTCTTTAATGCACTCACCAAAAATTCAGTCCCGGCTGAGAATTATCCGTTTTGCACCATCGACCCTTCGGTCGGGATTGTGGCTGTACCTGACCCTCGGCTTCAGACATTGAGTACACTCTCACATTCAGAAAAAACGCTCCCCGCGGTCATTGAATTTGTGGACATCGCGGGGCTCGTGCGCGGTGCTTCCTCCGGTGAAGGGCTCGGCAACAAGTTTCTCGCAAACATTCGCGAGACCGACATGATTGCAGAAGTGGTGCGCATATTTGATGACCCCGACGTCATTCACGTTGAGGGTGCGGTTGACCCGCTTTCCGACATAGAGGTCATTAATCTCGAGCTCATCATGGCCGATGCGGAGACGGTGGCAAAACGACTCGGCAATGTGGCGAAGGATGCAAAGCGGGGTGACAAGACAGCGGTGAAAGAGTACGAGATGCTCGAAAAGCTCCTCCCGCACCTCGAGCAGGGCAAGCTCGCAAGTGCATTTGAGTTTGATGACATCGAACAGCAACTCGTGAAGCACCTTCACCTGCTCACCATGAAGCAGATTTTGTATGTGTGTAACAAGAAAAACGGCGCATACAACTTCGACGAGACCAACGACCACCGGTGGACAGAGCTCATGGAATTTATGGAAAGTACTGGCTCAGAGTACGTCATCATCGATGCAGGAGTAGAGCATGAGCTCAAGGATTTAGAGGAGGAAGAAAAACTCGAGTTCAGACGCGAATACGCAACACTCGATTCCGGCATCGACTCACTCATTCGCGCCTGCTACCACCGCCTCGGGCTCATGTCGTACTTCACAACCGGCGAGAAGGAGACACGCGCATGGACAGTGCGCCAAGGTGCCACAGGGCCCGAGGCGGGCGCCGCCATTCATACCGACTTTCAGCAACGGTACATCCGCGCGCAAGTCGTGACCTTTGAGGATTTGGTCACCGCCGGCTCTTTTGCAAAAGCGCGTGAACAGGGAAAGCTTCGCACCGAAGGAAAAGAGTACATCGTGAAAGACGGCGACGTTATTGAGTTTATG
>CAZNWG010000060.1:2194-3710 GCA_964576905.1 uncultured Candidatus Saccharibacteria bacterium
GATTGGGTAAAAAAAACCACAGGAACTGCGTTAGGGTGGTGTGTATAAGTTCGTTCGCTCGCCACTACTAGAACCCCTAACTCCTGTGGTAGCCATAACTCGTGAACTGAAACGCTGGCCAACGTTTCATTGAGTACATCAAGTGTATCAAATATAATATTTCTTTCCAAATGACATGGTACATATACATCCTCAAATGCAGTGACGGGACACTCTATACCGGTGTCACGACCGACGTAGAACGGCGCTTTCGTGAGCACAAGGAGGGGAAGACGGGGGCAAAGTATACCCGCGGAAGATTTCCACTTCGGGTGGTGTATACAGAGACCTGTGCCTCGCGGAGCGAGGCACAGAAGCGTGAAGCCCAAATTAAGAAATTACCAAAGAGCGAAAAGGTGATTTTGGTTAAATCAACGAAGAAGGCTAGAAAATCAAATGCACGGTGATTCCCACATATTTTTTATACTTAAACCGTTTGAAAAATGTAAAAAAGTTGTATACTTAACTTATGAGTACTACTGAAGCAATATCAAGCGATTCTGGTAACGTAGCTTCTCGCGATACAGCTGAGAAAGGAGAGCTATCGACGAGTGACACTGAATATATAGATCGAGCAATTGCTGCAAGATGTCAAATTCAGATGTATATTTTTGAAATGCGGACAGCCAAGAATGACTCAAGTGAATATGAGAAATTTCTTGAACTTGACGAAGAAGCTCAGAAAGAACTAAATGCTAGCCATGAAAAAATATTTGCTGAATGTAGCGCACCTTTCGGAGATTGGCTTGCATCGAAGAGCGAAGGAGAAAAAATTATGGATACATATGTCCGCAATCACACAGTTGATCAAATTGGGGCCAGAGATGATTTTGATTCCATCATTGAAGCGTTTAAACCTTTTCTGCTCAGAAGTCAGCTTCTCAAGTACATTGCAAATGAATACATAACTGATCAAGAACTTTCTCCAGAAGACAGAGACGCACGAACTACAAAGTTAACTGAAGCGAATCGAGAGCTCTTTACCGGTTGGTCACAATCACAAGAAGCTTCTGCGTTACTCGATACGTATGCGAAGAAGCACTCAATTACTGATATCATGGGGTCATACGGTACGCAAAAGCCAGTTGATTTTGAGCCACTCGTGAAACATTTCCATGATCATGTGCCTGAAGATAAGATATTGCACTGAAATTCATTGACGCTACTCATTTTGTGTAGTATCCTCTCACAACCTACGCCCATGGGAGGGCGATTTTTATTTAAAACATGGAAACACGCAACATCGCAATCATCGCCCACGTTGACCACGGAAAGACGACGCTCACCGACGCCATCATGCGTCAGACCGGTGCGGTCACTTCCGAAGTCACCATGGATTCAAACGCGCTCGAGCAAGAGCGTGGCATTACCATTTACGCAAAAAACGCGTCCGTGGAATACAAGGGTACGAAAATCAACATTGTCGACACTCCGGGGCATGCTGATTTCGGCTCAGAGGTTGAGCGCGTACTTCGCT
>CAZNWG010000061.1:0-1686 GCA_964576905.1 uncultured Candidatus Saccharibacteria bacterium
CATCAACATTCCGGTGTCGATGTGACCACAATTCTTATGTGCAACCAAAAATCCCCGCCACGCGGGGATTTTTCTTTTTGTGGGGGTATGAAAACCGCGCGCCCGTAGGGCGCGCGGTTTTTCTCTCTATGCGGTCACTGCCTCTGCCACACTCTGACGTGCCTTCCTCGGTTCGCTCTTCCCCTTTTTCTTTACATCGAATGAGAGCTCATCTTTCTTCATGGTCACCGATACCGTTCCCCCTTGGAGCATGCCTTCGTTAATCATCATGGAGGCGACCGGTGTGAGAATCTTTGACTGGATGACGCGCTTCAAGGGACGTGCGCCAAACTTGGGGTCGTACCCCTCCTTCGCAATGTAATCCATCACCTCTTCAGAAATTGAGAGTTGAATTTCCTTCTGCGCAAGCCGGTCAATCACCATCTTCACCTGCAGTCCCACAATGTTGCGAATGGTTTCCTTTGAGAGAATGTCGAAGATGATGATCTCATCGAGACGGTTGAGGAACTCAGGACGGAAGAAGTTTTTCAAGCTCTCCTGCACCTTGTCCTTCGCCTGCTCGTACTGGGTCGCCTCATCGGAGTGGCTCATGAAGCCAAACTTGCTCATGCGGTCGATGTGCTCTGCGCCGATGTTGGAGGTCATGATGATGACGGTATTTTTGAAATTCACCTTGCGACCCTTCGCGTCGGTGAGGTGTCCGGAATCGAGTACCTGGAGGAGAATGTTAAACACCTCGGGGTGTGCCTTCTCAATCTCATCGAGGAGAATGACCGAGTACGGGCGATGGCGCACGAGCTCGGTCACCGAGCCACCCTCTTCGTGCCCCACGTACCCCGGTGGTGAACCGATGATTTTTGACACCGAGTGCTTCTCCATGTACTCACTCATGTCGATGCGCACGAGCGCGCTCTCATCGTTGAACATGAATTCAGCGAGCGCGCGAGAGAGCTCGGTCTTTCCAACACCCGTCGGGCCCAGAAAGAGGAATGACCCGATAGGGCGATTGGGATCGGAGATTCCGGCGCGCGAACGCTTGATAGCATCACACACGCGCCGTACCGCGTTACTCTGCCCCACGACGCGCTCGGTGAGCACCTCCTCAATACGCGCGAGTTTCTTCGCTTCCGCTTCGAGCATGCGCGACACGGGGATACCCGTCCAGCGTGATACCACGCCCGCAATATCCTCTTCGGTCACCTCTTCTTTGAGCAATCGACGGGTGCGTTGCAGTTTTTTCAGTTTCTGAGACTTTGCTTCCAAATCCTTTTCAATTCGTGGAATACGCGCGTAGCGTATCTCAGCCGCACGGGTGAGGTCGGCACTTGCCTCTGCGGAGTCAGCTTCGAGACGGAGTGATTCGAGTGTTTTCTTCATCTCTCGAATCTCCCCAACTGCATCTTTTTCGTTGTTCCACTTTGTCTCGAGCACGGAGGTCTTCTGCTTCAACTCGCCAATTTCATGCTCAATCTCTTTGAGGCGTGTTTTTATTTTTGTCTTATGTTCAGATGTCTCTTCTTCCTTTCGGAGTGCCTCGCGCTCAATTTCGAGACGGCGAACCGCTCTATCGGCAATGACGAGTTCGTCCGGCTTATTTTCAAGCGAAATGCGGAGTGCAGACGCTGCCTCATCGACAAGGTCAACGGCCTTATCCGGCAAGAAACGGTCGGTGATGTACCTGCTCGA
>CAZNWG010000061.1:1786-3467 GCA_964576905.1 uncultured Candidatus Saccharibacteria bacterium
TTGCGGGCGTACTTTGAAAGCGCGCGGTACTTTTTTGGTGTCTGTGCATCGTCGATGTTGTGTTCGCGCACCTCGCGGAGTGCCTTCTCTACGCGTTTCCTGTCAATGTGTGCACGCTCGAGTATCTCTCCCGCTGGACCCGGATGTTCGAGGAGTGCGAGAAAGAGGTGCTCTACACCGACGTACGAGTCATTGAACGACTGCGCAATGCGCCCGGATTCTTCGAGTGCCTGCGCGAGGTCTGGGGTCAGGTAGAGTTGGTACGATTGTGACATGGTGGAACCCATAGGACCCTCAAGCGCATCGAGGAGGAGGTCGGTAAATGCAATGATGTCGATGTCGAGACGGTCCAAGAGAGAGATAACGGTGTTTTCGTCCTGCATGACGAGCGCTACGAGCAGGTGCGTGGGGCTCACGTGGTTTTGCCCACGCTCAATGGCGAGTTCGTGTGCCTTCCGTATGGCTTCTTTTGCGCGTGATGTAAAATTGTGAAAATTTGGCATAGGTGTATGTATATTATACGCGAGGCGACCGTCATAACCGCTACTATTCCCCGTCGCGAACACTCATTAAACAATGTATACGCAATAATACAACGTTATTGTGATAAGTCAAATTATTTTTTGAGCTCCGTTTTTTCTCCACCCATGAGTGCAACGAACTCTCTGATTTCTTTCACTGTACGCACAATGTCTTTTTCTGTAGTCTCCTCGCCCAAGGTGAAGCGGAGTGTCGAGGTCGCGAGAGATTCATCGTGAGTCATTTCGCGAACCACGTGGGAGCCGGTACTTCCCTGTGCGCCACAGGCACTCCGTGTGGAGATTGCAATCCCCCGCGCATCGAGCCAGATGACCGCGTACTCAGTGTCGAGACCGGGAATGGAGATGTTCACGTTGTTGGCGACACGCGATGCGCGACTGCCGTTTACAATACTTTCAGGGATTGCTTCATGGAGGAGCGCGAAGAAGCGGTCGCAAAGTGCGACCGCAGTCGCACTTCGCGACCGCCACCCCTCCTGTGCGCGGACGAGCGCGCGCACACACCCCACAATGAGCGCGGTGTTCTCCGTACCCGAGCGCAGTCCCGCCTCCTGCCCGCCACCCATGGTAACGGGCATTATCTCCACCCATTGCCGGTGGACGAGTACTCCCACGCCCTTTGGCCCGTAGCACTTCCCCGCGTCGAGGGTCAGCATGTCCACTCCGAGCATGTCGAGCGCGCACGGGAGCCAGAGCGGTGCCTGTGAGGCATCGATGTGCACGAGCACCCGCACACCATGTGCTTCATTCCACTTGCGCACCATTCGTGTGATTTTCTTTACGTCCTGCACTACCCCAATTTCAGAATTCACGTACGCAAAAGTAATCAAAATTGTTTTTTCGCTCAAAAGCGTCTCGAAGTTCTTCACATCAATAAGTCCCTCCGCATCAACGGGTACATAGGTAATCACAGCACCGCGTTCTGCAAGGTGTGCCAGTGTCTCCATAATGGATGGGTGCTCTATGCGCGTCGCGATAATCTCCATATCTGCGTACGCGCGCCCCTTTCTGTGCTCTGCCTCCACGACTCCAATGAGTGCGAGGTTGTTGGCCTCTGTGCCACCGCTCGTGAAGGTCACATCCCCGGGGCGCACATTGAGCACGCGCGCGAGTTCCGTGCGATGGGATTCAATCACCTCTCT
>CAZNWG010000062.1:0-3455 GCA_964576905.1 uncultured Candidatus Saccharibacteria bacterium
TGGCCGTGGGTACCGGCACGTTTCTCAATGAAACCATCAAGCACATTGAGGCAACCTTCAAAGGCAACGAGGGGCGCTGGGGCGCGTATGTGGCGACCGATCTCCTCCCACGGCTCCATGGCTTTGAGCTCATGATGGCGAGCTACACCATCGCGCACTTGAAGCTCGCGATGACGCTCGCGCAGAGTGGCGTGACCGACTTCAAACAACGTCTCGGCGTGTACCTCACCAACACGCTCGACACGCCACACGAGGAGGAGCTTCAGAGCAGTCTCTTTGGCGTGGTGGAGAGCATCGCGCTCGAGAGCAAACTCGCCTCGGAGGTGAAGCGAGAGCGACCCATTATGGTCGTCATGGGTAATCCGCCGTATTCAGGAATTTCGCAAAACAAGCACTATACGGAAAATGAAGTATATAAAGTTGAAATTGGTGGAAAGGAACGTTTGAAAGAAAAAAAGAATTGGCTTGATGACGACTATGTGAAATTCATCCGTTTTGCCGAGAGTATGATTGAGAAAAACGGGGAAGGGGTCGTGGGTATGATTACTGCCCATGGCTATATCGACAACCCCACTTTTCGCGGTATGCGCTGGCACCTTCGCAACACCTTTGACTCACTCTACGTCCTCGACCTCCACGGCAATAGCAACAAGAAAGAGACAACACCAGATGGAAGTAAAGACGAAAATGTTTTTGATATCAAAACAGGTGTTTCAATTATTTTTGGAGTAAAAAAGCAGAATGAGGGGAAGAAGTCACTCGCAACTGTGTATCAAGCAGACTTTTATGGTGTGCGTGCACAGAAGTGTGCTTTGCTTAACAAAGGAAGTATTGAGAGTATCAAATGGAACAAACTCCCCGAAAGTGCAGATATATGGAAAGTGGAAGGAAAAGGGAAAAGTGAATACCAGAAAGGATTTTCGGTGGCGGAATTGTTTCCAAAAAATACAACTGGGATTGTGACGATGGGTGATAGTTTTATTGTTGCCGAACACAAAAAAATACTTTCAAGCCGCGTTGATGAATTTCTTCAAACGAATATTTCAGAAAATGAACTCCGTCACAAATATCAACTCGGTAAAAATTATGCACAATGGATAATTGATAACAAGACGAACATACAAAATGACAGCACTAAGATTATTTCATTCGCGTACCGCCCGTTTGACGTTCGATACACTTATTTTGACAATAAGTTGGTTTGGCGTCCGCGCACGGAAGTGATGAAACATCTCATCGCTGGTGACAATGTAGCATTAGATATATGCAGACAGGGAATCGGAGATGAGTGGAACCTTATTTTCATTACGAATTATATACCAGATGATTCTTACGTTTCAAATCGCAGTCGAGAACGAGGCTATTGTCTGCCACTCTATCTCTACGAAAACGATGAGAAAGTTCCAAATTTGAATAGAGAGATTATGTGGGAGATCGAGGGTGTGGTCGGAACGACCACACCCGAGGACATACTCGATTATGTCTATGCTGTTTTGCACTCACCCACATACCGCACAAAGTACGGTGAGTTTTTGAAGAGTGATTTTCCCCGTGTGCCGTATCCAAAAGACAAGAACACTTTTTGGAAACTTGTGCCACTTGGCACTAAGCTCCGCAACCTGCACCTCCTCACCGACTCCGACGTAGAGAAGTGCGTCACCTCGTTTCCAATAGCCGGCTCCAACGTTGTAGAGAATCCCATCTTCAAAAACAATCGTGTGTACATCAACGAAACGCAGTACTGGGATGGTGTCGCAGAAAATGTCTGGAATTTCTACATCGGTGGCTACCAGCCCGCCCAAAAGTATCTCAAAGACCGCAAGGGGAGAGCACTCTCAAACGCAGAATTCGAAAACTACGAAAAAATGATCGTCTCCCTCTCAAAAACCATTGAAATCATGAAGGAGATTGATGCGGTGGTATAATATGAGGTATGAATTGCCTTTATGTGTTTGTTGACGAGTCGGGGAATCTTGATTTTTCACAAAAAGGAACACAGCATTATGTCCTTGCTGCTGTTACAGCACGTTCGCCGTTTGAATCCTCTAATCAATTACAGCGGTTAAAATATGAATTGGTTGCTCTCGGTACTAGCGGAGAATCATACCAACATTTCCACGCTTCTGAAGATAAGCAGGAAATTAGGGATAAGGTAGTTGGAGTAATAAATGCACTTAATAATATAAAAGTGAATTATATTATTGCAGAAAAATGTAAGACGCATCCAACATACCAGAATTCAAAATTTTACGCTCTTCTCGGCTCTGCTCTTGTTAAATATATACTAATAGTGCACAAAGATAGTCCATACGATAAAGTGATTATCATTTTTGATAAAGCACTCACAAACAATGAGCGTAATAATTTTCTCAAAGTTGCAAAACCAAAACTAAAAGAGATAGGCAAACCATACGCAATTTATTTTCATCAAACGATGTCTGATTTTAATGGACAGATAGCAGATTACTTTGCTTGGGCGAAATACGTATCTCTTGAACGGAATGAAAAAAGACCTCTGGAATCAGTGGGGAAAATAGAATGTCAGACGTTCGATATATTTAGCAGTGGAGGAACAAAGTACTACTAATGGGAAAGTATAAACGCGACCACCCCCGCTATCCTTTCGGAAGAGCCCAGGGGCTCTTGTTGCGGGGGTGGAACCTTTAATCTGATAATATAGCAATTTTCAATAAGTTCAAGTCTTTTTTGTGAGTAACAAAAATATCCCCGAAGAGATACTTTCAACCACATAGTCTGGACTGGCTGTCCCAGCTACACACCAATACCCTTCGCAAGTTGATAGCTGTATACTTGTGTGTATGAAAAAGGAAGCACGTAAAAATGAACTCATTTTATTTAGAGGTCCCAGTGGTGATGTAAAACTACGGGGAGATTTTAAGCGTGATACCATATGGGAAACACAGCAAGAAATCGCGGATGTGTTTGGAGTAGAGCGTTCTGTGATTACAAAGCATATCGGGAATCTTTTTAAGAGTGATGAGATTGCGGAAAAAAGTAATGTGCAAAAAATGCACATTGCAAATTCTGACAAACCGGTCTCACCGTATTCACTCGACATCATTTTAGCGGTGGGGTATCGCACAAATTCAGTAACCGCAATTTTCTGATGGCAACAAACGCTCGGGAGCATTTGCATTTGTGTGGCTTCTCAAAAAAGCGGGAGCACGAGGAGCATCACAGATAAACCCCGCAGCGCTCACTGCGCTCACGCCCCTCATTGCAGAAAGTGACCCAAGGAAGAAAGACCAGATGGTCGCACTCGTAACACAGATGCTTCGGTAGGGAACACAACTTTGTTCAAGGTCAGACCTTGTACACCTCAAGGCGACGCCTTGAGATTCTTGCATACACGCTCACGCCTTCGGCGCGGGGGTGTGTCGTGCGTATGCGTGTTATCACCAATCTGCGAACAGAGCGACCGATAAGGACGTATA
>CAZNWG010000063.1:0-1699 GCA_964576905.1 uncultured Candidatus Saccharibacteria bacterium
TCCTGAATATACATATCTTGAACAGGATACTGTGACACTCCCACAGGTTGAAAATGGTGTAGGCGTTGATTTTCAAAGCACGGTCGTGAGTGGAAAGATTAATGAGTATGCAAAGAGTGAAGCAGAGCGGTATAGAGGTGATCCGGAGACTGCGTTATCGATTGAAGCTTTTTATGGAGAGTTGAACAAGATGCTCAAGCGGGGTGATATTGATGCAGCCCTCCGTTTTCTCGACAGCAATCTCGGAGCAGGGGAAACTAATACGTGGAGTAATGAATTGCGAGCTATTGCACTTCAGCTCGGAGAGATGAAGCGCGAGCAGTATGGGCAACCAAAAATCGATTTTAATGATGCCACTTTTCTTCTCTCAAAGAATGCCAGGCAACTTTTCGAGTTGTATGGAGAAACACAAGAGCCAAGTGATATGGAAGGTTGTAATGGGCTCATGATGCTTCTTGAACGTATCCAAGATCCAACAGAAGAAGGAGAGCGTGCGCTAAAAGAAGCATTAGCATACATTGAGTGGTTGCTCGCATTTCGTACGCATCAATTGAATCGTTCCTTGCATAGACACAGTACTGGAAGGCAAGATACAGAGCTTCAAAGCGCAGAGGAATGTCGAATGCAAGTAGAAGAAGCTCAGCGTATGCGCGATGCCATTCTGGAGGAATTGGAAAAGCGGAGCGAGCAGTCAGAAAACGGAGATACTGAGGATGACTCGAGTGCCAACCCTGATTCCCCTGAGTCAGAAAAACCACCGGTGCCTTTGGCAGAGCTTCTCAAAAATCCAAACCTTGAATTGCCCGAAGCAGATAGTGAAGATATGCGTACGGTGATACAGCGTCTTGAGGAGGATGTACGTACGGGTGAGGGAGGAGCGGAGGAAATGTACTGGGAGAAGGAGATGCTCGAACAATTGCGCACAAAGCTCGAAGAGGGAACTCCCGAAGGTATCGATAGGGTGACGACTATTTTGAGCGGGTATGTGCGACGTGAGATAGGTAAAAAGATAAAAGAAGTCATCAACCGTACCGACATCACCATAAACTTTGAAGACAAGAAGCGACTCCTCTACCTTTCAAATTTTTCAGATAAAATACTCAACCGGCAGGATAGTGTCGGACGGGTACGTGGTATACGTAATGTAGAGGATCAGGTCGACGAATTGCTTGAGAAATTGGCTGAACAGAAACAGTGACACTGACGTAAAGCAAACACGGTCCAGTTGCAAAATGCTCGTTTTCCTGTGGGAGTGTACAAGTGTTTATCTTATGGATCAGGTTGTATATCGGCCTCTTCAGCAAATGGATACGTACCATTATTTCCTCCTCCAGTCGATCCACCGGATCGTAGATAATCTGGCTGGATGGGTTGTCCGCCTTTAACACCAAAACTATCTATAAAGAGATTGATGATGCCCGCGAGACTGAGAATAAGGACGAATGCGAGAATACCGTAGAGTGCGGTTGATCGTGCTTTCTCATGCTCGCGTTCATTTGCACCTTCGATAATGAAGTATCGTACGGTATTCCAAAGAAAAACGACAAACGCAAGCGCCAAAAGGAAGGGAATAATTTTACTATTAAGAAATGTACCAAGGTTCGTAAAAAATGCTTGTAGATTCATATATACAAATTATACCCCTTAAAAAGACCGAAAAAGGGGAGTTTTATACATATTGACAATGATTTAAAAGGTG
>CAZNWG010000063.1:1799-3436 GCA_964576905.1 uncultured Candidatus Saccharibacteria bacterium
TTTGGTAGTATCGTAGAACTGTGGTTTTCAAAGTCCGCGCTTAGCTCAGTTGGCTAGAGCATTCGACTGATACTCGAAGGGTCCTAGGTTCAAATCCTAGAGCGCGGACTTTGAAAAGCACTAACCGCGCGAGCTGAAAAATTTGAATTGCTTCAAATTTTTCCCGTTCGCGAAGCGACAAGTCGATGTTTACGAGACTTGAGGGTTGGCTAGAGCACATCTCCTGCCCGCTTACTTGAACAAATGAGTATATGAATCAAAACTTGTTTGGATTCATGATGCGAATACAGTTCAAGAATGTTTTACATACAGCGGCTGTTTAGGTTGTATGAAATTTTCTTATGAAAATTTCGACAACCTCTTGCGCCAGTTCCCCGAACTGGCTCACTCGAAGGGCTGAAATAATTTGGGAAATTATTTCAGGACCTTTTGTGATATTTCTGGCGGTCACGAACAGAAATAGCCAAAAGGTGTACTGCTTCTGTAAGAAGCTAGGTTGAATCCTAGAGCGCGGACTTTGAAAAGCACTAACCGCGCGAGCTGAAATTCCTGTCCTGCGACAGAAATTTCCCGTTTTCGACCAGAGGGAGAAACATTCCGTTGTGAGTATACGAACAAGAATGAGGGTTGGCTAGAGCATAAAAACACACAGCCCCGCGAAGCGGGGCTGTGTGTTTTATGTCTCGTGACAATAACTATTGTGCCTTCACAGTAGTAGATGTGGTATCAGTTGCTTTTTGTGCCTCAAGATTATTTATCTTTGTTTCAAGACGTGAGACACCATCTCCGATATCGGAAAGTTCACTTTGGAGGCGTGTGGTGAGTGAGTACGTAAAGAATGCAAAACCAATAACAAGTGTCCATGCAATGACGGGGAAGAAACGCGACGATTCAAGTGTATTATTCATATGCTATAAGTATAACAGGATTGAGAAAGTCATGGGTGTGGGGGTGTTTAGAATGATTTCTGTTTTATGCTATGATTCGATTTATATGGTAGATGGAAAAGCATATTTTGGGGGTAAAAAGATTACGGTGCTTGGTCTGGGTCTACTCGGGCGGGGAGTTGGTGATACCGCTTTTTTGGCGGAATGTGGGGCGGAGCTCATTGTGACCGATATGAAGAGCGAGGAACAACTCGCGGAGTCACTCGAGAAATTGAAAGCATACCCCAACATCACGTACTCACTCGGCGGACACAGCGAAGCGGATTTCCGTGGTCGTGACATGGTACTCGTCGCAGCGGGGGTGCCCTCTGATTCGCCGTTCATCACGATTGCGCGTGAGAGTGGTGCAGAATTGGCGATGAGCGGTGCGCTCTTTGCAAAACTCTCGGGAATTCCCATCGTTGGGGTAACCGGTACGCGCGGAAAATCGACCGTGACCCACATGATTCACCATGTACTCTCGCACACAACTGAAGGTGCGCCAGTAATTCTTGGGGGGAACGTGCGTGGTGTCTCTAATTTGCAATTACTGAAGGAAGTGACCGAAGACTCGATAGCGGTCATGGAACTCGACTCGTGGCAGTTGCAGGGCTTCGGGTGGGCGGGTATCAGTCCGCAGATTTCAGTGTTTACCAATTTCATGGAAGATCATTTGAATTACTATAAGGGGAACATGGATGCGTACTTTGC
>CAZNWG010000064.1:0-3398 GCA_964576905.1 uncultured Candidatus Saccharibacteria bacterium
CGATTGAGTATGAAAAGGTGCATCGAAAGATCGAGGTAGGCATGGTACTTCCACGTGCAGAGATGCTCCGGCTTCTTGTCTCGATGTATTTCGAACGCACTCCCGCCGACCTCACACCGGGGCACTTCCGCGCAGTGGGCAACACCATAGAAATCATGCCCATAAACGAACGTGTCATCTACCGTCTCGGGTACGAAAATGACACCATACGCACTGTGCATAAAATTGATGCAATTTCTCGGACGATACTCGAGGAGTGCACGGTCTTTTTTCTCTTTCCCGCAAAACACTTTGTTACGCCAGAGACTGAACGTGCGCGTGCGATTACGGATATCCAAGAAGAGCTCAAAGAGCAACTTGCCGTTTTCAAGAAGGAAGAGAAATTACTTGAGGCACAGCGCCTCAAACGGCGCACCGAGCACGACCTCGCGCTCATACGTGAGATGGGATACTGCAACGGCATTGAAAATTACTCACGTCATTTTGATGGGAGGAAAGCAGGGGAGGCACCGTACACACTACTCTCCTACTTTCCGCACACAGATGATGGTTCACCTGATTTTCTCACTATTATTGATGAATCACACGTCACTATCCCACAACTGGGTGGTATGTTTGCGGGTGACCGTTCACGCAAGAAAACACTCGTCGATCACGGATTTCGTCTTCCAAGTGCCGTAGACAACCGTCCTCTTAACTTTGCGGAATTTGAAGCAAGTGTCGGTCAGTGCATCTATACCTCTGCAACTCCCGGTGCGTACGAGCGTGAGCACGGTGTGAAACCAGTTGGACAAATTGTGGAGCAAATCATTCGCCCGACGGGGCTTGTTGATCCTATTATTGAAACATTTCCAGTAACACAAATGGGCGTATACGCTGGGCAGATAAAGCATTTTATCGAGGAGGCTGTCAAAACAATTCAGAGTGGTGCACGCGTACTCACCACGACACTCACAAAGCAAATGGCTGAAGATTTGTCAGAATTTCTCACCGAGCGGGGTGTGCGGTCGAAGTACCTGCACAGTGATATCAAGACCATTGAACGAATTGAAATACTTACCGCATTCCGTAGAGGAGAATTCGACTGTCTCGTCGGGGTCAACCTCCTCCGTGAGGGTCTCGATCTTCCTGAGGTGGAACTCGTCGCTATCCTCGATGCCGATAAGTCGGGTTTTCTACGCTCAGAAACATCACTCGTCCAAACCATCGGTCGTGCAGCGCGCAATGTGAATGGAAAAGTGCTCCTGTATGCAGATATGATGACCCCCGCACTCACGTATGCGATCAACGAGACCAATCGCAGGCGCACGCTTCAGCTTGCATACAACAAAGCACATGGTATTACCCCAGCAACCATAATAAAAGAGATCAAAGATATCACCGCTGAAATGCGGAGCGACCACGACCGCGCGGTACACACGATGTTCGTCATTGATGCTGAGCGGTTTAAACATAATCCCAAAGGTACGCTCAAAGAAAAGCGTGCACAAATGGAAGAAGCAGTCAAAATTCTTGATTTTGAAACAGCAGCGCTCATACGCGATGAGATTCGAGCTCTCGAAGCACTTAAAAAGAAGAAATAGTGTTGATAGCGCTACTGTGTAATTGCGTTGAACGCGTTATACTACACAGGTAATGGGAGGATTGGCACAAAAGAGTAAAACTGCCACAGTGACCACACAAAATGTGGCTATTTCGTCTGTACGCACGAATAGTAAAGCTCTAAAAGTCCCCATCGCTGTGAAAGCACCAGTGAAACAGAAAACCTTCAAATCTGAAGAGAAACGAGAACCGATGAAGCGTGTTACCGTCTCACTCAAAAAAGCTCCAGAGCCTCGCAATACACGCATCAAAATAACAAACAATACCGCAAACACTAAAGTATCGGTTGCTCCTACACCAGTCGTTACCGTGAAGAAACGTGCAAAAAAAGAAAGTGCGATGCTTCCCTCAAAAACGGTACTCCCAAAACCGGCTATCCTTTCGCCATTTCGTTTTCCAATGGTGCCCTCCATGAGCGCACTTGTGCTTGTGGCACGAGTGGTAGGAATATTTTTTGTTGCATCGGGTAGTATACTTGCGCTCCTCAATCTTCCCGCACTCAATTTTGTCGCAACACCCGCTTCAGTGACCGATGGCATCACCAATACAACAACAAACAGCACGAATACAACAAGCGGAACCTCCGGTTCCATAGACACAACACCCGATGTGCAAGTAAGTGTAGGTAAATCGACACCACTTTTTGGTTCAGTGCCGGTCACTATCATAGTACCCGGTGCAACAAGTGTTAAGCTTGTGCTCGATAATCGTATAACGAATCAGCTTATGACGCTCGGTATGGCGTCGAAGATTGATGATATGACATGGACATACACATGGCAGACAACAGCGTACGAAAATGGTGAGTACCGCCTCCGTGTTCTTATCAAAAATCAATACGGTGACTATGAATCAGCTGACTCAACGGTATATGAGATTAAAAACGTATCGGGCACATCAGCGAACACAACTTCAGGAACGGTATCAAGTACCACACAAAGCACGAGTACCCAAACAGGAACACAAGATACCCGTACGGAGACGACAACCAATACGCACCCTGATATTGATTTTGATATCGATACCGCAAGTGCTTCAAGTACAATTACATTTACGACAATTACAGAGGGTGCACAAAAGGTTGGTGTCCGCGCCACAAACGTGAAAACAGGAACACTCTACTCCATTGGCACCAGTAATTTGAAGGATGGAAAATGGATAACAACCTGGAATCCGAAAATGATTCCAAACGGTACGTACCTGTTCTTTGCGAATGTGACGTATGATGGATATAGTGCGGAATCAGATCACGTACGTGCAGTCATTGAAAATCAAATGACGAATACCGTTCCAACAAATACATCGACTGGAACGACAGATGTACCGAGCGAGGCACTGGTCCAGCCGACCGTATCGCTCGCTGTGCACGAAGGGGAAGAACTTTCAGGATTTGCGCACCTTACCATAACAACCTCTCCAGTGTTGTGGGTAGAATTGTACGCCGTCCCCTACAAGACACTCACACCACGTTTTCTCGGTATTGCATCAAAGCAAAGTGATACCGCATGGACATATACATGGGATACAACACAGACGCCGAATGGATCGTACACAGTCTACGCGCGGGTAAAGACGGTGTATGGCTTTACCGAAGGCACACGCACGTATATCACCATTGATAATCCTGTGATGAGTGCATACACCGAGGAAGAAGAAAAAACTATCGAGACGCTCACCACTGTAGCAGAGTCACTGAATTCAGTGACTGATAACGTTGAAGAAGCCGAAAATTTATCTCAAGATGAAACAGCAACGGTCGTCTACATCGAATCAACAGATACGTTTGCTGAACGAAT
>CAZNWG010000065.1:0-3204 GCA_964576905.1 uncultured Candidatus Saccharibacteria bacterium
CAGAGGATACGGCACGCCTCACCCGCGAGGTCGGTTACACCCACGTATTCACCACCAACGGCACCTTTGCTGATGTGCGTAATCCGCATGCACTGTCACGCCTCTGCATCGAAGATGACCTTTCACCCAAGGAACTTCGCCGGTGGGTAGCGGGCGGATACGATATATACGGTATACTGAAAAAACTATGTGCGCGATAAATGGCATAACCAAAAAAGACGAAGCACTCGTGGCGCAGATGAACGAGCGCACGAAGCATCGTGGCCCCGACGGCTCTTCGGTATACACAGATGGCACTATTACCTTTGGACACAATCGTCTCGCCATCATAGACACCTCGCACGCTTCCGACCAGCCAATGCAGAGCAACGACGGTCGGTACACTATTGTCTTCAACGGTGAGATATACAACTACCGCGAACTCCGTGAAGAACTGCGTACGCAGTATGATTTCAAGACCGAGGGAGATACCGAGGTACTCCTCGCAGCATACACCGTGTGGGGCAAGGAAATGTTTCCACGCCTTCGAGGCATCTTTGCGTTTGCATTGTGGGACAAAGAGATCGAGACACTTTTTCTCGCGCGCGACCACATGGGCGTGAAGCCGGTCTACTACACTACTCAAAACGGTGTGCTCACGTTTTCTTCCGAACTCCCCGCGGTACTGCTTTCAGTAGCTTCTCCAAAACTCAATACGGAGAGCGTGGGATTTTATCTGAGTATGGAGTACGTCCCCGCACCAGAGACCCTCGTCGAAGGTGTATACAAACTTGAGGCGGGGCAGGCGCTCATCTGGAAGGAGGGTGCATACACCACATACTCATTTCTTCCGACTATACCAGAAAAAACACCGGTGACACACGACACGGTATACGAAACTATTCAGAAAGCAGTGGAGCGACAAATGGTCTCTGACCGTCCCATTGGCGCGTACCTCTCAGGGGGGTTTGATTCCAGTATCGTGGCACACCACATGACACAGTTTTCTCCGCACACCCGCACATACTCGGTAGATTTTGAAGCAGTGCGCGGAGAAAAGCATGAGGCGTCAAAGTTTAATGCAGATGCACTCCTCGCAAGGGAGACAGCACACTTTTTTGGCACTGAGCACAAAACGCTTACCATTACCCTTGATATGGTGCGCGATTCGCTGGAGCAGGTGCTCTCGTCTATGAGCGAGCCAGTCGCCAATTCCACTGCGGTGACGCAATACCTCCTCAGCGACTTTGTGCGGAAGGACGGTACCATTGTCGTACTTGGTGGCGACGGTGGCGATGAACTCTTCGGCGGGTACACGCGCCACCGTATTGCCATGGGGGCGTATTTGTATCAAAAACTTCCCATTCCCATACAGCGCCTCGGCGCACACATGAGTGCGCGTGTGGGGAAACTTACAACTCCTTTCGGCACACCACTCCATAGAGCGCTTATGGTAAAAGACGAGAAAAAAATTCGTCCCTTCCTTTCGCGTGATTTAGATATTAATGTACACACCACCGCATTTTTTGACGCGCAGTATGCAAAAGCAGGGAAGGCACCACACCCCCTCGATACCTTTATGCAGGTGGATCGGCACACCTGGCTCTCTGATGAATGCTTTGTGCGCTCAGACTACGCCTCTATGGCACATGGTATTGAACTCCGCGTGCCCTTTGTCGACACGGATGTCGTGCATATGTCTGACCAAATATCAGTGTGGCAAAAGACGCTTCCACATGAAGGGAAACGGGTTATTCGCAGTGTATACAAAAAGCATCTTCCACCGCATCTCTATGGTCAGCCAAAGCGCGGTTGGCTCTCGCCCGCTGCGAAGTGGTTTCGTGACCCCGCTCTCAACGCATTTGTGCGTGAGGCGTTTTCCTCAGAATACTATAATGGCCTCGACGGTCTTTTTGATTGGGAAGCAGTGCAAACACTCCTTTCCGACCATGTTGAAAAGCGAGGGTATTACCTGTATCCTCTCTGGAACATCCTCGTCCTCCAAGTATGGGCACGGGCGCACGGAGTATTGATAGACAAAGATTAAAATAAACTTTACTTGATAGAGGATAGTTACTATAACGTATATGAAAATTGGATTTATCGGACAGGGTTTTGTAGGAAAGAATATCGCAAACGACATTGAGTCGCGCGGGCACACGGTAGTGCGTTACGCACTCGAGGAGGAATATATAGGGAATAAGGATATGCTCAAAGAATGTGACATTACATTTATTGCAGTACCTACCCCCACCACGCCAGAAGGTTTTGATTACAGCATCATCGAGAAAAATCTTTCTCTCCTCCAAGAAGGAAGTATTGTAGTCGTGAAATCGACACTTCTCCCCGGCACTACGCGAAAACTCCAGGATGCATTTCCAAATCTCGTTATCCTCTTCTCACCCGAATTTCTCTGTGAAGCAACTGCTGCACACGATGCAGCACATCCTATTGTGAATGTGGTGGGAGTATTTCCCGATTCTGCAGGACACCGCACCGCAGGGGAGACCGTGATGCGTATACTTCCAAAGAGTTCTCATGAATTCATTATTCCCACCGAGGCAGCAGAACTCTTTAAATACATCCACAACATTCACGGCTTCATGCGTGTCATTTTCTCAAATCTCTGTTATGACCTCGGGGGAAAAATAGGAGTTGATTGGGCACATGTGGAGCAAATCATGAATGTCGACCCTATGATGTCTCCATATTACAACTCCCCAATTCACAAAAGCGGTCGTGGGGCAGGAGGACATTGTTTCATCAAAGACATGGCAGCATTTAGCCCCCTCTACCGCGAACTTTGCACGAGTGACACAAGCGGCGTCGAGCTCCTCAAATTTATGGAAAAGAAAAACCTCGAACTCCTTGCTTCGACACATAAAGACCAAGATTTGGTGGAGGGGGTATACGGTGCTCAATATGAATAAAAAAATTCACATTCTCTATGTTGTTAACGCGAAGATGCCGAATGAACGCGCAAATGGGGTACAAATTGCGCATACGTGTGAAGGTATTGGTGACACTTCTATAGATCTTACTCTTGTTACACGGTATGTATGGAGAACAACGTCTGCCGCTTCATTCTTCAATCTCCGTGAGACGTTTTCTCACACAAGAATTCCTGTTATAGATATTGTGGGAATGCCATTTCGGTATGCAATTCGTAATGCTTCATTTTTTATATCGGTAAACACGTACCTTTTTGGTATGTGGTGCTTTTCA
>CAZNWG010000066.1:0-2920 GCA_964576905.1 uncultured Candidatus Saccharibacteria bacterium
GCTTCCTCAAGTTTTGCCTTCAACGCTTCTGCATCCTCCTTCTTGAGGCCTTCCTTTACCATTGATGGTGCTGCGTCTACCAAGTCCTTCGCCTCCTTGAGACCAAGACCGAGTACTTCCTTCACCACCTTGATAACCGCAATCTTCTGTGCGCCAGCGTCAGTGAGCTCTACGTTGAAAGCGCTCTGTTCCTCTGCCGCCTCACCTCCCGCTGCTGGGCCGGCTACTGCGACTGCTGTAGCAGATACGCCCCACTTCTCTTCAATTGCCTTTACGAGTTCGTTGAGTTCGAGAACGGTCATCTTCTCAACCGCTTCGATAATTTGATCCATGTTCATACTAGGTAATATTACTGTTCAATAAATATTTATGATGCTTTCGTCTCTGATACCTTGCTCAATACCACCGCAAAACGCTGGCGTGGTGAATTGATAAGTTGTGCAAACATACCGCGGAGTACTTGGAGTGAAGGAATTGATGCAATCTCTGTCATCTCTGCCTTATTCTTGAATACCCCTTGGAAGATACCTCCTGCAATAGCGATGGCATCCTTGTACTTCTTTGCGAAGTCTTTCACGTTTTGTGCGGGAGCGATAGCATCGGTGCTGTATGCAACTGCGATTTCACCTTCGAGTTCAGGCATTTCGCCTTCGTAACCAGTGAAGACACGCTTCATGAGTGTCTTCTTTGCAACGAAGTAATTGACACCTGCCTCACGCATCGCACGACGCATTTCCGTTGTATCCTTTACGGTTACACCCTTAAAATTCACGAAAACGATTGTCTCAGAATTTTTCTTGATTTCCTCGAGCTTGCCGAGGATGGTCTGCTTCTTTGCTTTTGTAATTGCCATGTAGGTGGAACTTATGAGCGGTGAGCGAATTAGTCCATCACACCCGGTGAAATGCGAGCTTTGCTCGCCAACGAAAGTTTCACTTTCGTATTTCACTGGGTAAACTGAAAAATAATCGCTTCGCTCGTTTTTTCTATAAATACAGACGCACTAGGTATTCCTAGCACAGACGGGCGGTTTCGACCCCCAAATAGAGTGGGACCTCGGCTGGCGAACCAAACGGTTCATTACTCTGTGCCCTTTTCGACACAGAACCAACTGTCTTGAGCCTGTACGAGAGCAACTATACCAGAAAAAGAATATTATTCAAATATATACATAGAAAATAGAGAAATCCGTTAGCATGGGGATTAATGAACTTTTTTTGAGTTCTTAACGGGATTCTGTATCGAGCTTTGCCTGCTCTGCCTTCCAGCCGATGAGGTTTGCAAATATTTGCAACAGTGACACAACGCCCGAGAGGGCGAGGAGAAGTACCGGGTAGACCGCGTACGGTGTGAGAAGATAGAAAAACGAGACGATGAGTACCGCCCATACGCCAACACACCACGGGCAGGTGATGAGGTCAGCAAGTGTGCGACGCGGGCCACTCTCCGCCTTTACGAGCACCACATTTCCTTTGTATTCCGTCACGTCGTAGAATTGCTCGCGCAGAAACGCAAACATCTTGTCATACACCACGAGGCGCACAAGACGGAACGATGCGAGTGTCATAAGGATGTAGTCCGTAAGGAGAAGCGACTCATATGGGCGTATCGCTTCGCTCTCAAGAATAATAGTCGCCATGAGGAGTACACAGCCAAAAAAGAAGAGAAAGATGAGATTCCAAAAATATTGATCAGTGATACGCATATTATTCTTGTGTAGAGCCCACGAGCAAAATCACCACGAGCGTCGAAGCAATAATGGCGAGGAACCCAAAAAGGAACCGATAAAATGTTTTGTTGAACATTGTGTATAGTATACCAAATCCTTTGCGGAGATACACGGGTGTCTTGTTCTATGGCCGACATCGTAAGTCGGCCATCAAAAGAGTTGCTGGATGAAGTAGTGAAGTAGTCCCGAAGGTGCCTGACACTTATTCCTGACTACATCCTCTTCTCAATATCTTTGTATGCAACAGAACGGTGGCTAATCAAAACTATCTGCACCACTCCTTTGGAAAGTGCAAAAATAACCCTATAATCCCCCACCCGCATACTCCGTAAACCCTTGAGAGAAAATTGGAGTGGCTTTCCAAAAAATTCGGGTGCGGTGGTGAGTTTTTCTTCAATCGCTTTCTTGATGTCTTTTTTTATTGGTGCAGAAATCTGCTTGAGATCATCGAGTATTTTTGAATGATATTGGATATCAATCATATGTATCACTCGCCCCACACATCCTTATGAGAAAGCCACTTAGCATTCTTTTCCTTCATGCGAGTATCTGCTAGGAGTGAGAATGCTCTGTCTTCTTCAAGAGCAAGTGAGGTAATGAGAAGTTCACTCACTTTCGTGGCTTCCGGTACATGGTCACGCTTTGCAATCAAGGAAATGAGTGCATCGACTTCTGGTGAAAGTGTGATATTGAGTCTTCGTTTTGTTGTTGCCATAATGATACTAGTGTATCAAAAGTGTATCACTTGTCAAATGCACACGAACCATGGCCGTCCGGCTAGGGTTCTCGGAGCCCGAAGGCCTTAATACACGTAGTATAACAGCCCGAGAAATGAAAAAGCGAGCTTAGGGACCAACCCCGCTCGCTTGCTTTTTCGTATTGATATACAGACAGTATACAGCACTCCATGCCATCAGGAAATATGCTTTCTTCGCTCTTGGGTATAGCGTGCGATTGCTTGTAAGTCCTTCCTTTGTTCCTCAGTGATGGGTACTGACATATGCTCACCACTTTCAAGAGAATCTTCAATCTCTTGTTCTTCTGGTGTGAGATTGTCGAAATCAGGGACTAAATTCGTATCTGTTTTCCCTGCAAACATTTTCAAAACTTCTTCTTCCGTATACACTCTTCCCTCAGCAATATCCTTCCGAGCCTCTTCTACTTCATCAATCACCTTTTGTGAATATTCTC
>CAZNWG010000067.1:0-2711 GCA_964576905.1 uncultured Candidatus Saccharibacteria bacterium
TTTGGTATACTGTATGCAATGACACACACAAACATCAAAATAGAAGAGGGAGCGTCCGCGCCCGATTTCTCACTTCCGTCTTCAGACGGAAGTGAGGTCACGCTCTCTGCACTCCGTGGTAAAAAAGTAGTTCTATACTTTTATCCAAAAGATATGACGAGTGGCTGTACGGTGGAAGCACATGAATTTTCCGCGCTCGCACAGAAGTTCCAAAAAGCAGGTACGCTCGTGTTTGGTATTTCTGCAGACTCCATCGCTCGTCACAAAAAGTTTATTGAAAAAGAGGGAATTACGTTTCCACTTCTCTCTGATGAAGATAAAAAGGTACTCACCGCATACGGCGTGTGGGTGGAGAAGAGTATGTACGGAAAAAAGTACATGGGCATTGAGCGAAGTACGTTCGTCATCGACGAGAGAGGAGTGTTCGTAAAAATCTACCGCAAGGTAAAACCCGAAGGCCATGCCGTCTGCGTCTTGGAGGATGTGAAGGGATGAGGCGACCGATATGTTTGCGCAGGAGCGCACAAAGGGAAGTGTCGAGGGTATTGTGGGAAACGTGATGCAGTCATTTGGTGGCAAGCCGGTGGGATTGGTGGTACGGGTGCTTTGGTGAGAATTGAGAGAAAGATAAAAGACACCCCGCGCCTTTGGCGCGGGGTGTTTCGTGTGCGTATTGACGAACATCGTCTTGCATGATATAGCTACAGGCAGAAGCAGGGCGTTTTTTGCCCTTTGTCACTCGAACAACTACCAACACGTGAGGAAGTTATGGCAAACAGGACGTTTAAACGTGTCACCCTTGAGGGGTTTCTGCACCTCTTGGCTAACGAAGCGAAAAACTTAATGAGAGGTGAATATTCTCCCATGGGTGTGTCATCAATGCGTAAAGCCGATGGTACCGTTGTAACGGATGTCGACTTGGCTATCAGCCGAGAAGTGCGGAAGTTGATTGGAATATTTCAAACAGACCCAGTCATAATCGATGAGGAGTCAGATTTTCCAGAGCATAATCCAAAACGCGGACGTAAGTTCATACTTGACCCGCTCGATGGCACACAGGCCCATATCCATGGCAGAGCGGATTCTGTTTTTGTTTGTGCGATTATGCAGGACTCTGTACCACTCCATGCGGTGGTGCTCGCACCACTCTACTATGATGCTGGGCAGGGTGCGCGGGAATACACCGCAACACGAGGAAGAGGAGCATTCCTCAATATAAATAGGAATAGGGTTGGCATCTCGGTGTCGACAAGGACAAGCGGTCAGCGTATTGCGCTTGCGGTATCAAAAGCCAAGGATAGACCGTACGACGGGTACCTTTTGGCACACGAATTGTTTGCCAACCACGGGATGGTTGTCGAAACTCTCCGAAGTATCAGCCATGAGTGTGTCATGCTCGCGAGTGGACACATTGATGGGGTAATCTTTCCATGGGGAAGTCTCCATGACGCTGTCGCGGGTGACCTGCTCGTGCGTGAAGCTGGAGGCGTAACCTCAGACCTCTGTGGTGACCCCCTCGACTTTTCGGAGAAAAATGTGGTATCGAAGAGTGGTCTGCCGGGTTTCATCATGGCAAATAATCGTGAGACACATGCGGTATTGCTCGAGGCGGTGCAGGAGCACAGACTGAAGAATTGAGGTTCCTCTGATTCAGTGGATACGGCGGAGAAATTCGCCGTATTTTTTTGCCAGAACAATTAGAGAGGGAAGTAGTATGTTTGTGGCAATTAAAGTGCGTTATGGTATATTCTAGATTGGCAATTCAAACCGTTTGTTTTTTTTGAGGAGGATTGGCTGTGCAAAGTTACATCACCTTACTGTTCAGGTATTTGTTCCCCCGTGAGGGTTATTTCACGGTCGGACTGCTTTCTCAGGTTTCATTAAGGCAGTTCCAGGATCCTGTGCGAAACATCGGGGTGCGTACGCGAGAAATGCGCACGAAATCGTACCGCGATGAGATCAGAAAAATGCGTGCGTCGACACTGCAAAAATTGTTGCGTGGCACAAGCAGGCACAGAAAAGCCATGCAAAAGAGACCTGCACAGGGCAGGCAAGAGTCGGTCCGACAAATAGTGCCATCCATGCGGAAAAGTCCCACAGGAAGACACTGAGGAAACAAGGATTGAAATACCACACCCAGAGTAACTTCCGGGTGTGTGCTTTTTTTAATAGAATGATGTATTATCCGAATGCACCATTTCAATAATCGCTCATGAGAGAAGGAGAACGAGATGCCATTTGTACATCAAACGAAAGATGAGTTGCTGAAGGCCTTCGAAGACGCCAAGAAGGGAATGGATCCACAGACAGTAACTAACGTCATGAAGGGTATCCCTTTCGATGGCGACAACACAACCGAAGTCCGTGCGCTGAAGTCGGCCTGGACAAAGTACCACGAAGCTCTGCGCTATTAAGCGCCAGCCCACATGACCCCTCCGAGATACCGGAGGGGTTGTTTCTATCAGAGCACCATTTTGATAAATTTCGAAAGTTTGGTATAACTATCGGACTGAAACCTCTGGTTTCAGTCCGCATATATAACGGCCTCATCGTCTAACGGTGGGAGCACTATGGTTTCTTACTTCCAGACGAATGAACAAAGTGAATGTTTATATTCATTTTTGAATGAGGACAGGAAGAAAGCTTTGCTTATTGAGACGGTACACCTTGACGATATTTCTCTCCAAGTATTCGAGAAATATCTGGCAAGG
>CAZNWG010000068.1:0-2438 GCA_964576905.1 uncultured Candidatus Saccharibacteria bacterium
GTGTCTGTCCAAGTGGCAACGCATCGGTCTAAGACCGCTGGTAAAAGTCTCTCCCGGAAACTTTTACCTACTTCGCCACCTGGCCAATGTCTTAGATAGTACCAGAAAAAGCCGATTGTTCCAAAGGAATACCGACTGCGCGCAAAGCGCGGACGACGTGTCTTTTCACTACACTTCCTTCTTCTCTATTTTTTGCACTATTTCGTCTATGTGTTGACGATGACGCTCTCCGTAATCAATGTGAAAATCGAGGTAGGGGATGTGGCGGAGGCGCGCATTATTTTTGATATACGTGCGAAGCTCGCCACCCTTTCGCTTCAGAAAAATAAGGGAATCTTCCTGTGCTGAGTCGGGAATGGTCGTGAAAAAGATATCGACGTGACGAAAGTCGGGTGAAATAATAACATTTGTTACCGTGATGAGTGGGTTGTGATTTGCTTCTTCTCGTATGAAGCGAGCGACTACTTCCATGAGTATGGAACGTGCTTTGTCCTGTTTGCTGTATTCCATGGTGTTAGGTGATTACAATATCAAATGCTTCAATATAATCTCCGGGTGCGATATCCACCTTTGAGTCAAGTTGCATACCAAACTCGCCATCTTTGATACTGCGGACGTTCGATTTTTGTTGTTGAAGATTTTTGAGTATGCCTCGTCCGAGTTCAATATCGCGACGCATAACACGGACATGTTGATCCTGAGAAAGTGTACCGTCTTCAAGACGTCCACCGAGCACATGGGTATTTTTTTGGAGACTAAAGTGTTTGAGTATTTTTGCCTTTCCGGTAATACGCTCCTCTTCCTTCTTTGGGGTGCGTGCCTTGAGTGCAGTCTCAAGCCACTCTGAAAGCTTGTAGATAATGTCAAAAGTCTGAATAGCAACACCAAGTCGTTCTGCAAGCTCAACAGCACTTCGGTCTGGCTTTACGTTGAATCCAACAATAATCGCATTTTCTGTCGCGCTCACATTTTGCACATCGTTTGCGGTAATGGTACCGACACCCGTACCGATAACGCGAACACAGACTCGATCAGATTCACACTTGTGGAGTTCATGCTTGATAGCATCAATCGTCCCAAGGACATCGGCTTTGATGAGGAGGGGGATAGTGGGGAGGTCTGAGGAAACGTTTGCGGGAGCTTTCGGTGTGGCGTTTTTGTGAGCAAGTATGAGTGTTTCAGCTTCTTTTTTATTTTCTACCATTTCAAATGATTCACCGACACTGGGTACTTCATTCCATCCAACAATACCGACAGGTTCCGAAGCGCTCGCCTCATTGATGGTTTTACCCGACCAGTCTTCCATAATACGTACGGGGGCATAGCTTGTTCCTGAAACTACAAAATTCCCAGTACGAATGACACCATTTTTAATCAGAAGTGTTGCGGTACTTCCACGTTTTTCATCGAGCTTACCTTCGATGACGCTTCCGGTTGCGCTCGCGTTTGTGTCGGTGGTGAGCTCGGCGAGCTCTGCAGTGAGGAGGAGCAGGTCGAGGAGCTCATCGACACCCTGACCGCTTTTTGCAGAGATAGCAACCCATGAGATATTTCCACCCATACCCTCTATGTATATCTCATGTTCAATAAGACTTGATTGTGTGCGAATGAGGTCTGCTCCGGGTTTGTCAATTTTGTTTATGGCGACAATGTACGGGATACCCGCTTTCTGTATGCTCGTGAGTGCTTCCATTGTCTGTGGCTTTACCCCATCCTCTGCAGATACAATAAGAATAGCGATGTCGGCTACGTCGGCTCCACGTAAGCGCATTTGCTGAAATGCTTCATGGCCGGGAGTATCGAGAAAGGTAACTCGTTTCTTAACGCCCTCTTTTGTGGTGTGGTCGACACAATATGCGGAGAGGTGCTGAGTGATACCACCCGCCTCACCTGCGACGATGTTTGATTTGCGGATATAGTCAAGAAGTGTCGACTTTCCGTGGTCAATATGCCCCATAATAACGACAATTGGCGGGCGACTTTCTATTTGTGATTTTACAGTTTTTTGTTTAGCCATACCTTATTGTGTTATTGAAAAACGCCTTAAAAAGGCGTAAAGCAGTGAATATTGTTCGAGTATAGCAGATATTTCTTTTGCGTCCAAGTCAAACCCGTGGTGTATATTGTATATCGGTCATCCACAAAAAAGTGTTGGGTATGTGATGCAACCCCTCTCTTTCTTGTATTTACACACGCCATACCTTGTGACATTATTTGAGAGATGGAATTTTTACTCTCAAAAAAGAAAAAAACAGCTCCTCGTATCCACCTCGACTTCGCATCGGCCACACCAGTCCATGCGGATGTGTATTCCGCGATGCAACCCTATTTTTCAGAGATGTGGGCAAATCCGAGCGCGATATACGCTGAGGGTGTTCGTGCGAGAGAGGTGATTGAATCCCATCGCACGGAACTCGCGCGCGTGCTCAATGTGCGCC
>CAZNWG010000069.1:0-2299 GCA_964576905.1 uncultured Candidatus Saccharibacteria bacterium
TAACTTGGGCAGACTCCTTCAAGACCCTTCGATCTTTCTTTCGAGCTCAGAGAACTAAAATATACAAAAGCTGAACCGAACACGTAGTGTTCAAGTCCTCTCCTGGGCACAAAACGAAAAGAAAACCATCCCTGCGGATGGTTTTCTCGTTTTGTGAGCCGGAGCGATGTTTCGCCTATTCCTAATGGCGAAACCGCGAGGCCGGGGAGAAAGTTCTTAATGAGCAAAGCGAATTTAGAAACTTGACCCCATATAATAGTCCGGTTCATGCCGGGCTTTTTAAATTGGTCAGAGGACTTGAAAAGGTTGTCGAGATTTTCTGGATAGGCAGAATAGCACACAGAGCGTAATAGAATAGAGAACACCTCACACTTCTCCATTTATGCACTGTGATATACTGTTTTCATTATGGGTGAAAAAAAGAGCGTTGTACTACAAATAGTAATTGCCGTTGCGGTTATTGTAATTATTGCTGCAATCGGATTTACTTTTTTTGCCAAAAATAGCGGAAGTTCAAATGAGAAGAAAGAAACAAAGGAGGGGACCCCCCAATCAACAGGTGTTGAGATGGGTGTGGTGAAGGACAGTATTATCCGCAGTACGGATAGCGGACAGACGTTTGAAACGTACTTCAAAATCGCCACGAGCGCAAAGGCGAAGATAGGTCCCGCAGACGTGCTCAGTGTTGCGTTCCATCCTGAAACTGCAGATACCGTTGTAGTAACCACATACCAAGATGGTATTTTTGTGGATACGAATCGCGCGAATGCATGGAAGACAATCAACTTTCCACCAAAACAGATATACAGTCTCATTATAGATCGAGCGCATCCCGACGACCGTATGTTTGCTTCGGGAGTTGTTTCCGGAAACGGACGCATTTTTAGAACCGATGACGGTGGCTCTTCGTGGCGTGCCGTATATGCAGAACCAGGGAATGATACACAGGTCTCCGCGATGACCCAAGACCCACGAGCGACAAACAATATCCTCGCGGGAACGAGTGCGGGTACGGTGGTGCGGAGTACCGATGGGGGTGATACGTGGAAAAACATCGGGCAAACCATAAAGGGTTACATTGGCAATTTTACAAACGATAGTACACGCGCTTCGTTCGTCTATTTGCTTGTTCAGAAAGGGAAAATATACCATTCGTCTGATGGGGGAGTAACGTGGAAAAACTGGGAAGAAGAAAAAGAAAAGGAGATAAAAGCGCTCAATGAAAAGATAACGGTGCTTTCACGTGCACGGAACACCGAGGGGGTAAAACAGGTGAGAGCGCAGATTGCAGCACTGCGGGAGCGAAATAAAACAGAAAAAGAACCAGCGAATTTACTTTTTATCGTTGCTGACCCAAATGTTTCGGGGACGCTCTACGCGAGTGCCACAAACGGCCTTTTTAGAAGTACCGATTTTGGCAAATACTGGAAAGAGGTCAATATCATTGAGAGTGCAAAGAAGTACCCGATACCATCGGTTGCCATCAATCCAAACAATTCAGACGACATTGCTTTTGTTGCAGGGAAGACGTTCTATAGATCCATAAATCGTGGAGCAACGTGGGCAATAACCCCAATCGATAATGCGCGTGACGCTTCATTTGTCGCATATGATCCCTTTGATTCAAGTATTATCTTTGTTGGTTTGAGTGCAAAATAAATAGGGAAAGCGAAAAGCCGTGGGTGCCAAGAGCGTCCGTGGCTTTTCGTTACAAAACAGCACGCTTCCAGTATAGTAGTGGAATGCAAGAAATTAAAATTCGATGTCGTGGCATTATCACGCATGGAGGGAAGACGCTTTTTGTACAACATACTGAACGAGATTTTTATAATCTTCCCGGAGGACACATCGACTACGGCGAAGATCCGCAAGAGTGTATCGAACGAGAGCTACTCGAGGAACTCGGTGTGCGTGGGGACGTGGGGCGTCTGCTTTACGTGCACACCTTCAAAAACAGCGCGGGAGAACAGACCGTTGAATTCTTTTTTGCAATCGAGAACGGGGCTGATTTTCTCTCGCACGAAGCACTTGAGAAAACACACGCGCACGAAATCGCTGAGGTGGTGTGGCTCACTCCGGAGGATACACACCTCGACATTCGCCCCAAGTGCATAGAGGAATTTTTTCAAAAAGGAATACTCGTCCACGGAGAAACTGTCCGTTTCTTGAAATCATAATCACTCGACAAGTGGTAAAAAAACCGCTATAACTATGCGGTACACACATGGCGGCTATAGTTTAGTGGCAGAACCTCGGTTTGTGGAGCCGATCGCGAGAGTTCGATTCTCTCTAGCCGCCC
>CAZNWG010000070.1:0-2266 GCA_964576905.1 uncultured Candidatus Saccharibacteria bacterium
AGTAAAGAACCCCACCCCAGAAGGGGTGGGACCAGGGGTTCTTTGCTAGCAGAAGATTCGGCTCCGCCGAAACTATATATTTGTCCATTCAGCCACGGGGCAAAGCCCCGAGGCATTCTGGACGAACTAGTAAAGAACCCCACTCCAGAGGGGGTGGGACCAGGGGTTTGGTCACTGCGTCACGACCTACGCTGGAGATGGCGACCCCCTTCCACCATTTCTGGGCGATCCTCTTTTGATGCCACTCGAGGGCGGAGCGAACGACATCGCGCAGTCCTACTGGGGAGCCCTCAACGAGGAAAACCGTGTTTCACTCGCGATGAAGTGGATCGAAATAACGAACGGCCGTTCGGATATTCACATCATCAACAAGTACTGACCAACCGCCGACACCAGTCGGAAGAAAGGACACCGTCCCGACTTCCCCACTGGTTCGGCGGTCTTTCTTTTTATGTTACCGAGTTTCAATCTCTCTATTTTTCACACAATCCTAAATCTCACCCATCTCAGGTTTCCGTCGTACCGCTTCGCGTCTTTTACCTTTGCCCACGGGACCGTATTACGAAGGACACCAAAGGAGCATATACTTGATGTATGAAACGTAATTCTGAAAACCGGGTGACATACGGACTTTCTGGTGTAGCAATTTTCCTTTTTATTCTTGCGATTGGCTACGTGCTCTGGCTTTTTTATGTGAATGAAACGGCCGAACGCGAAACCACTCCACCCAGTGTGGTATCCGTGATTACTCCCACATCATCACCAGAAACAACTACACCGATAGTGACGAAACAAATTGAAATTCCAGAGCCCGTAGAACTTTTTACCTTTATCACTATCAAAAACAGTTGTGATGCGCATTTTGTGGGCGAGTGCGTACGTGTGCGCAGTGGCCCCGGACTCTCCTACCCAGTAGTGACGAAGCTCCGAAACGGCGTCCTCCTCATGGTTGGTACCACAACCGTCGAGGGAGACAGTCACACGTGGTACCACATCACTTTTGATGAAGTGCTCAAGTACCCGGAGCGTGTCTTGAGTGAATGGTGGGTTGCATCGGATTATGCAGAAACCTTTGAAAATGAGGGTAACAGAACCATCTGGGAGAACGAGCACGCCTCAACGACCAAGTACATCATCATTGACCGCAGTGAGCAAAAACTGTACGCGTACGAGGGTGACACACTCTTCATGGAGACGAGTATCTCGACGGGACTTGAGCTCTCCCCTACCCCCCGTGGCACATTTACCGTATTTAAGATGACACCCACACGGTACATGCAAGGCCCGCTTCCCGGGTACACCGATGTCTACGATTTGCCTGGTGTGCCGTGGAATCTCTACTTCACCGACGAGGGCGCCGTCATCCATGGCGCGTACTGGCACACGAGCTTTGGCTCACGCTACTCACATGGGTGTGTGAACCTGCTCCCCACCGATGCAGAGAAACTCTATGCATGGGCAGAACTCGGTATGAAGGTAACGGTGCGTGACTAAATAAAATAAGACCACACAAACTGTATTGTTGGCAAGGGTACCCACACTGTACAATAGCAACGTTTTGCTGAATACAAAGTTCATTATTGGTGTTGTGTGTGCCTGCGCGATATTTATCGCGCTCGGTCAGATACCGGGCACCACGATTACCTACAGTGCTCCCGTACCTGAAGTCACCCTGAGTGCCGATACCCCTCTTACAACTGAGGCGTCTATTCCCCTACCCGAAACCGACTTAGAAACGAATACGTCTGAAGAAGAACCATCTTCTGCACTTGCGACAGTACCCAAAACCACCCCTCCTCCGGAAGCAGTTGCTGAAGAGCCCGGGGCAACCGAAGAAAAAGATGTCGTGGATACACACGTGCACATTTTTTCCGTCCCCTTCTACTCTCAGCTCACCGACATATCCGCTCCCGAGTGGAAGAAAATCGGCTGTGGCATAGCGAGCTTGGCAATGCTCATTGAGTTCCATAATCCCGGATCACTCACCTCAGTCGATGCACTCCTCCGAGAAGGTATCGACGCAGATGCATACACAAGTGCCGGATGGACATACGCTGGACTCATCAGTGTCTCACACAAGTACGGGCTCGACGGCACGACGCGCGATTATGGCGGTTCGAATATGGACGTTGCATTTTCTGCACTTGAAAAGGCACTCCGCTCGGGACCGGTCATGGCATCGGTGCACTACACCTTCACTCCCACGAACCGCGCGATCAACGAGATGCGGGTTTCATCCTTGATCCATGAGCGGTCGTTCAAGTCC
>CAZNWG010000071.1:0-1990 GCA_964576905.1 uncultured Candidatus Saccharibacteria bacterium
AGTCGTACCCCCGTTTTTTCTTTTTCTGCTTTCGTTCGAAGCATTTCATCTTTTTGGGATGCTTCTTTGATATACTCCTCGACTTCTGCCCAATTTTGAATGATTTCTTTGTTCTTGACCACGAGGTCGTGCTCAGGAGCTAAGACCACGTAGGTAGCTCCATAGAGCGTGTCAGGGCGTGTGGTAAATACGGTCACTGCATCACCTGTAGAAAGTTTGAAGGTGAGTTCCGCCCCGTTCGAGCGACCAATCCAGTTCCGTTGCGCTTCTTTAATGTGTTCAGGCCACGCGGTGAGTGTATCGAGATCCGTGAGCATCCGGTCCGCGTACTCAGTGATACGAAGGACCCACTGGCGCATCGGCTTTCGCTCCGTCATGGTCCCACATCGTTCACACGTCCCATCACTCTCGAGGTCCTCGTTTGCAAGTCCCGTCTGACACGAAGGGCACCAAATAATTGGCTCGTACGATTCGTACGCAAGACCTTTTTCGAGCAGTTTCAAAAATATCCACTGAGTCCACTTGTAGTATGCAGGGTCTGTGGTGTTTATTTCACGACTCCAGTCGTAATTAAACCCGAGGTGTGCAAGTTGATTTTTAAAATTTTCAATATTTTTCTCAACTGCGACACGTGGGTGTACTTTATGCTTGATTGCGTAGTTTTCAGCAGGAAGACCAAAGGCATCCCACCCCATCGGGTGAAGTACTTCAAATCCAGACATTTTTTTGAATCGTGAATAGATGTCTGTGGCGATATATCCTTTTGGATGTCCCACGTGTAGTCCGTCACCAGATGGATAGGGGAACATGTCGAGCACATACACTTTTTGCTTCTCTGGCGTGTCGTCTGTGGTATTGAGGTTTAGCGCAATCCACTCATTTTGCCACTTTTTTTCAATTTCTTCGTGATTGAACTTTTTATGCATAGAAAAAACAAGCCATGTGTAATATATTCACAATTATGCAGTTAAAATGGAATATGTCCAGTTATTGCATGAGTGGCTTCTCGCCAAGTGGTGTTACATTTCGTGTGAAGCACCACTTACCTTTTCCGTGAGTCCAGTTGTTGTTCCCTTTGATACCCATATCACCCACGTACATTGGCTCAGAGTACTGCATCTGTTCGGTTTTACTCGATTCATACGCAAAGGTTGCGCAGAGCTCATACGAAGTTGGGCTGATAACCCGATACGTATAGGCATCGCGGTTTTCAGGTGCGACTGGAATTTGCATACCATCGAAAGCATCATTGAGTGATTGAGGAAGTGTGCCTTTCGTATTGAAGGATGATTCAACGTTTGACTGCATGAGCGTCAAGTCGGTAATTTGCGTTGTGTCGAGTCGATACTCGCGCACCTCGCTTGGTGTCTGAGTGTTCATGAAACCGAGTGTCAATCCCGCAATGACGAGGACGGTAGCACCAATCGCGTACGTGATCGATTCTTTCTCGTGTGTCTGCCAGTACCCCTTCGCGTCAAAGAGGTAGTACACAAATGCGGAAGCGATAACAACAAAGAATGAGAGTGCTTTGAGTGCGAAGCGAATAGTGAGTTCACCGTTCAGGAAACCATTGATGACACCGACAAGGTCACCGAGAATAGCGGCTCCGCCCACGAGAAGTGAGAGGTAAATGAGCCACTTGGTGAGCATGAGGTAGGTACCGTGTTCGTTTCTGCGCACATTATTAACGAGACGAGTAAGGATGAGGTACACGGGAAAGAAAACAATGAGCATCGCAATGCCGAAGCGAATGGTCGTAGCTGCGCTCTCGATTTCCCAGTACCCTTGAGCTGCATCCGGATAATGTACGGTGATAACGCTAAACAATAGCATTATAAGACCGATGATAGTTACGTATAATGACACCAACGAGCCCAACTGAAGGGCAAAGTTCTTTGCTGTGTTTTCCATAATACATAAATTGTGCGCTTATTTTTGGAATTGTAAAGAACCCCACCCCAGTGGGTGGGACCATGGGTTCTTTGCTAGC
>CAZNWG010000072.1:0-1934 GCA_964576905.1 uncultured Candidatus Saccharibacteria bacterium
TACCAAGCAATCCATCCCCAGCACTTCCTGCTACGTACTACTATGCGACAGGTACGTTGACTGCGGTCACTAATCCATAGTACACTTCGACTTATAGTATGTCTGCAACCGTGCACAAAAATTTTATTTTCGCCTTTGTGATTTGTGCACTCTTTTCTCTCTATGCACTCCCTTCTGGGGTGCACGGAGAGGAGGAAATACCGACTTCTGCTTCACAAGCTACAACATCTGAGTCTTTGCTTATAGCAGAGCCAGCACCGTATGCTACCGAAGGTATTCCTGGTGGTGACGCAGTTATGGGTGACTTTGTTGTTGGTCCCGGTAAAGTCGATATCACCGTGAAGCCGGGTGAGACAAAAGTCGTAGAAATGCTTGTTACTAATCGTACTGGTGAACGACACGCTTTTAATGTAACTGTTGAAGATGCAGAAGGGTCAATGGATCCTGCTACTTCCATTGTGCTACTTGGGGACGATACTGGACCTTATTCCCTTAAAGATTATATTTCTGTTCCGCATACACGCTTTGAACTTAATCATAACCAGCGTGCGCGCATTCCGGTGACTATTTCTGTGCCTGCAAATGCAGATCCAGGAGGACTCTACGGTAGTGTGCTCATTGATACTGTGGCTATCGATGCAGAAGCGGGTAACACGGGGGGGACTGTACCACAGTCAGCTATTATTGCGCGCATCGGAACTCTTTTTTTCGTCACAGTTCCTGGTGCTGTAGAAAAAGATGGTGGACTTAAAGATTTTAGTACGTCACCAAAGAAAATGTTCTATCAGAAGACCCCCATTAATTTTGGTATTCTTTTTGAGAATACAGGCTCAATTCACCTTGTTCCATATGGAGAGATGCGCATAACAAATATGTTTGATGAGGAGGTTGGTTTTGTGCAACTTGAGCCGTGGTTTGTACTTCCACAATCTCTCCGTTTACGAGAAATCTCCTGGGACCGTGATTTTCTCTTTGGTCGTTACACCGCAACGGTCAATATCAATCGGAGCTACGATGACACAATTGATACCCTCAGCTACTCATTCTGGGTTCTTCCGTGGAAGCCACTTGCGGGAGGTTTTGCAGTTGTCTTCTTTGTTCTTTTCATAATTCGTGCATTCTTCAGAAAATTTGAATTTAAGCGTAAGTAAACAAGCGTATGAGTCTTCGTGATACGCTTGTCACTGCAACTGTTGCACTTATTTTTACCCCCGTTTTGCTTTTAAGTATTGTTTTTGCAAGTGCACAGGTAATGCAAAGCACTAATTATCGTATTCAGAGTGATTCCGTCAATTTTGGCGGAGGACTCGCTACTTCGACAAATTATTCACTCGAGTCTACTGCAGGTGAAGTGGCTACTGGTGATGGGACAAGTGCGAGTTATAATCTTAAGGCGGGGTATCAGCAGATGCTCACCACTTTTATTTCTATGACCGCCGTTTCTTCGGTACTGATGACACCGTCTATCCCTGGTATCTCCGGTGGTATTGCAAACGGCTCGACGACGGTGACGGTCACGACTGATAGTTCTGCCGGGTACCAGATGACCATCTCCGCTTCGCAGAGTCCTGCGATGCAAAAAGGGAGCGATACAATAGCCGACTACGTGCCTGTGGGAAATCCCGATTTCACTTTTATCACCAACGCTCCTGATGCACACCTCGGCTACTCTCCGTCGGGAGTGGATGTGACTGCGCGATTTAAGGATAATGGTGCGGTCTGTGGCACGGGGGGCACACAAGAAACGGATCTTGCATGTTGGGATGGACTCAGTACCAGTGCTGTTGAAATTGTACGCCGTATGTCCGCGAACACTCCGAATGGCTCCACGACGACCGTGAATTTTCGTGTTGGAATCGGTGGCTCGGTCGTGCAGACGGGAGGCACCTACATTGCCACTACAACTCTGACCGCTCTACCGTTATAATGAAACA
>CAZNWG010000073.1:0-1894 GCA_964576905.1 uncultured Candidatus Saccharibacteria bacterium
CAAACTCCAACACAAAATTCCATCAGAGTCACATTCCAATAGCGGTCAAAATGTCGTATACTGTCCATTAAGAACGTTCCCCATTATAAAAGGTCATATATAAGACTATATGGACGCAAAAGACACATCCTATCAGACAAAACCACAGTACAGGATAGCCGAAGATGTAGAGTTTTATAAATACATTTTCAAAAAGACAGAAAAGATTGTCTGCGCAGTCTTTTATATACTCAATGCAGACATACAAGAAGGACAAAAAGACACTATCGTGCGTGACGCAGAAGAGTCCGCGAAAACGCTCCTCGATGTCGTTTTGCTCGCACTCCGCTCTCCCCGCTCGTATGCCGATGTACACGCACGTGAGATACAGCACGCACTCCTCATTCTCGAGAGCAAACTCCGCATCCTCCACGCCTCCCGCATCCTCCGCGAGGGATACTTGGAGGTGTTCCTCAATGAAATTGATACAGTGCATCGCTCGCTCAGGAAGTACATCGAAGCACCCGATCGCAACCCCTTCACCTTTGAGGAGGTGAAGGTGGAGCGCAAAGAGGAAAAGCGAAAGGTTCTGCCCCAAGAGAGGAGAAGCGAAGTCACTATCTCGCGTGAAGTGCCAACCCTTTCCCGCAGAGAGCGCATCCTCGGTATCATAAAAGACAAGGGTGAGGCGAGCATTAAAGACATATCCACGACCATCACGGACTGTAGCGAAAAGACAATACAGAGAGAACTCATAGACATGATAAAGGACAATCTCATACTCCGAGACGGGGAGAGAAGGTGGAGTAAATACAAACTGGTATAAAAGGACATTGTGGAGGTTGTTCCTTTGCAGAATGGGGTACGAGTGATGTGGAGATGCGACCTCGGTAGTGTCTCTGATTGAATGACTTTTCTTGCCCTGTCTTTTTCTCTTTTGCAAAAAAGAGAAAAAGACAGGGCACGGAAATCCGTCCCTGAAAGCATCATTTCCGCGTAAGATGTGATGCATACAATCGTCATAATACGCAGTGGGAGGCAGTATGTTTGGTTGACTTTGTAAGTCACGAAACGTACACTTTCCCAACATTCTTTTTGGAGATACACCGCATAGATATGCACAGTATCCACAGGCAGAATGGGGTGTAGTATCGGATTTATTCTGTATACTATATCTATCACGCGTTATGCGCGCTTTTTTTAAAGCGTAGTACATACAGCGGAGGTATTTGTTCTTTGAAAATGTGGACTACATGTTCACTACATACACATGTGCAGACGCACATAAAACAATAGGCATCTTTGATGCTTGAATTCCCGAATTTTCCTTCTCCCTTTACGTTTAGCAAATGAAAGTATCTCAGTCTTATATTGTAGCTAATCCATCATATATGCGGGTGTCGACCCAACATCGCATGCGCACAGCACGCTTTGTACACATATATATGGAATAGTGATATTCGTGAGCAGTCCTTCGACGGGCTGTTCGCAAATAAGAATTAATTCTTATTATTAGAGTAAACAAGTTATAAATAGTTTTATTTATGAACATTACAGTAAAATCAGTTGCTTCAAAGCTCTTTGTAGCTTTTGTCGCAGCTTCAATGCTCGTTATGCTTGCTACACCTGCAAAGGCAGCAACAGCAGAAGAGCTTCAAGCACAAATCGACGCCCTCATGGCGCAGATTGCAGCGCTTCAGGGATCAACTCCTGCAGCAACAACTCCAGCAGCAGGTTGTACGTTCACACGTGCACTTACAGTTGGTTCACAGGGTGCAGATGTAAAGTGTCTTCAGGACTACCTTACACCTACATACTTTACTAACGCAGGTGGTTCAACAGGTTACTTCGGTTCTGTTACCGCAGCAGCTGTAGCCGCATGGCAAACAGCAAATGGTGTTTCTCCAGCAGCTGG
>CAZNWG010000074.1:0-1600 GCA_964576905.1 uncultured Candidatus Saccharibacteria bacterium
CTTAAATCTCTCAATCATGATTTTCTGTATGGGTATCTCCCGCGACGAGTCGCTCAAAAAATTTGGGTGCGTGTACTTGCTTCAGAAAGTCCACTTATCAAATCGTACGTTGCAGATGACTCCAAGTGGTTACGAAATACGCGTACTATCTCAAAGGAGCTATTTCCCTTTGGAGTAGAGATAGATTTGTATGGTAAACGATATATTGCAATAATGTCATTTCGAGAACAGTTCGGTATGGTGATTGAGAGTGAAGAAATTTATCGTACTCTTAAAAGTATTTTTGAAATGGGGTGGATTTTTGCAGAAAAAACATAGTTCTATAATGTGTTAAAATCACTCCACCATGGCGAATTCTAAAATCTGTGAACCGCGCGCCATTCCGAAGGAGGTGGCTGATATGCTCGGTGCGTACGACGCGTTCGTCCAGCAACTTCTCTTTCACCGAGGAATCACCGATGCGGTCGGCGCGGAGCGGTTTCTCAATCCCGACTACGAGACACAGCTCCATAGCCCGTTTCTCCTCACTGATATGGAAAAGGCGGTGGAACGCGTGCTCCGTGCAATCAAAAACGACGAGCACATCGTGGTGTACACCGACTACGATTGTGATGGTATCCCAGGCGGTGTTCTCCTCCACGATTTCTTTACGGCGATAGAGTACACCAATTTTGAAAACTACATTCCGCACCGTCACGACGAGGGGTATGGCTTCAATGCAGACTCAGTGTCGAAGTTCATTGAGCGTGGTGCGGGACTCATCATCACGGTCGACTGCGGTATTACCGACCACACGGCGGTCGAGAGAGCGAATACAGCGGGAATTGATGTGATTGTGTCCGACCACCATGAGCCCTCTGCAACACTCCCCCATGCGTACGCAATCATCAACCCGAAACGCGATGACGCGTACCCTTTCCAAGGGATATGCGGGACGACGGTCGCATTTAAACTCGTACAGGCGATACTCATTCGCGGAAAGGAGAATGGGAGCATCACACTCAAAGATGGATGGGAGAAGTGGTGGCTCGACCTCGTCGGGATAGCGACGATTGCCGACATGATGCCCCTTCAAGACGAGAGTCGTATATTCGCACGGTACGGGCTTTCGGTGCTCCGAAAATCAAAACGCCCTGGTATTCAGCATCTCCTCCGTAAGGCGGGTGGAAGTCAGCAACACCTCACCGAAGATGACATTGGGTTCACGATTGGGCCACGCATCAACGCAGCTTCACGCATGGATGATCCCGAGGATGCCTTTCATATGCTCCGCACGAAAGATGAGGGAGAGGCGGGAATGTATGTGGAACATCTCGAAAAACTCAATAACGAGCGAAAAGGAGTGGTGGCGAGTATGACCAAGGAGGCCAAAAAGCGCATGCACCAGCTTCCCGAAATTCCTTCGGTGATTGTCATGGGGAATCCCGAGTGGCGCCCGTCCTTGGTCGGGCTCGTCGCGCACGCACTTGCGGAGGAGTATGAGAGACCCGCATTTCTCTGGGGACGGGATGGTAAGGGAATCATCAAGGGGTCGTGCCGGAGTGATGGTACGGTGAGTATCGTGCATCTCATGGAAGAGGCGCGGGACGCATTCCTCACG
>CAZNWG010000075.1:0-1565 GCA_964576905.1 uncultured Candidatus Saccharibacteria bacterium
GTTTCCTTCAATACTTGCTTGCGGAGGCGCACGGATGTCGGGGTTACCTCGAGGTACTCGTCGTCTGCCATGATCTCAAGTCCGAGTTCAATCGTGAGCGGTCGGTGCGGAGTGAGCGTGAGCGCCTCATCGGAGCTCGATGAGCGAATGTTCGTGAGTTGCTTCCCCTTCGTCGGGTTGACCATCATCTCTTCGCCTTTCGAGGTGTTTCCAATCACCATACCCTCATACACTTCGGTAGCTGGTCCTATGTACAGCTGTCCTCTATCTTGCAGGTTCCAGAGTGAAAAGCCAAGGGCTTTCCCTGATGCCATAGATACCATCGAGCCGGCCTGACGCTTCTTAATCTCACCCGCGTACGGCTTAAAACCGATAACGCGTGAACAGAGAATGCCCAAACCCCGTGTGTCGATGATGAATTGACCACGATACCCAAGGAGTCCCCGCGTTGGTCCTTCAAAAATGAGGCGCACTTGATTCTCATGCACGCGCATATCCTGCATGATGAAGCCACGGCGTCCGAGCTTTTCAATAACATCACCTTGAAATTCACTCGGAATGTCCACGGTCACTTCTTCAAATGGCTCGTATTTGCCATCAGCACGTTCTTCGATAATTGCCTGTGGCTGGGAAACCTGCAGTTCATACTTTTCACGGCGCATATTTTCAAGGAGAATGGATATGTGCATTTCACCACGGCCATACACCTTGCACGAATCACCCACACCATCAAAATCCACACGAAGACCGACGTTAATTTCGAGCTCCTTTTCAAGACGTTCGCGTATTTGGCGCGTGGTCACGTATTTTCCTTCACGCCCTGCAAACGGTGAGTTGTTGACCACAAAGTCGAGCGCGATGGTCGGTTGATCCACAGCAATCGCATCGAGTGGTTGCGCGCCATCAATATCACTGATGGTCTCTCCGATGTTAATATTTGGAAATCCTGCAATAATGACAATATCCCCTGCGTATGCCGTGGTTGATTCAATGCGCTCAATACCTTTGAACGTGAAGAGCTTCGTCACCTTTCCCTTTCTCGGCTCTTGACCATTGTGAAGAATGAATACGTTCTGACTGTTTTTGAGCTCACCCTCATAGATGCGCGCGATTGCGAGGCGTCCGAGGAAGTTGTCGTACCCGAGGTTGAAGACCTGTGCGCGGAGCACCTCACCCTCTGAGTAACCCTTTGCGGTGGGTACTTTTTCGAGAATGGTGTCGAGGAGCGGTGTGAGGTCGGTCGATTCATCGGTGAGAGAGCGCTTCGCTATCCCTTGACGACCGATCGCGTATACGGTAGTGAAATTCGCCTGTTCATCGTTTGCGCCGAGCTCGAGGAAAAGCTCGAGGACTTGCTCCTCTGCTCTGTGGGGATTCGCTGCCGGTTTATCAATTTTGTTGATGATGACAATGGGATTGAGGCCGAGCTCGAGAGATTTCTTGAGCACGAAACGTGTCTGGGGCATCGGGCCTTCTTGCGCGTCGACAATGAGGAGTACCGAGTCAATGGAGCGAAGTACGCGCTCAACCTCTGAGCCGAAATCAGCATGCCCCGGAGTGTCGAC